>NZ_JAJOMZ010000004.1:3060000-3323599 GCF_024699965.1 Flavobacterium sp. J372
TTAACTGGCTGGCACAAAATTACTTCGCCGAACCGCAAAAGGCTATCGGCCTCATCAAAAAATACTGGAACAGTGACCCGCAATTGCAACAGTTGCATGATGAATTCATTGAAAATACCATTACCAACTTTTACCTGCCGCTTGGCATTGCACCCAATTTCGCAATAAACGGGCGCGACTACACGATACCCATGGCTGTTGAGGAAAGCTCGGTAGTGGCGGCAGCATCACGTGCGGCTAAGTTCTGGAGCAAGCGTGGCGGCTTTAAAGCAACGGTGTTGAATACCGAAAAAATAGGCCAGGTACATTTTTTATTTGAAGGTAATCCCGAAGAACTTCAGAAGTTTTTCGAAAATATTAAACCTAAATTTTTTGAGGGCACAGCTGACGTTACCAAAAACATGCGCAATCGCGGTGGGGGGCATACTTGACATTGAGCTGCGGGATAAAACTAAAGACATGCCCGATTATTACCAGCTTCACGCTACTTTCAATACAAAAGATAGCATGGGTGCCAACTTTATAAACACCTGTCTTGAACAGTTTTCAAAAATACTGAAGTCTGAAGCAGCGGCTTGGGGCGGTTTTTCTGCAAATGAGCAGCCGGAAGTTATCATGAGCATCCTTAGCAACTATGTCCCAAACTGTGTGGTCCGTGCCGAAGTATCATGCCCTGTTGCCGATTTGTGTGAAGACGCAGGTATATCACCGCAGGAATTTGCAGAAAAGTTTGTTACCGCTATAAACATAGCCGAAATTGAGCCATACCGCGCTGTAACGCATAATAAAGGGATTATGAACGGTATTGATGCTGTAGTTGTTGCAACAGGTAATGATTTCCGCGCGGTAGAAGCCGGGGTCCATGCTTATGCTGCGAAAGAGGGACGCTATACCAGCCTTACCCATGCATATATTAAAAACGATATTTTTCATTATTTTATAGAACTACCATTGGCTCTGGGTACTGTGGGCGGGCTTACCAGCCTTCACCCTCTCGTGAAGCTATCTTTAGAGCTGCTTGGCAATCCTTCGGCAGAGGAGTTGATGCAGATTGTAGCCGTAGCCGGACTTGCACAAAATTTTGCTGCGGTGCGTTCATTGACAACTACAGGCATACAGCAGGGCCACATGAAAATGCACCTGATGAACATGTTGAACCAACTGCATGCGAATACAAATGAAAAGGAGCTTGCTGCAAAACATTTCGAGAAAAACACAATAACTCATGCTGCCGTGGCCGACTATATTGCAGCAATAAGAAAATAATGTGAGGCAGGAATTTTACAGCAACGGCAAGCTTTTATTACTGGGAGAATATACAGTTCTTGATGGTAGTGATGCCCTAGCCCTGCCAACTGTTTACGGGCAATACCTGTCAGTTGAAAAGACCAATGATAAAAATATTCATTGGAGAAGTTATGATGCAGATGGTTCTGTATGGTTTGAAGCGGTGATACCTGTTGAAAACATTCTTTCTAAACAACTTTCAGGTGAGAAAGTAACGGATACGCTCATCGACATTTTAGGTGCAGCACACAAGCTTAATCCAGGCGTGCTTGGTACGGCCGTAGGATTTAATGTTGAAACGAAGCTTACATTTCCACGGACGTGGGGGCTGGGCAGTTCATCAACACTCATAAATAATATTGCGCAGTGGTTTGGAGTAGATGCCTTCAACTTGTTACAGCAAAGCTTTGGGGGGAGCGGTTATGATATTGCTTGTGCACAAAATAATATGCCTGTCTTGTTTTCGCTAAAAAATGGGCTGCCAAACATAAAGCAAATCACATTCAACCCACACTTTACTAATAATCTGTATTTTGTGTACCTCAACAAGAAACAGGACACAAAAAAAGCTGTAGCAAACTACAGAAATAACGCAGATGAAATTCCTGAGCTCATAATTAAGACTGATGCAATAATTGAAGAAGCAGCAATTACCGGTAGCTTTGAGCGATTCTGCCAGCTTCTTGAAGAACACTCAGCATTATTGGCAAAAGCCCTGCAAATGCAAACAGTAAAAGAATCATTGTTTCCGGATTTTTACGGAACAGTAAAAAGCCTCGGGGCTTGGGGCGGAGACTTCATTCTCGCTGCAAGTGATGATGACCCTACTGGTTATTTCGAATCAAAAGGATATCCTGTTGTTATTCCTTACCAGAAAATGATTTTATATAAATGAAAAAATCCCGGAGCACAATTCCGGGATTTTTTATATATCAATCATTCTTCTTAATTGAATTCTGACCTGTTATCTTCAATATCTGCCTTTTCCTTAAGCGCCATCACAATTCTTGAAGGTACGCCGCCACGGGCTTCACTCCTCATTCTTTGTGTATATGTCGCATAGTTTGGCAATGCAGGAGCATCAGTCTTCGCTTTGGTGCGAATCATAAATACGCCCCCGTTACCATCAATTAGGGGAGATGTTTTACCTGCAGCAAGGCCAAATGCTTTACCTACAACTTTCGGCTCGGCGCCAACGTTAGGTATCATAGGTGCTGCAAATGTAACATCTGTTGCAGTAGCTACAGACGAGCCTGATTTCTGCGCAACAGCCTCAAGGGTAGAACCTGTCATTTTTTTGCGAATCATCTCAGCCTTCTTCTGGTTACGGATGATCGGCGCTACAGTAATCTTAGCATCTTCAATCGGGATAAGGCCTTTTTCGTTTTTAGTTTTAAGCTTCACAACAACATGGCCCTGTGGTACATCAAACTTCTTAACGTCGCCTTCCTCAGTATCTTTAGAGAATGTCCATCTTACAATTTCACGCTGCATGCCAACACCTTGTACATTTTCATCATTAGCGCCAACTTTTGCTTTCTGCACTGTCACACCCGCAGTTTTGGCAAGATCTTCAAATGGTTTATTCGGGCCTTCCATTTCAATGTTTGTTGCCTTACGGAAAGCCTCATCTTCAGTTGCTTCACTTGCACCAATTTTCTGGGCAACAGTAGCAACACGTATACCATCATTCTTACCTGTTACGTATATTACGTGATAACCAAAGTCAGTCTCTACAACTCCCATTTTACCAACAGGGTTGTTAAACACGAAATCGTTAAACGGCTTCACCATCTGGTTTGGCACAATGTTTTGGTATTCGCCACCGTTGTTTGCAGAGCCCGGGTCATCAGTATTGGTTCTTGCAAGCTCGGCAAAATTATTAGGGTTAGCCATAGCCTGCGCCAGTAAACCATCAGCCTTTGCTTTAGCCTCTTCTTTAGTCCTTGTTATAGCAGGGTTAGGGGCTTTACCACCTTTGTAAGCAATAAGTATATGCCTTGCATTTACGGTAGCGCCTGCCTTGCGGCCTGTTACACGTGTAAGTTTGTAGTAACCGTTATCAACATAAGGGCCGTAAACCTGTCCCGGAGCAAGATTGTAGATAGCTTCAGCATGCTCAACCGGAAGGTCTTTTTTAGCAACATAAGTAGTATCATACTTTATGTCTGAATTCTTGTTTACAAACTCTTCAACGTTTGCTGCCTGGGCAAACCCGGGAATAGTATCGTTTGCTTTTGTTTCATTGTTATATTCAACACGTGGAGCAAGATAGCTGTTAATATTCTTCCTCATCTCCTCTTCATCAGCGGCAGACGGTTTGTTTTCTATAAGAACAAAATCAAGCTCACGTGATGCTTCAGCTTTGTATTTCTTCTCGTTCTTTTTCATGTAATCAATAAGCTCCTGGTCAGAAACCTTTACCTGGTCATCATTGATAGTTGAAAAAGGAACATAAACATAATCAAACGTTATCTTGTCGTTTTCATCTTTATATTTTGCTTTGCCTTCAGCCTCGGTTACAATAAACCCGGCTTTAAGCATTGAGTTGTATATCTGCCTTTTTGCTGCGGCTTCATACTGCGGCATATCGCGCTCAATCATTTCATATTGTGCAGGGTTGGTAGCCTTCATATTAGCAAGGAAGTCATTAAACTTCTTCTTGTCAAACTTACCAAGGGCATTCTGGAAACGAGGGTCATTGCCTAGCTGCATACCAAAAATGCTAAGTACATGCTCTCTGCCTACCCTGATACCGGCTTTTTCATAACGCTCTTCAAGCAATATGCTTTCAACCTCCTGCTCCCATATCTGGTTTGCGGCTGTTGTAGCGCTAACACCCTGCTGCATTTTTGTAAAGTTGCTTACTTTATTGAGGAAATCCTGTGCAGGAATATCTTCACCGTTTACGCTGCCTACATGCCTTGACACGCCTCCGAAACCTCCGCTATTGATGATGTCGCCTACAATGAATGCCAAAAGGCAAAAGCCTATAACACCTATCATAAGTATAGAGCGCTGCCTAATTTTTGATAAAACCGCCATTTGTAATTTAATGTTAAAATTTAATTCAGTGGGCGAAAATACAATTATCTATTTAATAATAAAAGCAGTAAATGATATTTTCAGGGTTAATGAGAAAAAAAATTGCAGGGATTATAAAGGTGTGCAATTTACCCGAACCAAATTAGTGAGCAGATTTATGTATTATGTAAACCAAATACTATTTAAGGCCTGAAGGCACAATCTTTACCAGCTCAATCATATTGCCTGATGCTTTCATAATAAAGATATCAAAACCTGACACAGAAATTTTTTCTCCTTCTTCAGGAATATCGTTGGCAAGGTTTACAATCAACCCGCCTATAGTGGAATAAGATGGGCTCTCCGGCAGGCCAAGGCCATATTTAGCATTTATAGATTCAATACTGAACCTTGCAGAAAATAAATAACTCCCGTCATCCTGAAGGCTTTCGGGCAGCTCTTCAGCATCATCGTGTTCGTCTTCAATTTCGCCAAAAAGCTCTTCAATAATATCTTCAACAGTTATTATTCCTGCCGTGCCCCCGTACTCATCAAGTACAACGGCCATGCTTTTCCTCCTTCGCGTTAGTGTATCCAGCAGCTCTTTAATTAAAATTGTTTCAGGGACTACTTCAATCGGAATCATTGCCGAGCCAATACTTTCAGGCTTTTTAAAAAGCTCAAAAGAGTGCACATAACCTACTACTGTATCTATACTGTGGCGGTACACCACAATTTTAGAATAGCCTGTAGCAATAAAAAGCTGTTTCAGCCCGTCAACAGTACTGTTGATTTCTATACCTGAAATATCTGTACGAGGCGTCATAATATCCCTGGCTTTCATGTCAGAAAATTGCAGTGCATTCTGGAAAATCTGTATTTCAGAATCTACCTCTTCCTGCGCAGGCGCATTTGTTAGCTGTTCGGTAATATAATTGCCAAGCTCGCCCCGGCTAAAGTAGCCTTGCTGCTTCTCTGCTTTTGTATGCAATACTTTTACAAGGATAAAATCTGTGAGCATAATTAATCCGCGCGAAAGCGGATTGAATACAGTATAAAATCCGTAAGCCGGCACCACCAGGACTTTCATTAATGTATTAGCGTAAATGCTGGAGAGAATTTTAGGAAGAAATTCTGCTGTGAGCAGTAGGATGAATGAGGTAATGGCTACCTGTATTACCAATAATAAAGATGATGAGAGGCCATAGCCCGAAACCCACCGCATGGCAGCGCTGCCGGCATAATAGGCATATAGCACCAGTGCAATGCTGTTGCCCAATATCATTGCAGTAATGAATTGTGATGGGTTTGCTGTAAGGCGGCTAAGCATACCTGAAATTATGGTAGCCTGCTTTTTTTCAACCTCAAGATATACCTTGTTGGATGACAGGTATGCTATTTCCATACCCGAAAAGAAAGCGGAGAACAACAGGCATGTTATGATGGCTACCGCTTCCATAGTGATTATTTACCGTTGCTCCTGTCGCGGAACTTTTTGTAATATCTCCTGCGGAAAAAGAAAAGAAAGAGGCTTATACCTGCAAACATAAAATCTATGAAAGCATCTTCGCCGTGGGTAAGCCTTAATATCCCCACTGCTGTAAATATTATAGCAAATAGCAGGAACAGGTATGATACGTATTTAAGATATGCCATAGGTTTTAATTTTGCCCCTCATTGGGAATTTGCCCGCTATTGCGCTGCATATTGAATATTTTGAAATCTTTACTGAAGTCAAGGCCCGGCCCTTCTAAATAGCCGCCCTGCCCATCAGTAAATTTAAAGTTTTTTTCGGTATAAAACCACTCATTTTGCTGATCAAAATACAATTGGTCTGTAGTAAGCACTTTACCATCGGCCGTGGTAATCTTCACGTTGCCCTGCATATCTATGATTTTGGTTTCGTCATAGGTGATGGCATAATCTGAAATCACAATTGTTTTTTGGCCATTATCATCAAAAAGCGTTACGTTAACCCCTTTTGGAAATTCTTTAAAGCCGTAATCAAGATTAGAGTAATCCATCATAAGCGGGCTTAAGAGAATTGACTTGACTTTCCCTGAATCAGTATACTTAAGATTAATATTCTCGGCCTGCATAGCTGCATTGAACGCTACAGAATTGAGGCGCTGCACCTCTTTAAAATTGCTTTCACACGAGAAAAGCAATATTGTCACGGCAACTACAAAACCAATCTTAAATAACTTAAAACCCATATTACAGATTTGGGATTGTAATAGTTTCATTTATCCAGCAGCCATAAGATATTTTTTGCCCTGCTTTTCTACCTGCTGCTTTTAAGTCAGCCTTTACAGGAGCCTTCTTATTCAGGTTTATCATCATTGCATCGGCAGTTGCCTTGTATTTGGCTTCAGCCTGCTCAGCTTTTTTAAGTGTTTCGCCGGCAAGCCACACCAGTGCCTTTCGTTCAAAGTCAGTCATCTCACACTCTTTTCCTGCTGATGAATACATTTCAGCAAGGAAAACATATGGCCTGCCAGATTTTGTATTGAGCTGTGCAGCTTTAAGGGCATAATCTTTAGCCATCTTTTTATCTGACTGCCTTATAAGCGTGGCCGCCATATAATACATTTCTGCTTTCTTTTCGGCGGTAGTTTCCAGCCTTGCAGCTTCGTCAAAATATTTTACGGCATCAGCAATATTATTTTTACGTTGGGCCATAAGCCCCATGTACATGGCCGAACGCGGCCCGGGAGCAATACTATGCCATTCAGCAACGCCCTTTTGCAAAACCGCAGAATTTCCACACCTTGTTTTATAAAGAGTATTAACAGCGCTTTCAAGCCATTTGGCTGAAGTTTTATGAACTTCAAAACCTGATGCGTAAAAAGCTTCGAGCTTATCACAGCTGAAATGCCTGCGCGCCAGTATATCGGCATTTTCTTCCACAGCGGTAAAACTGTCAATTTTTTCATTCAGTGCTGCAATATGCGCTTTCTCTGTTGTAGTTATAGTACCTGCTGCTTCTTTTGCTAAAAGAATATCCCGCTGCCTGATAATTTCTTCTTTTGCTTTACCGGCCTGGGCTGTAACATCTGCATATTTGGCAATAAGCTGGTCTTGAGTTATACCTTTATTTTCTTCAAATTTCTTAAGGTAAAGCAAAAAATAAGCTTCAAGCGCCTCGTGGTTTGTAAATGCAGCGCTATTTTTTGCAAATGCAGCATCAAGGGTTTTAAAAATCTCATCATCCGCTGCAAGGTTGTACCTTTTTTGAAGCATTGCGCGGCTAATGTCGGCCTTTAAAGCGCTTGCAGGGTAATTTTTACTATACTGGCTGTACACCAAAACCAGCTTATCAAGCTCAGCACGCTGCTTTTCACCCCTTGGGGCAAGCTGCGCCCTGTGGCTGTACACTTCTTCGGCAAGCTCATATAATTTTTCATCAACTTTAGGGCACTCTTTCTGTAACGGGGCATACATTGTTGCAGCCTCATCATAATTTCCACCTGAGACCTTAGTTTCAAAAGCTTTAAAGCTTTCCTGGCACTGTGCCGCTGTTTTCTTTTGTTGTGCCGTAACAACCCAAACACTAAACAGCATTATGATGATCCAATTACATTTCATAACCCTTACGTTTTAGTTAATCATATTTTCTCTTTATAAACCAACGATCGTTTAACGACAGGCTTACAAGCATATTAAAATAATTTTCCTGTATAAGGTTTGCGCTGGTAGTGCCGCGCCTGCCCCATTCAAAACCTATATTGAGGCTTGAGCTGCCAATAAAGGCGCCAAGCGGTAAACTTGCACCAAATGTTAACGCATAATCATTGATAGAATTATTGTTTACAACAAGCCCGGTTTTTTCAAACTTAAGGCCGCCACGATATGTAATCCTGCTGAAGTAGCTTGAATAAGACATATAATTCGGGGTGTAGTACCCGCCTACAGAAGCACGGTGCCCTGCTTCAAAGCCTGCAGAGGTTATATTATCAAACCGGTTGCCCAGCTCGTTGCTTTGCTGATATGCATATTCAACTCCTGCAAACCATTTTGTCTTTATGCCGATACCTGACCCTACGGTGAAGCGGGCCGGCATTTTTACATCTTCGTCATTAAGTGTAAACTTTTCTGAGTCATTTACAATCTCACCATTGTTGGTAATTGTAATCGTAGCTAATTCGCGCTCAATACTGCTTTTTAAATTGCTCGCAGGTGTAAATGTTGCGCTGGTTATCCAGTCATATTTATTGTTTAGCGTTTTTTTATACGTTGCACCAACATTAAAGGATACTCCTCCGTAATGTGAATCGTTTGTTTCGCGGGTGGATAGCTGTACGTCTGTAACACTCACAATTGATTTTGTCTCAATATTACCGAAATTATAGCTCACATCTGCCCCAATACTAAATGCAGGTGTTACCTGGTATGATCCTCCGAGAAAAACCCTGTTGATGCCTCCCCTTCCGTTAAACTGCCTGGTTCTTGTTATGTTGTCTGATCCCTCAGCAGTATTCTGTATTTTATAACCTACCGCTGTATAAGGCATTAACCCGAATGCTATCCCGGCTTTATTAAAAGGTATGGCCACCGTAAGATAATCAAGTGTAGTACGTGTAGCGCTCTCATCAGGCCCGGATGACTTAAAGTTTGTTTTAGAATTGCTGGCAGCTACACTAAATGTAGTAACCTTTAAGTGGCTGTATGATGCCGGGTTTTGCAGATTAATATGTATACTGTCAGGAAAAATACCCATGCTTCCCATGGCGCGCGTGTCTGGCGTCCCTTTAAATTTTAAATCGCCAACACCGTAATATGAGTATGGCGATGCATTGGTTTCCTGGGCAAAAGCCGTTATTGAAAACAAAAGGCCGCATACTGCAATAATCTTTTTAATCATTTTGTGTATATAAGTATAATTGGTTCAGGCTTTCCAGCAGGAAATTTGAATTGGCAAAGATGGTGTTTTTAAATCGTACAGCCAAAAATTCAGCATCTCCGCCGGTTAATATTACAGCCAAATTATCATATTTATTTTCATAATAGTCAATAAATCCCTGTATTTCAAAAATTAACGCATTCACAACACCGCTGTGTATAGACTCTACTGTAGAGTTTCCAGTAACACTTACAGGCATTTCCCGGGTTAATAACGGAAGCTTTGCCGTAAAATTATGCAGCGCCTCATATCTAAGGCGTATACCGGGAGATATAGCACCCCCATAGTAATTGTCTTTATCATCAATAAAATCATATGTAATGCAAGTACCTGCATCAATAACCAGCCTGTTTTGGGCAGGATGATTTAAAACAGCGCCTGCAGAAAGCACTATCCTGTCTACACCCAATGTATGCGGTGTGGCATAAGATGTTTTGAATGGCACAGGCGTTTGATGATCAACTATCGTTACTGGCACATTCTTTTCAATAGTATATAACAATTCAGGAGATGCTTTTCCTACTGATGAAAGTATTGCCGCAGTGATTTTTGAATGTTTTGCAAATATATTTTCAATAGCTTTTACAGCCTCAACAGCGTTAAAAACAAAACGGTCTGAAAGGGTATCATCCTTAAAGACAGCAGCTTTAATTTTTGTATTGCCAACATCAACAGCTAAAAGCATTTTCGCAGTGTTTGTGCGGTAAAGATACAAATTGATTTTTTTTAGGTTTTGTTTTGGATAATATAAAAATGGTTCTATATTTGCACCCGCATTACCGCTTAGAACGCTATGCAAAAACAACGGTACCTTAGCTCAGTTGGTAGAGCAATGGACTGAAAATCCATGTGTCCCTGGTTCGATTCCTGGAGGTACCACAAGAAAAACCCGCTTAAATTAAGCGGGTTTTTTTATGACTTCATCTCAAGACATTAAAAAATAGAAAACCCACTCAGTTTTGAGTGGGTTTGAGATAGACTAATAAAGTTAGTCTTTTATAATTTTGATTGTCTTATTCATAGCATCTGCCGAAACTTTTACTATATAATTACCTGCAGGCAGGCGTGACATATCAATTGATGCTTCATTTTGGTTGATAGCAGTATTTATTACTGCCTGCCCAAGAAGGTTGTAAACCGTAACATTTGTAATTTCGCTTGTATATGACAGTTTCAACACATCTTTTACAGGGTTAGGGTAATATGTAAATACACCTGCTTGTATCGGTGCAGTGCCTAATGCTGCATCTATAGCAATATCATCAAGATACAGGTCATATTCGTTTGCATCTGAATAAGCATGGAAACCGAAATAATAGGTACCTGTTGTAGGAGCAGTAAATGTTACCTCATTTACTGTGGCGGCTGCTCCTGTAATTTCGGGGTGGTCAGCCAGGTCAATTGTCATACCGTCTACATCAGGGCTAAGGCCATACATCACTTTCATTTTTTCAGTATAGGTATCTTCACTGTTGTTACCATACTTGTATGAAATCTTATACGATTCTCCTGCTGTAAGCTGAAGGCCACGGGTAAATAACCATGCATCGGCAGCATAATCTGAATTATAAGAATACGATGCAACTTTATTTGTAAAGCCATAACCAGGATTATTTTCTGTTGCCCAGTTATTACCTTCACCAGCATTAAAAGATGTCATACATCCGGCAAGTGCAGGTGTTACAGCACTTTCAAAGTTTTCTGTGTAAGGCACAGTGCCCGCAACACATAATGTTGTGAATGTAACCGGGCCTATCCAGGCACCGTTACCATCTGTGCCACCACATACAGAACGTACCCATACCTTATAAGCAGTATTATCTGTAAGGCTTGGTAGAGTATATGTAGTTACAGGTTGAACCGGGCTTGGAGTAAGTGTAGCTGGGTCAATTGTACTTACAGGTCCATAGGCTACCTGCCATCCGCTTTCGCTGCCGCCTGCTGTCCAGTTTACGTTTGCAGTGGCAGTAGTTATACCATCAACATATATATCATCAACATCTGCACATAGTGGCATAACTTCCCATTTAATATCATCAAGATATGCAGAGCTGTAGGTTCCTGTTATATTCCTTATACCAATGTAGGTGTCAGTACCGGTATAGTTTGTAAAGTCTACAACATATTCATCAAATTCATCACCAATTGTTATTTGATCGTATACTGTAAATGTTGCAGTATCTGTATTACCGTTTAATGTACCTATTTCAAGTGTACCGCCGTTATAAATATACGATTGGAATTTAAGCCTGTGTGTTCCTGCGCCGAGTGTACTAAGGTTTGGAGATACAAGCATCACATAGTCTTCTTCGCCTGAGTCGGATACATAAATTTCAACTGAATTTTCACCTGATACTGATGCTCCGCTTGTTGTTTCAACATAGGCATATTGTGAAACCGTGTCACCTGAAACTATGGCTGACCAGCAACCAGGAAGCTCATCAGTATTTGTAGTATCAAAATCTTCATTAAATGTGGCTACAGGTAAGCATGCAGTTGTGAAAGTAACCGGACCAATCCATGCACCGTCACCAATTGTGCCGCCACAGGCAGAACGTACCCATACATTATAAGAGGTATTCGGACTAAGCCCGCTTATAGATGCACCCGGGCTAACTGATGGCGCAGGCGATATCGGCGTAAGTGCTGAAGGATCTGTAGCCGTTGCCGGGCCATATACAACATCCCATGCAGACTCACCGCCATTGGCAATCCAAAATACTTCTGCAGAAGATGTAGTTATTGTATGTATTTCTATATCAGTTACATCAGCACATGCAGGTGCAACTTCCCACCTTACATTATCAATATTTATTCCGGTATAAGTGATGTTACCGGCATATCTAAGGCCAATAAAGGTATCAGTACCTGTATACCCGGTAAAGTCAACAACATATTCAGTATAAGTACCCGTAAGGTCAATTGATTCCATGCTGGTAAATGTAGTACCATTGGTTGCAGAGCTTAAAGTACCTACTTCAAGGCTTGATGTACCATCTGTACGGGCCATAAACTTAAGGCGGTGTGTACCGGCAGATAAGTTGCCGAGATTTGGCATTACTGCTATAATATTAGAGTCGCTGCCAGAGTCATTATTATACAGTCTCAGGCCTTTTCCGCCCTCAACACCAGATCCGCCTGAAACTTCTATATAAGCGTACTGAGACACATCTTCACCATCAAATATTGCTGCCCAGCAATCAGGCATTTCACCTGTTGGAGTAGATGTAAAGTTTTCACTGATTGCATTTACGGCCAGGCAAGCTGTTCTAAAAGTAATTGGGCCAATCCAAGCGCCGTCTCCATCTGTACCACCGCATACAGAGCGCACCCATGCATTATAAGCAGTGTTTGGTGTAAGGCCCGGTATGGTAGCCGCAGGTGTACCTGTTGGTGCAGGTACAATTGGGTTAAGGCCTGTAGGGTCACTTACAGATTGTTCAGCATAAACAACATCCCATTGTGTTTCTGCGCCGCCCGGTGTCCAGCTCACAGATCCTGATGTAGTAGTTACGCCATCAACTGTAAGTGCGGTAACATCAGGACATAAAGGTGATAGTTCCCATCTTATGTTGTCAAGAAAAACAGGATTGTAGGTTGACACATTTGGGTGACGGAAAGCAAGATAAGTATCTGTCCCTGTATAATCAGAAAAATCAACAACTGCTTCTGTATATGTGTTAGAAACAGGAACGGTTTCCTTTAGTGTAAAAGTAGCGTTTGGTGTCTGGCTATTTACAGTACCTACTTCGATCTCACCGTCTCCGTAACCAACAGTATTGAATTTAACACGGTGTGTGCCGGTAGTCATTGTTGAAAGCGGTGGTGACACCAACATTATATTTGCTGTAGGTGCAGAGTCAGCGTTGGCAAGTTGGATGGAATTAGTGCTTTGGTATCCCATAAAATCTCCTGTCTCTATAAAAGCATAATTTGAAGCTCCTACAAGCAGTGCTGTCCAGCATTCAGGCACTTCTTCTAAAGCAGTTGTTTCAAAATTCTGCGTAAAGGCTGCAACTGAAGTGCATGCGGTTGAAAAGTTATACGGCCCTCCCCATGGGCTGTATTCTGAACCACAATCAGACCTTACATAAAACTTATATCCAGTTCCAACAGCAAGCGGCACTGTAGTTGTCCAGGCAGCAGTTGTCAATACCTGAGTTCCTGATGTAGAAGAAGTTGGTGCATCTTCGTTTTCGCCAAGTACCAATACCTACCATGCCGTTTCACTGCCGCCTTGCGTCCATGTAAAAGATGCGCCTGTTGTTGTAACGGCCGAAAGCTGCGCATTTAATGGCAGCGGGCAAGACAAAACTGTAAGTATAGTAGCGGTAGAACATTCCGTATCAGTTCCGCAATCTGCATCTATACTGTAGTGCAGCCTGATGCTTGAAGCTGTGATGTCATTTACCGTTAGCGGCGAAATACCGTGGGCAATCACGTTATCATCAGCGTCTTTCACTGTAAGATACCTGTGAACGGATGTATCATCATTCCAGGTACATGTAAATTTGTAATCTCCGCCTACGGTGAGGCCGTTGATAACAGAATAATCTCCGGCATAAACGCAGTCAGAGATTTGTTGTGCCACCCCTGAATTATCAGATGTGGCAGGCGTTGAGGGGTACAAATCTTCACTTGTACATTGCCCGTAGGAAGGTATCAGATACCCCGCCAGTAGACACAAAAAAATTGTAATTTTTTTCATAATCATTTGTCAGATTTTTGTTTGCAGTGACTAAGTTATTAAAGTTTTAATACAAAAAATGTAGATAAAACAATTATCACAAAGTACTTCAGAGGTGTGTAATTTATAACTATTATAAATTAGGATTTATCAACACATAATGGAACTGCCTGGCTTTAAAAAACTTACCTGACAATGCACCAATAATGCGATAGTACTACTATGATTGAGCCCAATTATTTTTCTTGCGACTGCCGTTTTTAAACTTAAAACGTAAAGGATGGGTGTGCAGCTATTATGATTTCTTTAACACATTCTTTTATAAATCACAAACACCTTTGAATGCTACCGGCTGTTTCTTAAATTTAGCACATGAATGAACTATCTCTTGAAACCAGCCCATACCTGCTGCAACACGCCAATAACCCCATTTTCTGGAAAGCATGGAGCGACAAAACCCTTGCCGAAGCTAAAACCTCAAACAAGCTCATGGTGCTGAGTGTAGGCTATTCTGCCTGTCACTGGTGCCATGTTATGGAACATGAAAGCTTTGAAGATGAAGAGGTAGCAGCTGTTATGAACGAGCACTATATCTCGATAAAGGTTGACCGTGAAGAGCGCCCTGATGTTGATGCAACATACATGAAAGCTGTGCAGCTCATGACAAACCAGGGTGGCTGGCCCATGAATGTGGTGCTGCTGCCTGACGGAAGGCCGGTATGGGGCGGCACTTACTTCAGGAAAAACGACTGGATAAACGCACTCACGCAGCTACAGGAACTTTTTGAACGAGATCCTTCAAAAATGGAAGAGTACGCTTCAAAACTGCATGATGGCCTTCAGGCAATAAGCCTGCCGGTATTACCTGCAAAAGATGACTTACCGGGTGTTGAAGCCATTGAACCGCTTATAAAAAAATGGATGAAAAGCTTTGACTGGGAGTTTGGCGGATATGCCCGGGCGCCGAAGTTTATGATGCCGGTTAATTACATCTTCCTTCAGCATTACGGCTACAGGTATAACGTACCGCAGCTTCTGGAATTTACTGACCTTACGCTTACACGTATGGCACACGGCGGGCTGTTTGACGTATTGGGCGGCGGCTTCTCCCGCTATTCGGTTGATATGAAGTGGCATGTGCCGCATTTTGAGAAAATGCTGTATGACAATGGGCAGCTCATGAGCCTCTATGCCCAGGCCTACCGCCGTACCAAAAATCCTTTGTACAAGGAGGTGATTGAAAAAACACACGGTTACATTAAAAGAGAGCAGACATTGCCCAATGGTGCGTTTTATTCAGCCTTGGATGCCGACAGCCTTGATATGGCGGGCCATCTTGAAGAAGGCGCCTTCTACGTTTGGGAAAAACAGGAACTCTGCGACCTTCTGGGTACTGACTTTGAGGTTTTTGCAGAGGTTTTTAATATAAATGAGATAGGATTTTGGGAAAACGGCAAGTATGTACTCATACAAGTAGAACCGCTGAAAGAACTGGCAGAAATAACCGGGCTTACCCTTGAGCAATTAAAAAGTAAGAAACAGCAATGGGAAAAACTGCTGTTTACAGAAAGGGAAAAACGCCCGCGCCCGCGCCTTGACGATAAAACCCTCACTTCATGGAATGCCCTCATGCTGAAAGGCTATGCCGATGCATACAAGGCGTTGGGTAACGAGGAATACAGAAATGCTGCTGAGAGTAATGCGCAATTCTTACTCAATACCATGTGGCAGGAAGATGGGAGCCTGCTGCGAACATATAAAAAAGATACTGCAAAGATAAGCGGCTTCCTTGAAGATTATGCCAATGCCGCTGATGCGCTTATTACTTTATATGAAGCCACGCTTAATGAAGAGTGGCTCTCGGCGGCAAAGCAACTGGCTGATTATGCTCTTGACCATTTTTATGATGGCAAGCAGCCTTTCCTCAGCTATACCCAGCTTGATGGGGAGCAGCTTATCGCGCCGCATTATGAAATTGAAGACAACGTGATTCCGGCATCAAACTCGGTAATGGCAATTGTACTGAAAAAGCTGGGAACATTTTATGGCAACACGCATTACGAAGAAATGGCCCGCACCATGCTGCTGCACATCAAACCCGGGCTTGATTATCCTTCAGCCTTCGCTAACTGGATGGAGCTATGGCTCAGTTTCCTGCCGGGAAGCAAAGAACTTGCAGTTACAGGAGAAGGGGCTTTTGAAACTGTAAGGCAAATAAACAGTGAATATTTGCCGCATGTTGCCGTTGCAGGTTCAGATGCGGCATCTACAATTCCATTCCTGCACGACAGGTTTGCCAATAACGGCCTAATGTTTTATGTTTGCGAAAACAAAGCCTGTAACCTGCCGGTTTCAGCACAGGCAGAAGCCCTGGCGCAGTTACAGAAATTATAATGTATGAAAGAGATTGATTATTACTGGGATAAGCTCAATGCCATGACGGTTGAGTATGCTCCCAAGGTTGTTGTTGCGGCCATAACGCTCATCATTGGTTTACTTATCATCAAGCTTTTCAGGCGTGTATTGAAAAGGCTGATGACCGAGCGCGACTTCGATCCTACCCTGCTCAAATTCGTAATGGATGTTTTCACCTGGATATTCCGGGTACTGCTTATCATAAGCGTTATTGGCAAGCTGGGTGTTGAAACCACATCATTTGTGGCAGCTATTGGAGCCGCAGGTTTAGCAATAGGCTTATCGTTGCAGGGCTCGCTTTCCAACTTTGCAGGCGGACTGCTTATCGTTATGTTCAAACCGTTCAGGGTAGGAGATTATATAGAAGCTCAGGGGCAGGCCGGCACGGTAAACAGTATCCAGATATTCAGTACACGCATCATTACACCAAACAACCAGGTAATATATTTGCCAAACGGTGCACTCTCAAACGGTACTATTAAAAATTTCTCCCAAGAGCCATTGAGACGTACAGAAATTGTAATTAGTGTAGCCTACTCAAGCAACCTGCAACAGGTAAAAGATGCAATTATGAAGATTGCCAACGAAGACCCACGGGTTTTAAAAGATCCTGCACCGAGAACCGAAGTAAGGACTTTAGGGGAAAGCGGTATTGACGTTGTTGTATTTATGTGGGCTGAAAGGCCAAATTACATTCAGCTGGTTTCAGATTTTTATGAAAAGGTTAAGTTAGCATTTGAGCGCGAAGGTATTGAACTGCCATTCCCGCAGCGTGACCTTCACATTAAAAACCTACCGGGCGATCCTAAAGCTTAGCTATTTCCCCGCAATAAAATCTTTCAGGTAAAAGGAATTTTAAAAACCAGATTTAGGAAACTTCTATGTATGAATTAAATATAACTTGGAGCGTAACATCAATAAAAGGATTTCCCTCACCATCAATGCCGCCTTTACCTCGTATCCTGCTTAGGCTTAGCTTACATGTTTCGCCATACCATCTGTGGTAAATATCGCCTGAATCTTCTTTAATATATTCAGATTCTCCAATTGTTTTACAGAATGAATGATGCAGATATTTTAAGTCTTCAATTAGAACATTTGAGGATGAAGGGTCATTAAAATTTTCAGTTTTAGATAATGCTATTAACATTAGTTTGTCATTCTTAAACCCTAAAATTATTTTATGAAAATGAACTTCAAATACATAATATAAATCTAATGTCTGTGGTTCTAATAGATAGTAACTAACACCATATTCCGTTTTTAAAAACTTTAAATCCTTTATATCGGCTCTAACAGTTCCAAACTTTAATGTTTTAAAGCCATTTTTTTGATCTAAAACAGATACATTTTGACCAACCGCATATCCATTTATAATTATTAAAAAGCAGATAAGTAGTATTTTTTTCATATAAAACTATTTAAAATACATTAAAATTCGGTTCACGTCATTGATGATTATTTAAAATCCGTCACATCCGCATTACGGCCGTCAAGGGCTTAAAATCCCGTTCTCAGCATCTAACTTATGTCTTTGTGGAATATATCTGTCGAATTTAGTAAAAAAGGAGACACTACTTCCCCGCAATGAAATCTTTCAGGTAGTAAGGTTCAAAATAAGCGACATCTACAGTGTCGCTATTTTTATATCCGGCGTATGATAAAACACCCATTTGTGCCGCCGACGGAAAAAGAATCTCATCATGGTAAATGAACTTATTGGCTGTCAGCAAGGCTTTACATTTGGCAGCTCCGTCACCAACCAGGTGAAGCGGGCCATCAAATCCGGCAAAACTGTCTTCAGTAATTATCTCTGCTTCCGTATCCCTGATTTTAGTGTGACTATGACTAAAAGCTGCAGTATAAGCTTCCATCCTGCGGGCATCAATCATCGGAATGATAGAGCCATTTTCAGGCGATATGGCGTGAGCGAGCACCTCAAGGGTATCAACAGCTATCAGCGGAATATTTAGCGCATAGCAAAGCCCTTTTGCAGCTGAAACGCCTATGCGCAGCCCGGTATAAGAACCCGGCCCCATACTTACGGCAACGGCATTTAAACTTTTGTAATCAACACCAGCTTCCTTAAGAACATCTTCTATAAATACGTGCAGTTTTTCAGCATGGGTATAGCCTTCACCTGCATACTCTTTCAATGCAATGGTTTTACCATCTTTTGCAAGGCTTACAGAACAATTACGGGTTGCCGTTTCAAGATTGAGTATGTATGCCATTACTTTTTAGCCTCTCCCTGCTTTTTTACTTTGTCCCCCGGCTTCAGCTCTTTTGACACCAGCGTATATGGCCCGGTTATCACTTCATCGCCTTTTTTCACGCCTTTAAGCACTTCAATATTGGTATTGTCCTGTATACCCGTGGTTACTACGCGCAACTCTGCTTTATCGCCAACCTTCACAAATACGCATTCGTATTTCTTTTCGGCCACGGCATTTTCTTTGTTTTCAGGCTTAGGAGTATCTGTTGCAGGCTTTTTTGTGGCAGATGTATCTGTCTTCACAACAACTGAACTTATCGGCACAGCAATGATATTTTCCTTCCTCTCGGTAATGATGTCTACCGTAGCAGTCATACCCGGACGGAAAGGTGAGAAGTTTGCAGGTTTGCCTTTAGTCATATCTGCATAGCTATCCTTAAGTATGCGCACCTTAACCTTAAAGTTTGTTACCTGGTCGGCAGTTTGAGCAGCATTGGCAGAGTTAGATATACCGGTAACCACGCCTTTAAACTTGCGGCGCAGGTAAGCATCCACTTCAATTTCGGCTTCATCGCCAATTTCTATTTTCACAATGTCGTTTTCATTCACATCAACCTCTACCTCCATGTTGTTAAGGTCAGCCACGCGAAGAATTTCGGTACCGGCCATTTGCTGCGTACCCACTACCCTTTCGCCAAGTTCGGCGTCAAGCTTAGAAATGGTTCCGTCAACCGGAGAGTATATTGTAGTCCTGTTCAGGTTATCGCGCGCTTCAGTCACCGTTGCACCCGCACTCTGTACACTAAAGTAAGCCGACTGCTTGTTAGCCTGCGCCACTTCATAAGCTGATGTTATCTTATCCCATTCAGATTTTGAGATAACACCTTTTTCAAGCAGCTTTTTGTTACGGTCATAGTTTGCCTTTGCCTCTTTAAGCTGCGCATCAGCCTGGCTAAGCCCTGCCTTTGCAGTAGATAATGATGCAGCGCTGCGGCTCACTCCACTTTGGTACAGGTCAGGATTTACACGCACCAGCAGCTGGCCTCTTTTAACAGCCTGCCCTTCCTTTATCGGCAGCTCAATAATTTCACCCGATACTTCAGATGATATTTTAACCTCTACTTCAGGCTGTACCTTGCCCGTGGCGCTCACCACTTCGGTAAGCGCTATTTCTTTCACAATAGAAGTCTCAACCTGAAGGCCGGTGTCGTTATTGCCGATTGCACCTGTTTTCTTAAGTACAACAAGTAATATTATTACGGCCACTATGCCGCCCAGCAGGTAGTAAAGCGTTTTTTTAGACATGGTTATTGCTTATTATAGATTGGGACACCAAAGTAAAACTCAAGTATCTTCATCCGGAATATATAATCGTATTTTGTTCGAAGCACCTCACTTTTAGCATTTACCGAAAGTGTCTGCGCCTGGTTCAGGTCAAAAATATTAATAAGGCCAACTTCATAACGCTCACGTGCATAGTTTAGCGCACCTTCACGCGCCTCGCTCATTGCAATGGCAGCCTCGTAGGCTTTTTGTGCACCCTGCGCATCGGTGTAAGCAGTATACACGTTGGTTTCAAGATTTACTTCTTCTTGTGTAAGCGTTATCTTAGAACGGTCAAGCGCTATCTTGCGGCGCTCAACATTGTTTCGTACCGCAAGCCCGTTAAGTATTGGTATATTAAGTGAAAGCCCGAAGCTATGCCCTTTATTATCATCAAACTGCCTCCATATTGATTCAGGACGGCCTAGTATCGGCACAAAATTTTCAGTAAAAACCAGTTCACCGGTACTGCCCACAGTACCAATAGGCCTGAACGGGGTGCTTACGCTTTGCTGGTAATCCACTATCCTGTCGGCATAGGCAGCACGTGTGTTAAAGCTATAAAAACCTTGAAGCCTTGGCTGAAAAGCCCCCTTCGCCAGGAGTATATCACGCTCGGCAACCTCTACATCGGCTTTGGCAATTTTTACCTCGGTCCGTTCATTACGTGCTTTTTCATATATGGTTGACGGAGACTCGTTCATAATCCCGGTTGTGTCGAGAGGGTAGTCGCTGTCTTCGGTATCAAAATCCTGAAAATTTTCAAGCTGCATCAATTGTGCAAGAGAAAGTTTTGAGATAAGCAGTGCATTCTCAGCCTGTATGGTTTTCTGAAGATCTGTGGCAACGGTGGCTTTTACATCAAGCAAATCGCCTGCCGGTACAGAGCCTGCATCAACAAGGTCTTGTACACGCGCCTGCTGCTGCCTGTCAATTTCAAGCTGTTGCTGCTGCACCTTAAGATTCTCTTTGTTGAAGAGTATCTGCAGGTAGGCATTTGCAACATTAAGCGCCACATCTTCACGCATTTTTGTAAGGCGGTATTGTGCTGCGATAATAGAAAGGCTGGCACGTCGGGCACGGTGGTAGTTCTGCATGCCGTTGTAAATGTCAACCCCTACATTTAGCCCCGCTGATGTAAACTGTGTGGTCTGGTTCTCGAGCAAACCCGTGGTAATGTTCTGGTTAAGCCCCACGTTCCACGAGTGTGATGCCTGTGCAGTAGCTGAGGGCAAGTAAGCGCCGATAGCGTCTTTTCTGTCAACTTTTGCCAGTTTCTCATCAAGCATAGACAGCTGGATGGAGATATTTTTTTTCATCGCAAACTCAATGCATTCTTCCAAAGACCATTTTTTAGCCTGGGAAAATGACGGCAGGCCGGCTAACAATGCCACTGCCAGTAAAAAGAGCGCTTTAATCTTCATGTGAAAAATTCAAAGTGTTACAAAGGTATAAATTAATCCAACACTACAGCATAAGACTTTTAACCATTGAATATGTTACAATAAATCATAATTTTACACCGTAATAACTTTGTATGAAAAAGATTATTTTATTGCTATCTGCAATTATAATATATGGATGTGCCAGTACGGCAAAAAAATCGAAGCGCTAAAGCCCGAACCAAGCAATAATGCCCCTGTGGCCTTTGAAAGCGCAACATCTTTCATCAATATGCCGGTTACCATTGCCCTTGCAGATGTTGAAGGTCAGCTGAACAAGGCATTTCCGGGCCTGATGTATGAAGATAACAATGTAGAGGATGACAAGATTGCCATGAAGGTGTGGAAAACTGCACCGATAAGACTGAATGAAGAAAACGGCAGACTGATTTCGGTAGTTCCTGTAAAAATAAACGCGAAAGTTAAGTACGGAACATCAGCCATGGGTATTGATATGTATGATACCCGCGAGTTTGACCTGAACGCCATTGTGACCTTCAAGAGCAACGTTGGCCTTGTAAACTGGAAGCTGAATACTGAAACACAAATTGAAAACCTGGAGTGGCAGGAAAGCCCAACAGTTACAATTGCCGGTAAGAAAGTGATGATTACCTACGTGATAAACCCTGCGATAAAGCTTTTCAAATCAAAAATTGAAACCAGGCTTGACCAGGCACTCTCTAAAGCAGTGGATTTCAAGCCACAGGTACTTGACGCACTCGAAAAACTGAGCGCACCCATGCTTACCAGCCCGCAATATGAGGCCTGGTTTGCGCTGAATCCGCAAGAGCTTTATGTTACCGATGCAAAACTGGGCAAAAACCAGGTAACCATGAATATGGGCCTTAAGTGCAGTATGCAGACAACCATTGGCCAGCAGCCGAAGAGTAGCTTTAACCGCAATGCTATTGTCTTAAAGCCTGTAAAAGAAATGCCTGATAAGCTGAATGTAGTTGTGGCTGCTGTCTCAACCTATGAAAGCGCATCAAAAGTATTGACTAAAAATTTCCAAGGGAAAGAGTTTTCATCTGGCAGCAGGAAGGTTACTGTACAAAAAGTTGACCTGTGGCAAAAAGACAACAAGATGATCATTGCGCTTGATATGACAGGCAGTATTAACGGGACTATCTACCTTACCGGTTACCCCAACTACAATGCGGTTACAAAGGAAATTTATTTTGACCAGATGGATTATGTGCTGGACACCAAAAGTGTTTTGATGAGGACCGCCAACTGGCTTGCTGAAGGAATGGTATTGAAAAAAATTCAGGAAAGCTGCCGCTATTCTATAAAACCCAATCTGGAAGAAGGGCGCAACAACCTGCTGCCATACCTGAAGAATTATTCACCCATGCCGGGAATATTTATAAATGGAAAACTGGGCGAACTTGATTTTGAAAAGGTGCAGCTTACCAATAATGCCATTATCGCATTTATCAAAACATCAGGAACAATGGATGTAAAGGTTGATGGCATGAAATAATTAAGCCACCTCTTCTTGTTTTGCTTTTTTCTTTTTACGCGTACGGTAAATTGCATAGCCCACCAGGCCAATCAAAAGGTACGGGAACACCATAAGGTACATAATGCCGTCATTAACGCCTTCAGCCTTTATTGGCCCATTACTGTTTTCAAGCGCAGCACGGCACATAGCACACTGGGCATTAGCAGTAACTGAGGCAATAAGTAAAAATAATATTATGAGAAGCTTTTTCATTAGTGAATGTAATAAGGCGAGATCATAATATACACAATAACACCTGTAACAGCTACATACAGCCACATTGGGTAAGTTATGCGGGCAATCTTTTTATGCCGCTCAAAACTGCCTGCAATGCCCCGAACATACGTTATAAGCACAAATGGGATGATAACGATACTTAGCAAAATATGCGTAAGAAGTATAAAGTAATACAGGTAGCGCACATAGCCTGTTTTTGCTTTCTCGGCTTCATCAACTATAAGATTACCGTTGATATCTCCAAACTTAGTCTCAATGCTTGTCATGTGGTACGCTACATACATGGCAAGGAAACATACAGAAAGGAATATTGCAAACTTCATCAGTTTTTCATGTAATGTGCGATTACCTCTTCTTACCACCATTACTGCCGTTACCAAAACTATAGCTGTAACTGCATTTATGCCTGCATATATCGGCGGAAGAAAAGTAAGGGGCTTTACATCATAACCCAAGTCATGTAAGTTAACAGTAAACAATAGCGCTACCACAAGTGGTATGGCAATTGACAATACCACTATCCATTTGTTATACTTTGCCTCGGTAGTATTTTGAGTATCCATTATTCTTCAAGTAATTTCTTTATGTCTTCTTTTAATGCTTCCACGCCGGGCCTGTACTTACCGCTAAGGTCTTCTTCCATACCATCTTTATCGGCATAATTCAACCCCGAGTAATACATAATCGGGTTTCCGTTTTTGGTACGGCAGCGTATATTTCCGTATTTATCAATGAGGGCAAAAAGGCCGCTGTGCTCAAACCCGCCTGCCGCCTGCTTGTTTTCGCCTGCGTATATCTTAAAACCTTTATTGGCCAGTTTATAAATGTAGTCTTTATCGCCTGTAAGGAAATTCCAGTTTGGGGAAACCGCACCCAATTGCTGCGCATGTGCTTTCAACGCTTGCGCTGTATCATTAGCCGGGTCAATGGTTATTGATGCTATACCGAAATCTTTATAGGCATTGTAGCTTTCCTGTATATACAGCATGTTTTGGTTCATCACAGGACAGATAGATGGGCATGTTGCGAAAAAGAATTCAACCACGTACACCTTGCCTTTATAAAACTCATGCGTGATAGTCTTCCCGTCCTGATTTGTGAGGCGGAAAAAAGGGGCTTTGCCAACGGTAAACAAATCACTCTGCTTGCCCTGTACCACATTAAGGCGGTCATTCTTAACTACATCTTCATTCTTAATCCGGTCTACAATTTTAGGGATTGTAAGTATGCCGAACACCAGGATTATAAATGAAATGCCAATGTATGATTTGTTCTTCATTTAAATCTGTCTTTTGGTTTTGCCGTACTTTTTAAGAGCGAGCCTATACTCTGCCAGTATAACTTTTACATCATCGCCCATCTCGTTGTGCAGGTCAGCAGCCGAAATGGTATTGTACCCTTCTTTATACTCTATCTCCCCCTTCTTGTTAGCTCCTTTTCTTCCGCGCAGGTTAAGGTTCTTGTCAATGATGAAAACATTTGGCGTCCCGAGTTTTTCATCAAGCTTGCCTACAAGGTTAAGCGAGTCATAATATGCCTTTATTGCATCCGGCTCAGCAAAAACATAGTGCCAGCGCGACATATTGCTTATCTGGCTTAGCTTTTCCACAACTTCCTGAGCCTGTGCTTCACTTCCCTTAGGCGCCAGCATCACTACCTGGAAATCTTCAAACTCACGGTTTTTGTTATATATCTTCTGATCAAGGTTAAAGGCGTTACCCTGGTTGTAAACAATAGCCGTACCCGGGAAGCCTAATATGGTAATCTTGCCTTTAAGCCGGATTTTTTGCCCCGAAAGCGATGTGCTTTCAGGTAATTCTTTAATATTTTGGGTAACAACAGGAAGCTTCGCAAACTGGTTTACGCCCGATGCAAAAAGAGGTAAGCAACAATAGGAAGGGCAAATAAAACAAAAAGTACAAGCGACTTTTTCATGATGGAAAAATTACAGTGCAAAAATAAAAAAAGACGGTTGAATAACCGTCTTTTTTATAATTAATGTGCTAATTAGAACATCCATTTATAATGAGAGTTCTTAAACACTTCGAATATATAATCACCTTCTATCAGTATTATAAGTATAAGATAAAGAATAAGGAAAACAAGAGGCGCCACTATTGACCATCTGAAGTTTGCCTTTTCTCCTTCAAGGTGCATGAACGCCCACATAATGTAGTAGGCTTTTACCAGCGTAAGGATGATGAATATCCAGTTAAGCAGGCTCATGCGAAGGAAGTTGGTCATGTAAAGCGACTCGGGCTTAATGATACCCAATATAACCTCTACAATTGTTATTAATGAAAGGAAACCGAAAACAAGCCAGATCCTTTTTGTGTTTGATTCGTGTGTATGTGCCATGATGCTACAGCGTATTTTTTAATTAAACAAGGTAGAAGAAAGTGAATACAAATACCCACACAAGGTCTACAAAGTGCCAGTAAAGACCAACTTTCTCAACCATTTCATAACTCTTCCTCTTTTCATAAGTACCTAAAAGCACATTGAAGAATATCAGGATATTAATAAGCACACCTGAGAATACGTGGAAACCGTGGAAACCTGTTATGAAAAAGAAGAAGTTAGCAAACAGCTTATGCCCATATTCATTGCGTATAAGGTTAGCGCCTTCTACAACCATTGTTGCATCTTCAAGCCTTTTAAGAGATTCTTCGCGGCTAAGGATGGTTTTTCTTTTTATGCGCATCAAGTTTTTCAATCCTTACAAGGATGTTCGGATTAGCCTTAAAGCCTTCTACAACCTCTTCAAGGCTTACCGTAGGCATCGTTCCACCCTCGGCAAACCACACACCGTTACTTCTTTGTTTTTCAACAGATGTACTTGGCAGGTCGGCTGCAAAATCAGCAAGCTTTACCCTATTACCATTTGTATCTACAAACTGCAGGATATTACCACCCATTGTTTCTACTGCACCGTACTCACCCTTTATAAAGTTTTTCCATTCCCATGCCTGTGAGCCCACGAATATTAAACCTCCAATAATGGTAAGGAACATATAAATGGCAACTTTTGTTTTCTTCATCTGGTGGCCGGCGTCAACCGCAAGTACCATGGTTACTGATGAGAAGATAAGGATGAATGTCATTAACGCCACATAATACATCGGCGCATCAACACCGTGCATGAACGGGAAGTGGTTAAAAACCTCATCGGCAATTGGCCATGTCTCAATAAATTTAAACCTTGAGAAACCGTAAGAAGCAAGGAAACCTGAGAATGTAAGCGCATCAGACACGATGAAGAACCACATCATCATCTTGCCGTAGCTGGCTCCCATCGGCTCGTTTCCGCCGCCCCATGTTTTGCCTGTAGTAGTAGCTGTAGTAGTAACAGTCGCTGCCATATAGTGTTATTAGTTAAAAAGTTTTCAAATTTACATTTTTTTCTTTTAATAGAAATAAAAAAACAAAAACAGGTAAATCCACAAAATATCAAGAAAGTGCCAAAACATTGCACCCAGTTCTATACCAAGGGTTTGTGCAGGAGTGTATTTTTGTTTAAAATGATTATAAATTACAACAAGCAGTACAATAATTCCGGCAAACAGGTGGGCAAGGTGCATTATCGTTACAATGTAAAGGAATGACGTAGTCACGGTACTCTCAGAGCCTGTAAAGTAAAATCCGCTTTCAACAACCTGGCTGAAACCGTAAAACTGGGCTGCTACAAAAGCAATCCCTAATACCAATGTTGCAAGCAGCATAGCAGTTGTGTTGCTCCTGTTACCTTTTTTCATAGCTGTTTTTGCCATGTGAAAAGTAATACTGCTAAGCACTATAACAACCGTACTGATTATAAAGGCATCTGGCAGCTTAAAATCATTAAGCCAGTCACGGCGTGTAGTACTAACCACATAGGCACTGGTTAGGCCGGCAAACATCATAAACATACTCACCATTCCAAACCAAAGCAGCATCTTGTATGTTTTTGCTTTTCTCTCGTTATGTTCAGCAATTGACATTTCCATATCTTATCTAATAAATTTATCTAACACATATATAACCTGCAGCAGCGATATGTAGCTTACGCTCACCAGCATAAGCTTCCGTGCGGCCGGGCCATCCATTTTATTATACAATTTTACGGCATACACAAGCATCCAGAGCCCTGCCAGCAATACAAGCCCCGCCGAAACAAGACTCAGTTTCAGGTCTCCTGTATACCCGGTAGCAGGCAGTAATGATGCTATAATAAGCCATACTGTATAAAGTATAGTCTGCAATGCAGTTTTTTTATCTTTTTTGCCGGTTGGCAGCATAAAGAATCCGGCTTTCTTATAGTCATCATACAAAAACCAGCCAATAGCCCAAAAGTGAGGGAACTGCCAGAAGAATTGTATAAGGAAAAGCGTACCGGCCTCAATACCAAAATAATCTGTAGCCGCAACCCAGCCCAGCATAAAAGGTATTGCGCCCGGGAAAGCGCCTACAAATACAGAAAGCGGGGTGATTGTCTTTAGCGGGGTATATATGCTGGTGTATAAGAATATAGATACCGCACCAAACATGGCCGTTTTTGGGTTAATGCTGTACAGTATGGCAAGGCCTGCAAGCGTAAGGATTCCGCCAAAAATAAAGGCCGTACGTACCGACATTTTACCTGAAGGCACAGGGCGGTTTTTTGTCCTGTCCATCAAGGCGTCAAGGTCTTTTTCAATTATCTGGTTGAAAACATTTGAAGCCCCAACCATGCAATA
Source organism: Flavobacterium sp. J372 (assembly GCF_024699965.1). Taxonomy (NCBI): domain Bacteria; kingdom Pseudomonadati; phylum Bacteroidota; class Flavobacteriia; order Flavobacteriales; family Flavobacteriaceae; genus Flavobacterium; species Flavobacterium sp. J372. The sequence goes on from NZ_JAJOMZ010000004.1 coordinate 3,087,753, forward strand.
GCCACCTAAAACGAGCATGATGAATGTTACCCAGCTAAAAGGATGTTCATCTGAAGTGCCAAGAAGATATCCTGCCGCAGACGAAAATACAACGCTGATGGCCAGCCTTGCTTTTGTAATTGCAACAAAATCAGTAAAAAACGATTTAGAGTGAGATGGGTTTTGCGAAGCGTCCAAGGTAATTTTCATTGTATTTCTTAGCCGGCGCAAAGATACTTGTAAAATGCAATGCAAGCAAAAAACAAGGTGTCTAAAAATAAAAAAAGATTTTTTTTATTTTTTCACGCAACCTTTTTCAGTTTTCGCATCTTATGTATATAACCAGTCATAAGGTTGTTTATTTAAATTGCTGCGAAAAAGAAAAATCGCGAAAAATTGCTATGAAAGAGAAGCCTTCCTGACGGGAGGCTTTTCTGCTTTTAATATCCTCCTGAGGCCGCTTCTCCAGCCGCAATAGCTTTTGCAGATGATGTGCCTATACGCTTCACGCCAAGCTGTATCATCTCAACAGCTTCCTCATAGCTCCTCACACCTCCTGAAGCTTTCACCGGCAAAGGGAAAGAATTTTCAAGCATTAACTTTATGGCTGCAACAGTAGCTCCGTTTGGCTTACCGTTTTCTGTTTTATAAAATCCGGTTGATGATTTTACGAACACATGATTGTAATCGTCCTCACAAAGGTGAGTGATTACACAGTTTTTAATTAGCGCACTCAGCTGAACAATTTCATGATCATCAAGTGCGGCAGTTTCTATTATCCACTTCACTATCTTACCATGTTTTCTGCCCAGGCGTGTACATGCTACAACCTGCTGCTTTACTTCAGCAATGTTGCCTGCTTTAAATGCTGTATAGTCAATTACAAAGTCAAGATCATCAGCGCCTTCTGCAATAGCCTTTTCAGCTTCGGCAAGTTTTTCTTCCAAAGGAGATTTACCTTCCGGAAAATCTATCACTGTCCCCACCAGAACATGTGATTTTGCATCATTAATCATTTGCTTAGCTATTGCCACCATATCAGGCCGGATCATGATAAGCTTAAAATTTTCTTCAATAGCTTCTGCCACTGCAGCTTTAACTACTTCTACATTTTCAGCGTCCGATAAGCCTGCCTGCTGTGCTGTTTTAAGGTATGTTGAATCTAAATATTGCCTAATATCCATAATTAAAAAAGAATCCCTCCTGAGAGGGATTATATTATCTTTTGGTGAAAAGCATTCTTAATACTATTACTGCCACTGCCGCACCCATAGTATTGGCAAGCGCATCTAAAACATCGCCGCTTCGGTTAGTTGTAAAAAAGGCCTGGCAAATTTCAATGATTATACCGTAAACAACCGCAAAGATAAATCCAAGCAGTATAGGCTTTTTTACCATAGGCCTTGTCCTGAAAAACAATACCCACAATACAGTAAAGCCAAAATAAAACACGCCGTGAAGCAGCTTATCTTTATTCGGTAAAGAAAATATTGAATCAGCCTCGCTAAATGTATCCATGCTTACCATACATGCCACCGTGATAATGGCAGTCCAGATAGCAGCCGGCCAGAAATATTTATTAAGCGCCAATTAGTTCTTTATATTGATCACTGCTAAGCAGCTCATTAATTTCAGAACTATCAGATATCTTTACTTTTACCATCCAGCCATCACCGTAAGGGTCGCTGTTTACCGTTTCAGGGCTAGATTCAAGAGAGTCGTTAAACTCAATAATTTCTCCCGATAGTGGCAGGAACAGATCACTCACTGTCTTCACAGCTTCAACCGTACCAAAAACTTCATCTTTATTAAGTGTCTGGTCAAGCGTTTCAACCTCAACGTATACAATGTCGCCAAGCTCGCGCTGTGCAAAATCTGTAATGCCTACGGTGGCTGTATCGCCATCAATCTTTACCCATTCGTGGTCTTTAGTGTACTTTAGTTCAGCCGGTATATTCATGTTAGTTTGTTTTTAGCAAATGTATGTTTTTATAAAAAATCCGAAAAGCTTTAATTATTATTAATTTCCAAAATTATATCTCAGCGTAAAGCCCGACCTTATGTTTGTAAGCGGGTAGGCTGTTGATATAACTGCTTTAGAGAAAGAATGGTCATAATAGAATATGGCTGAAAGGTTTTTGCTGAAGGCATACTGCGCCGTAAACTTAATAGACCATATGTCCTGCCCGCCGCCAAGCTGGTTATTATCATAATCAAGGTAGCGCACTATTGTTTCATTTTGCCTCCATGAAAAATTCAGTTTCATGTCAATATCACTCTTAATGGTATTGGTAGGGTTATCGGCCAGCCGTGAGTTTATCACAACATCTTTAAACCTGTAGCCAAATTCCATGATGTATTCGTTACCCTTCACCTCAGTAAGCAGGTTATTGTCAAAACTCATGTTAAGCGTCCTGTCTTTACGTACTTCGGCAAGCATTTTAAATGAATTTTTCATTTCAAAATCTACACGGATAAGCGGGTTAAACTGCTCGGCAAGGTTCACATTTGATATAATGTTCCTGTTATAGAAGTTACCTATACCGCCGTTATCCCTGCCGTTCGGGTTTTGGTCATACTCAAAGTTTGAGCGGTAGCTGTTAATGTTGTATGACGCCCTGTAGCCGCTTTGCAATGAAAAACGCTTAAATGTATCTTTAAACAATTTATAACGCATAAGCCCTGTGTATTTTACCACCCAGTTAGGCAGCGGCACATCGCGGAAAGGCCCCGTTTTCACATCGCCTGCATCTTGACCTGAATAGGCTGCAAGGAACGAAGGTAAAAGCACAGCCTGGCTATTGCGGCCAAAACCTACCGGATAACCTGCGTTTGCTGTTGCAAACTCACCCGTATCAACACCCGGGTCACCATATCTCGGAAAATCTGTAGTACCGTACTTTTCAGCTGCAAGCCTCTCGGCAATAACAAGACGGTTAGCCCTCATCTGGTCAAAAGCTTCAGAACTGTTTACATCACTCTTACTGAAAGCAGTTTTAATAAGGATGGTAGATATCTGGAAATTACCAAATTCATATGGCGAGCGCGAGTTATACTCTCTTGTAATTGGGTCAACATCATACTGCTCGCTATAGTTATTCTGGTAATTACGGTCAGCTGTAAGGTCAATCTTAAAATCAGGGAACAGGTCTACCGATGCGGTTACATTAAGCAGCCTTGTCCTTACCTGTGTAAAGTTCTGGTTGAAATCCTGATAGTTTGTAAGATAGCCGTTTCGCGCCGCTTCATACCTTACATCAGCGTCCTGGCTGCCAAGTACAAACCCTAATGTTGGCTTTGTAGTACCCAAAAATCCTACACCCGGCAGGAAGCCCGGCAGCTGCGTACCATTAGTTTCTGAGTATTTAACCTGTATATTTTTAACGCTGGTTGCTACGCCTATAAGCCCATTTACCCACATATTACCTTCTTTTGCAGGCGCCTGGTTAGATGTTATTTTCTCTCCCGGTTTAGGTGCAGCCTTTGGCGGTGCGTTCTTGGCAGCCGGCTTCTTAGCAGTAAGGCCTATGTATTTGTAGAACAGGTCCATATTGAACGCCGTGTTCAGCTCGTGTGAATTGGCATTTTGTATGGTATTACCCAGGCTGTACTCAATACCATCATCAACTATAAACGCCAGTGCGTCGCTTGAACGCTGCCAGTTATAGGTATTCCTATATGTATAAACAGGCTTTATGAAAGCGAATACAGGCAGTTTATTTATAGGCACATCATAATTTACCGTGAACTGCTGTGCATGTGTATTGGCCTCTCCCGTATTCCAGAAATCCTGCCATACGGTATATTCTTCAATAGGCCTGTTGTCTTCATCCAGGTAGTTCCTTACAATATTGCTGGTAGCAACAGTGTAGTTGAATTTAATAGCCTTTGTAACGTTATAATTGAAGCCATACTGGTAATTAAAGAAATAGTTTCTCCTGTACAGCGGGCTTATCGGGATACCTTCCACATCAACATTCCTGAACTGCTGCCTGTTGAACTGCCTTAGGATATTGCTGCTGAAAGTGATGTTTGACGGCAGGTAATTAAAGTTGAAATCGCTTATCGGCTTCCAGTAACCGCTCTTTTTAAAGAACTGCGACTTGCTGAAAGGTTCCACCGGCTTTGGCTGGAAGGTATAATTATAATCTGCCGATGCCCTTACCTGCTGGTCAAGTAGGCTCTCGATCTCATAATCATGGTGCTGCGTCTCATTGTAAGAGTACGAGAGCGTAATATTTTCAGGATCATATACATGTGCCTTCTGTTCAGGGCCGCGTTCTTTCTTAACTCCTATAAAATTGATGCTTGTACGCTTGGTATAGTCTATAGCCCTGTCTCTCAGGTTTTCACGTGTAGCTTCATCCTGGGTTACATCCAGTAGCTGGTCAAGGCGTACATCCTGCTGGAAAGGGTCATATTCCGGAGTAATTATCTCCTCACCCACCCCATAGTTAAATGGCAGGTTAATACCCCACTTTTTCGGCAGTAGCTTGCCCAGGCTGAAGTTGGTTACGATATCATACTGTACCACATCTTCACGGCTGCGCTCATTAGGCGCCTGCTCAACCGTACCAAAGCCTATTGTGCTCATACGCCCAGTGGCAGATATTGTTGCAAAATCGGCAAAATTGGTATCCATGCTCGCAACAGCTGCCATACCGCCTTTATTATCCATATCACTAAGGCGAAGCTCATTAAACCATACCTCCCCGCGAAGGTTGCGTGCATCGCTCGCGCCTCTGATATAGTTATTCTTAACGCCCAGCATAAGCGTACGCACAAGGCCAAAGTTAGGGTTACCCCTTATACCAATCCTCATGTCGGCATCATCCACACCAAGGTCTGTGGCATTTACAAACACGATACCGTTTTCATCGGGCGGCACGGGCGCTGTACCCTGCAATACCATAATTTTCAATCTTGTAAGTGCATCAAGGGGTACGGTTATCTCGTTTTCAGCCGGCCATATCCGTTCAGGCTGGGTTTCTCTGAATGCTGTTATCTTCAGCCTTTTTTCAATCTGGTAGAAGTTATCTGTAAAGTCGTTACCTATCCTCAGGAAACCGCTCATCTCATCATTGCGCAAACCATTAATTTCCGGCACTTCAGGAGTTACCCTGTCAGGCAGCGGCTCAGCATGAAGAAACATCCTAATCTTTTTGTACTGGCGCATATCAACATTCACGTTTTTAAATACCGCACGTGAATCTTCAGGCTCAAGGCCGGCATCAGACGAGCCGTCACCTGAATATACTCTTAGTGAAAGCGCCTGTTCATTCTGGTTGATAATTGCATTATTGTTATACAGCTGCTCACGCTGCACACCCGGAGGCGATACATAACGTATAGGCTGGCGGTCGCCGTTTTCCTGAATGTTTATAGCAATGGCATCAAACCCTGTCGGGTTGGTAGCATTGGTTGCATCATCTTCATTGGGGTCAAGTGAGTTGGCATATCTCCTGAATTCTCCCCTAACCAGGTCAAGCGCACCGAAACGAAGCGTAACATCTCGGCGGAAACCATCCATTATAAGCCTCATAAAACGTACGGAACGTATGCTGCTGATGCCTCCCACGGCCGGGTGTGTGGCAGCATCGATAGGAATTTTATACAATAGCCACCTTACAGGCGTTTGTCCAGGCGTTCCACCTGTACCTGCGTTGCCTGATACCGGCCTGGTCTGTTCTTTAACATCTACAATAAAGCCCTGCCCTGCCTGTTGGTTTGGCGCAATAGGTATACGATACCTGTAGTAGGCATCTATTGTATTCATGGTATTATCACGGTTAATATCTTCCGTATCAGGAAGCGTGGTATTACCGCGATTATCACTGCCTACATCAACAGGAGAATTGCCCTGTGTACCATTATAGTTCTTATACCTGTCAAGCACATTTCCGCCTGCAGCAAGGAAAAACTGGTAGTTATCTCCTGCAGGGTCATCATAACCCGCAAAATCGGTATAAGCCGCAGCTTCTTCAGCATCGCTCAAACCATCAAGGCCAACATCCTGCACCGTACGGTTACCGCCATCTGTATCAAAAGCATATATAAGCGACTGTGATACCGGCAGCTTACCCCATACTGTTGTAAATGTAGGCTGGGTGCCGCCTGCTGTTGGCAAGCCGTTCTCATATTGCTTGCGGTTATCCTTCAATATATCTTCGCTTATCTCGCCAAGGTTTATTTCAAGGAAACCTGTATTATCTGCCGCTATCGCATCGCCCTGGTTGCCCACATACGGGTCCATCATCCAGAACTGTATGTACTCAACGTTTGTCTGCTCAAAGTTAGTAGAGTTTACCGGGCGCATAATACCCCCCCAGTTATTTACTGCCTGTGCCTCAGTAAAGCCATTGGTAGCGGCAGCGAGAGGATTGAAGTTATACGGACCCCCTTTCCTGCGGGAAATAGCTAAGATCTAGTGTATTGATAACCGTTGTCTGCCCCGGCACAACATCCGTTACAGGATACAGCTCTTCATAATAAATACGCCTGGTGCGGTTGCTTGATATATCATCGTTTGAAATACCCGAAGGCCTGTTGCCATCTGTATAGAAAATGGGGTCTATGCTGTACCACGCCAGCTTTGCCCTGTTGTAACCGTAGCTAAGGTCATTAGTTGGCGGAACGCCTCCTGCAAATAAGCTTGCCGGTGTGCTCGAGAGGTACCATGATTGCGCAGAACGCATGTCAATTGTGGTTTGTGAGCCTTCAAAGTCATCTACATAGGTTGTAGCTTCACCGTTGAACTGGTCGGCTTTTGATGCACCCGGCTTAAGGTATGCCACTTCGCCGCGGAAAGAGAAGTTTGAAGGTACATCAGTATCTACATTCGGCAGCTTGTTCACTAGCCTTGTGAAGAAAGGTACTTCTGTAGAATAAATTGTATTGATGCCGAATATGGTATTGTTAACCGACTCCTGCCCGTAGTTTGTTTTTTGCGTGAAAGGCCTTTCGCTCATGTTGAGCAATGTTGCCCCGACAAGGAATTTATCAGTAAACTTATGCTCTACATTAAAGCCCATGAAGCGGCGTGTCTGCTGTCCGAAAACTGCATTGTTCTCTACAGACACTTCAATGGGTGTGTTTGATGCCTGTAATGATGGGTCAAGTATCTGCACACGGCCTATCTGGTAATTCACGGTATAGTCAACCCCCTCAACAAGCACACGACCACCGGCCGTAACCACAACAGAGCCCTGCGGAATGTTGAATGCGCCAAGCGATATACCATCACCCCCTGTAGATTTAAAGCGGCCCCTCAGCTGGAATTTGTTTTTTTCGCTATCCTGCAATGCATCCGCCTGAGTGCTTTGGTACATGCTGCGGTACACATAACGCTGCTGGTTGGGGTTATACGTTATTTCGTTTGCAGCATCATAATCTTCTGTTGGTGATGTACGAAGCCTATCAAACAGGTATTCACCAAAAGGTTCCACCGTTGTAAATATCATGCGCCCGTTCTGGGTATCAATGGTAAGGCCCGGCACAAAGTCAAAGAAACCATCACCGCCTTCCTGCGGGTCATTGGTATAGTTTAGGCGGTCAACGTTGAACACACGCAAAAGCGGCGTATCTGCCACGCCTTCAGGCAATGATGTAGCAGGTGGCGCAGGTGTAATATAATTTAATGGAGACGGATCGGTATACAAGATATTGAACCTGAAGTCTTCCTGAGACAATTGGAACGCTCCCGGTATTACGTAAATGTTTTTCATCATAAGGTCCCAAACAGGCTCTTCCACATTTACAAGGCTGCTCTTAAGCATCTTCAGGATAAGGCTCTTAGTAGAAACATTAGTTGGCTGTTGAGGATTACCAGGGTTGCCGGGTGCCTGGCCTTCTACAACCGTAGCATCAACACCATCATTGGCAAATTCACCCACTTGGTATACCTGGTCGCCTACGGTATACTGGTACGCAACAGCAAGCACTTCATCATTGCTCAGCCTTTGGTTAAGCGATATGTACCCCAGCTGCGCATGATAAGTAAATTCATTTGCTGTAAGCTTTCGTGCGTTTTCAAGCTTTGAATAGTCACGCCCTTCGGCAACACCTGTAAGGCCCGGGAAACTGCTGTTGCCAACAGTTACAATTTCACGTACTGTCGGGCTAAGGAAACTGCCCGGCTGGCCTATACGTTCAGGGTCAAGGCCGTTATTGCTATTATCGGGAAACAAGTTAAAGTTCGGGTTGGAAAAAAATCCGGCAGGCTCAACAGGATTAGCAAAACCTACGGCCTCGGGAGTAATATTCTGGCCTGTATCGCCATCAATGGTAGACCTTGTAATCCGGCTTTCACCTAAATCCTGGAGTGCAAGAATGTTACGTGAGTTATTATCCTGCGGGTTTATCCTGTTCTGCCTGTTGGTAACCCATACTTCAATACGCGTTATCTGTACCCGGCTTGATATAAACGGATAGTTTTTAAGGGAAGCATCATACTGGTTACGGAAATACTGCGAAAGGAAAAAGTGCCTGTCGGCATCATAGTCAAGCCCAAAAATAGAGAAATCCTGAACAGTGCCTCCTCCTTGTGCCGTAACGGTTTTGGTTTGTGATTTTTGTTCTGAGAAGATACCGGTGAATGTGGTTTTACCAAACTGCATTTGCACCTTGGCGCCAAAAAGGCTCTGTGCTCCACGTATTAATGAATTTGAAAGCGGGAAACTTACGTTACCCACTTCAATTTTCTGTAGGATATCATCTTCTGTCGGGGTATATTCAAGCTTGATAAGATTCTGGAATGCAAAAGTAGACTCAGTATCGTAATTGGCAGTTACTGCAAGCCTTGTACCTACTTTACCCTGAAGACTCATGCTGATACGCTGGTCAAAATCAAACGTAAAAGTCCGCCTGTTTCGAGGCGAAAGCGATGGGTTATCCTGCTTGGTATAACGGATACCGAGATCAAGCTCAACGGAACCTGTAGGTTTCACATCTATAGTATTACCTCCGAATATCGTCTCAAAAAACCCGGAGTTGACGTAATATCGCGGAAGCAAGTTTTTCTGTGCGGCTTCACTGCCTGCCTTTTGCCCATCCATCGCGCTTGATTTTTCCTGGAAATAATCACGCATAGATTCACGCAGTACAAGCTCTTCGTATTGCTCGGGAGTTAAGATTATTGGGTATGTAATGTTGAAACCATCAAAAGTTTCAGTGTAAATGTAGCGGTTGGTATTGGGGTCATAAGTATATGCCTCAACAATACTCCGCGGATTGCCAATATTCACCTGCCCATTGGTATAACCTTTTACCGTATCCTGGGCTTTTTGTGCGGCCTCTTCTTCTTCATCAACCTGCGCCTGCATAGTCATCCCCATGAATAGGAATAACGCCGAGATGATATATTTAAGCTTTATGGTAAAGTTTGTAGCGTAATCTGTTCTCAAAGATTATAAATTTTTTAATGCCTGCTTTATCATCATTTCAACATTGGCTGCCGGGTTATCCTTCAGCACCTTCTCTAAAGCTTTTTCTGCTAATTTTTTGTTAAATCCTAATACCTCCAACGCTGATAACGCTTCATCCCTGTTTGTATTGTAACCCGGCGCCGAAACTTCTTCCAAATCATAGAGTTTTAACACTTTATCCTTCAGGTCAAGTATCACGCGCTGGGCGGTCTTTGCACCAATACCCTTGATGGCCTGGATAGCCCCTGCATTTCCTGAAGCTATAGCGCTAATAACCTGCCTTGGCTCAAGTGATGAAAGCATTGTCCTGGCTGTGCCTGCCCCGACTCCAGAAACAGAAATAAGCAGTTTAAATAACTCCCGCTCAGCCTTTTCAGTGAAGCCGAAAAGTGTATGAGCGTCTTCTTTTATCTGCAGATAGGTATACAATTTCACGCTTTCAGAATCTGGCAGCAACGAATAGGTATGTAAGGAAATATTAACCTGATAGCCCACCCCGTTGCAGTCTATAACTATCTCTGTAGGTGATTTTTCAACCATCCTTCCCTGAAGATGTGCTATCATAAATTTTTATTAAATGCTTCCAAAAATAGTAAAATTCTTTTACCGATTGCTATTCTGGTTTTTTTGACATACGGAAGCGCTTTTCTTTCTCCTGCGCATCAACAACCGCAACGGCAGCCATGTTTACCATTTCTTCAACACTTGCTCCCAGCTGGAAGATGTGCACAGGCTTATCCATACCCAGCATTATTGGGCCGATAGATACCGATTTATCAAGTTCCTTTAGCAATTTATATGTAATATTTGCAGCTGCAAGATTCGGAAAAATAAGGGTATTCACTTTTTTACCTGAAAGTTTTGAGAACGGGAATTTATCGCTCAACATTTCGGCGTTCAGGGCAAAGTCGGCCTGTATTTCACCGTCAACTATCAGGTCAGGATAGTTTTGGTGAAGGTAATCAACCGCCTCACGCACTTTTACTGCATTTTTATCTGATGATGAGCCAAAGTTTGAGAATGACACCATAGCCACAACCGGCTCCATACCAAATAAACGTACTGTACGCGCTGTCATCAGCGCAATCTTGGCAAGGTCTTCAGCGGTTGGGTCCGGGTTTATCGCGGTATCTGACAGGAAAATGGGGCCGCGGTTGGTCATCATCATATTGGTTGTAGCAATGCGTGTCACCCCGGGTGCTTTGTCAATAAGCTGCATTATCGGCTTCACAGTTGTCGGGTAACTGCGTGAAAAACCGGTAACCATAGCATCTGCATCGCCTTCGTTCACCATCATTGCTGCAAAATAGTTACGCTCGCGCATCCATTTTTGCGCATCAAGCAACTGTACCCCACGGCGTTTCTTTTTATCATAAAACACCTGCGCATAGTGGTTCCGGCGAGTATTTTCTTCGTCAGTCTTAGGGTCAATTATTGTAACTTCCCCCTCAAAATCAATCTCCTTCTTAAGCTCTTCAATAGTTTCCTTATTACCCAGAAGTATTGGTATGCCTATCTTCTCCTCCATCACGATTTGTGCTGCTTTCAACACAGGCAAATGGTCAGCTTCAGCAAAAACAATACGTTTAGGGTCAGTCTTGGCACGGTTGGTGAGCAGGCGTACCATCTTATTATCATTGCCAAGGCGGTTCAGTAATTCCTCAACATACGAATCCCAATCGTTTATCGGCCTCCTTGCCACACCCGAATCCATTGCGGCACGGGCCACAGCAGGAGCTACAACCGTAATCAGCCGCGGATCAAAAGGTTTAGGAATAATATAATCGCGCCCGAAATTAAGCTTTGTTTCACCATACGCAATGTTCACCTGTTCCGGCACAGGGGCTTTGGCAAGTTCAGCCAATGCCGAAACCGCAGCCATTTTCATAGCTTCGTTTATTTTAGTGGCACGTACATCAAGCGCACCACGGAAGATATACGGGAAGCCGAGTACGTTATTCACCTGGTTAGGATGGTCACTGCGGCCTGTTGCCATAATAACATCTTCTCGGGTTGCCACTGCAACGTCATAATCAATTTCAGGCACCGGGTTGGCCATTGCAAAAACAATCGGGTTGGCATTCATACTTTTCAGCATTTCAGTAGTCAGGATATTGCCAACAGACAGCCCCAAAAAAACATCAGCGCCTTTAATAGCCTGGCTAAGCGTAACCGCTTCACCATCTTTTGCATATTTCAGCTGGAGGTCGCTCAGGTCGGTACGGCTGCTTACCAGCATACCGTCTTTATCAAACATTATGATGTTTTCGACTCTAACTCCCAAAGCAATATATAAGTTAGCACATGCAAGCGCGGCAGAACCTGCGCCAGACACTACTACCTTTACCTCATCAATATATTTTTCAGCAAGTTCCAGCGCATTTAGCAATGCAGCTGATGATATAATTGCAGTACCGTGCTGGTCATCATGCATCACCGGAATGTTCAGTTCCTCAACAAGCCGGCGCTCGATTTCGAATGATTCCGGAGCCTTGATATCTTCAAGGTTGATACCGCCAAAAGTAGGCGCGATTGCTTTCACTGTCTCGACGAATTTATCAATATCAGTAGCATCTACTTCAATATCAAAAACATCAATGCCTGCAAATATCTTAAACAGCAAACCTTTACCTTCCATCACAGGCTTAGACGCTTCCGGCCCAATATCACCCAGACCAAGCACGGCTGTACCATTTGATATTACGGCAACAAGGTTGCCTTTTGCGGTATATTTATAAACTTTGTCGGTATCTTTTGCAATTTCAAGGCAGGGCTCTGCAACACCGGGAGAGTAGGCAAGCGAAAGGTCGCGCTGTGTGGCATAAGCCTTGGTCGGTACTACCTGTATTTTTCCGGGTTGTGGTTTTGCGTGGTATAAAAGCGCCTCGCGGCGTTTACTGTACTGGTTCATTTTTACATCATTATTTTCACGAACCCACAAAGTTAAACCTATACCTGTAATTCAGAAACTTTTAACAGTAAAGTTTTCAGCCGTTGCCAAATTCCATAACAGCTATTTCAAGAAACTGATATTCCGTTTAAGCCCCTCAAACTTTGTCCTTTTCACGGCTGAATTTTTAAACACAGCCCTAAAAGTATCTTCAGTAATTTCTTCCCAGTCTTTTTTGGAAAGAGACATCAAATCAGGATGCGGATTAAACAGCGGTTCAGCATGCGGCTTACTGAAGCGGTTCCAGGGGCATACGTCCTGGCATACATCACACCCAAATGCCCAATCGTCGAATTTGCCTTTCATCTCTTCCGGAAGATTATCTTTCAGCTCAATAGTAAAGTAAGATATGCATTTACTGCCGTCAACCACGTAAGGCTGGATGATAGCCTGTGTAGGACACGCATCAATACATGCGGTACAGCTGCCGCAATGGTCGGTTACAGCATGGTCATGCTCCAGTTCAAGATCAACAATAAGTTCAGCAATGAAGAAAAAAGAGCCTACCTGTTTGCTCAAGAGGTTACTGTTTTTCCCTATCCAACCGAGTCCGCTTTTGGCTGCCCAGGCTTTGTCAAGTATCGGAGCACTATCTACAAACGCCCTGCCCCCCTACCTCACCGATATTTTCGTTGATGGAATGCATTAGTTCCTTAAGCTTTTCTTTAATAACAAAGTGATAATCCTGTCCATAGGCATACTTTGAAATCTTGTAAGTACCTTCTGTTTGCTTTTGTTCTGGATAATAATTAAGCAATAGCGAAATCACGCTTTTAGCTCCCGGCACCAGCAACGTCGGGTCGAGCCGCTTGTCGAAGTAATTCTCCATATACTGCATTTGGCCATGGCGGTTTTCATTAAGCCATATTTCAAGTCTTGGAGCTTCTTCTTCCAAAAATCCTGCACGGGAAACACCACATGATAAAAAGCCGAGGCGTTTGGCTTCGGCTTTTATGAAATCTGTATATTTCTGTTTATTGTCAATCAAAACAATCCGCCTTGAATATTATGCTTTATCCTTCCTAAATGTTTATAAGCCTTTTCCGTTACTTCCCTGCCTCTTGGTGTCCTTATAATGAATCCTTCCTGAATGAGGAACGGTTCATACACCTCCTCTATTGTTTCACCGCTTTCAGACACTGCTGTCGCAAGTGTTGAGAGTCCAACCGGCCCGCCTTTAAATTTATCGATAATGGTGGTAAGGATGCGATTGTCCATTTCATCAAGTCCGTGGGCATCCACGTTCAATGCCTTAAGTGAATATTTTGCAATCTCAATGTCTATCTTTCCATTGCCTTTTATTTGGGCGAAGTCACGCACACGCCGCAAAAGTGCATTGGCAATACGCGGCGTACCACGGCTGCGGCCTGCAATCTCAATAGCCGCTTCCATGGTAATCGGCATTTTTAATATCATCGAACTGCGCTGTACAATTGTAGTCAAAAGCTCTGTTGTGTAATACTGCAGCCTGCTTGATATTCCGAAACGTGCCCGCATCGGCGCCGTAAGCAAACCTGAGCGTGTAGTGGCGCCAACCAATGTAAATGGATTCAGGCCTATTTGCACCGAGCGTGCATTAGGACCACTTTCAATCATGATGTCTATCCTGAAATCTTCCATGGCTGAGTATAGATACTCTTCTACCACAGGGCTAAGGCGGTGAATCTCGTCAATAAATAAAATATCGCGTTCTTCAAGGTTTGTGAGAAGCCCTGCAAGGTCTCCCGGCTTATCAAGCACCGGGCCTGATGTAATTTTTATGCCCACACCCAGCTCATTTGCCAGGATGTTGGCAAGGGTTGTTTTACCCAAACCGGGAGGGCCATGAAATAGCGTATGGTCGAGCGCCTCACTGCGAAGGTTAGCTGCCTGTACGAATATCTTCAGGTTTTCCAATACCTGGTCCTGACCCGTAAAGTCATCAAATGAAAGCGGCCTGAGTTTCTTCTCAAGGTCAAGCTCTTCAAGATTGTAGCTCTTATTTGTGGGATCCAGATTCTCGTTCATGCCACAAATATAGCGTAAAAAAGTCTTAGCTACATCTGGTAGCCATCACTTAACACATCGCTGTATTTGTCATTTTTTGAAATAAACTTAGCAACATATGAACATTGCGGCACTACGGTAAGTCCGTGCTCACGACTGTATTCCAGAGCCTGCTTTACAAGGCTGGCTGCAGCGCCGGTACCACGTAAAGCCTGCGGCGCCTCGGTATGCGTAAGATATATTTTATCATTCTGCAATATATATTCCAAGAAAGCTACATGCCTATCTTTATGAAGTTCAAACTGGTTCTGGCTTTGGTTATTTACAAATTCTGAATTTTCCATGATATTGATTTTTATAAAGGTAGAATTATTTAGCAGGTTTTTTGAATATCTTTAGCCAACATTAACCAAAAACCTCATGCAAAATAATCCTGACGAAAAAGATATGAAACGCGAACTGGGCCTGCTAGACGGCACTATGCTGGTAGTAGGCTCTATGATAGGTTCAGGCATCTTTATAGTAAGCGCCGATATGGTGCGTAATGTAGGCAGCGCCGGCTGGCTTATATTAATTTGGGTACTTTCAGGCATTATGACAATGATTGCGGCCGTGAGTTACGGAGAGCTGAGCGCCATGTTCCCTAAAGCAGGCGGGCAGTATGTGTACCTGAAAGAAGCCTACAGTAAGCTCATAGCATTTTTATATGGATGGAGCTTTTTTGCAGTGATACAGACAGGCACAATTGCCGCCGTGGGGGTTGCCTTTGGTAAGTTTGCCGCCTACCTTTATCCTCCGTTAAGTGATGAGAATGTCCTGTATGAAATTGGCTCTTTTAAGCTTAATGCAGCACAGCTGGTTTCAATTGCTACAATCATATTACTTACGTACATCAACAGCCGTGGAGTAAAGAACGGCAAATACATACAAACCGTTTTTACAATTACCAAGATCGCGTCGCTGTTTGGGCTCATCATTTTCGGGTTTGTACTGGCTGCCAATGCTGATGTATGGGATACCAACTGGGCTGATGCCTGGACGGCAAAACAATACATAAAAGACACTGATGCATGGAATGCCATCGGCGGCGGGGTACTCCTTTCTGCTGTGGCAGCGTCAATGGTAGGCTCTTTGTTTTCAAGTGATGCATGGAATGGAGTAACTTTCATTTCCGGCGAGATAAAAAACCCACAGCGAAATGTGGGCCTCAGCCTTTTTTATGGCACGCTGATAGTTACCGTGATATATATTGCTGCCAACATTATGTACCTGGCTGTAATGCCCATTAATGATATTGCGTTTGCCGCGAGTGACAGGGTGGGTGTTGAAGCATCAAAAAGCATATTCGGCAGCACAGGCACTTACATTATTGCGATAATGATAATGATTTCTACCTTTGGCTGTAATAACGGGCTGATACTGGCAGGAGCCCGGGTATATTATACCATGGCTAAAGATGGCTTGTTCTTTAACAAAGCGGCCAGTCTTAACCGCGCCAGTGTACCTGGCTGGGGGTTGTGGTTCCAGTGTTTCTGGGCATCGGCACTGTGCCTTACCGGGAAGTATGGCGACCTGCTTGATTTTGTGATGATCATTGTGGTGATTTTTTATATCCTGACCATTGCCGGGATTTTCATACTCCGCAAAAAAATGCCTGATGCAGAAAGGCCTTACAAAGCATTTGGCTACCCGGTGCTGCCAGCAGTTTACATAATACTGGCTACAGTTTTTTGTATTATGCTTTTAAAAGACAGGCCCGAAACCTGCGGATGGGGTGTGTTAATTATGCTGGCAGGCATACCTGTGTATTATGCAACAAAAAATAAAAGCTAAAGACAATTAGGAACAAGTTTTAAAAGCTACATTATTCTTATTTTCTCTGATTATAAAGTCTGGGTGAAATTCTATTGATTTGCATGCAGCTGCATTAATATGCTTCATACTAATCCATATAAACCTCCGTTCCCTCTTCAGCAACTAAGTTATAAGGTATTACAACCTTTGTTTTAGTACCTTCACCAATCTTGCTTTTTATTTTCACTTTACCGTTAAAGGCCTCTGCCCTGTGCATAATGTTTGATATGCCAAAGCCTTTCCTTTTTTCGTTTACATCAAAGCCTTTTCCATCATCTTCCACAGTTACACAAATACAGCCGTCACAAAGATTTAGTGATATGTTTACATTACTGGCATCAGCGTACTTAAAAATGTTGTGCAGCTGTTCCTGAATTATCCTGTAGATATTGAGCTTTATTTCATCAGAAAATTCAATTGGCGCTGAATATGAAAAATTGATATTTAAAGAAGTATCGTCATGGCAGTTAAGTTTAAGGATAAGATCATTGATAATTTCCTCAAGATTCACATCCGTTAGAGGTGACACCAGATTTTGGCACAATGAGTGGATTTCTTCCATTGCTTTGCCTATTTGTTCAGCCGGCTCTTTAATAACTTCTTTTACAGCTTCATTTTTTCTACCCACGGCACCTAGGTGAAATCTGGCTCCGTATAAAATCTGGTTAATATTGTCATGCAATTCCTGGGCTATGTAGTTCTTTTGTTTTTCCTGCGCTTTAATTATAGCTTTAGAAATCTTTTTCTGCTGCTGTATTTTTTGTTCTTTAATCTTTGCTTCAAGAAGCTTCGCGCTTTCTTCAGCGTCTTTACGGCTGGTTATATCCTGTACAATCCCGAACAGCCTTACAGGTACATTACCTAAATCATACTCAAACTTCCATTCAATATACCCATGCCTTTTTTCACCCGATGTTGTTACAAACCTGAAATCCCTTTTTGCGTCTTTATGATCATATAGTGCACGTTTAATAAGTTTTTCTGCAATTTGCCTGTCTTCAGGATGTATCAATGATAGGAATAAGTGCACAGATGGCTTGGCTTCATTTGCCTCAAGCCCGAATATCTTAAATAATTCCGGCGACCATGTGTGCAGGTTTGTTTTCAGGTCAACATCCCAATAGCCCATATGCCCTATTGCCTGTGCTTCATTCAGTTTTATCTGGTTTTCTATGAGTTTACGCTGCATAAGTGTCTTTTCAGTAATATCGTGAACAATAACAATCCGTACTGTTCGTCCTTCATGCTCAAATGAATGCGCGGTTGCCTCTACAATTATTACATCACCATTTTTCTTTATGTGCCTCCAGGTGCTGTTTACTGTGCCGTCAAAATTATTTTCTTTTACTTCTGCTATTTCTTCAAGAAGGGGCATTACATCTTCTTCCGGCCTTATATCTTTTATCGTCATTGATAAAAACTCATCGCGTGTATAGCCATAGTGCCTTATAGCAGCCTCATTTACATCAATAAACTGCAAAGTTTCAAAATCATACAACCATGCAGGAAGCGGGCTTTTATAAAACAGCGTGCGGTACTTCTCTTCACTTTTGCCGAGTTGTATGCTTATCGATTTACTTTCGGTAACATCCTGGTAAAAGATTGTTGTTCCATTATCAGAAGGATATACCTTTACTGAAAACCATTTGTCAAGTGCAGCATAGTAACTTTCGCCTTCATGCATCACACCTGTTTCTATAGCTTTATGATAAATGTCCCAGAAAACTGTCCCAACCGTTTGCGGATGTATGTCCCATATTACTTTACCCAGTGTCTTCTCCCGGCCCAAAGGATGTATATTCAGGGCAGCGTCATTTAAAAATATATATCGGCCTTTACCGTCAAGCGAAATCACGGCATCTTTAATGCGGTTAATAGTTAAATCCAGTTTTTTTTCTTCCTCTTATATTTTCTTATATACCAACCGGCAGTAAGGCTTAAAAGCAGAGTATATATAACAAGTAAAGCATTAAACATTGGCTGTATCGGTTTTAAATATGTGTCAACTCCCAGTATACAAACATTACGAAATTGTTAGGAATTTCAAAAAAAATTTAGACCTTTTTTAATGACAAATTAATTTTGTTCATTCTGTTAATTAGCAAAACCTTATTATTTAGCTACAACAATTTTAAGCTTAGCAATTGTAACTTAGACATATAATAAGCACATCTCTTATTGAAATATGCAATTTAATATTACAATTATGTCAGCAACTAAAAACTATGCGTTAATAACCGGCGCAACCGAAGGTATAGGTTATGAGCTTGCAAAGCTATTTGCAAAAGATAAATACAACCTGATAATAGTGGCCCGCCATGAAGCAACGCTTAAAGAAAAGGCACAGGAATTTGCCGGCAATGGCATTGAAGTACTCCCTATAGCAAAAGATTTGTTCAGCAGGGAGGCTGCTTTTGAACTTTGCAGTGAAGTAACTGCAAAAGGCATTGAGGTGGAAGTACTGGTTAACAACGCCGGACAGGGAGCATACGGGCTGTTTCAGGATAATGATATTGAAAAGGAACTTTCAATAGTAGACCTAAACATTGCCTCACTGATGATCATTACGAAACATTTTGTAAAAGAAATGATTGCCCGCAACCGCGGAAAAATTCTAAACCTTGCCTCTATTGCCAGTGAGTCTCCCGGGCCGTGGCAGGCAGTATATCATGGCACAAAGGCTTTTGTGCTGTCTTTTTCGGAAGGGTTGCGCTCTGAGCTTAAAGATACCGCAATAACTGTTACAGCATTGCAGCCGGGCGCTACTGATACTGATTTCTTTAATAAAGCTGATATGAACCGGAGCAAAATTGTACAGGAGAATGACCTATCTGACCCTGCGGATGTTGCAAAAGACGGCTACGACGCATTAATGGCAGGGAAAGACAAAATCGTATCAGGCTTTAAAAACAAGCTTATGACCACTTTAGGAAATATTACCCCTGATACAATGCAGGCAGAGCAGATGAAAAAGATGCAGGAACCTACTGATAAATCGTAAATATTATTCAGAGACTAATAATAATTAGAAAACCCCGGCTCATCACCGGGGTTTTCTCACTATTTCACTCAAAAAAAACTATTACTTCTTGATAATCTTAGAAGTCTTCACATCATTGCCTGAAGCCGCTTTAACAAAGTATGTACCGGCGCCAAGGCCTGAAACATCTATCACAGCTTCATTAGCTTTTACAACCTTTGTAATTACTTCCTGCCCAAGCAGGTTGTAGATTGTAATATTATCTATCTCCCTGTCAAGAGAAATTGTAAGCATATCATTTACAGGGTTAGGATACACCTTCATAGCAGCCACAGCTTCAAATTCATTATTTGATAGCGGAGCTGATGTTGGGCATGCCACATCTGTAAGATAATTTGAGCTTGTAATACCTGTTACGCCCAGCTGTCCGTCAGTATTGTTGCCTGCAACCCACAGTTTTCCGTTAGGGAGCATCGCAATTGTATGATCATAACCTCCTGCCATTGCAGTCCAGCCATCAAAATTACTGTTTACGTAAGTTGGCACAAGTTTGTTTGTGGTTGAGCCTATGCCAAGCTGCCCGCTGCTGTTTAATCCCCATGAGTACAATACACCATTTGCAGTTACAGCCATTGAATGCTGGTCTCCGGCTCCGGCTACAGTCCAGGTGGTGCTTGTACCAATTTGGGTAGGTGTGCTTTTATCAACAATGGTATTGTTGCCAACCTGGCCTGCTTCATTGTTACCCCATGCCCAAAGTGTACCATTTGTTTTAACTGCAACTGCGTGGAAACCACCTGCAGCAAAACTTACAATACCTGTAATGGCTATTTGTACTGGCGATGTTTTACTCACTGTTGTACCGTCACCAAGTTGTCCGTAGGCGTTTAGTCCCCACGCCCACAATGTGCCGTCGGTTTTCATAGCAAAACTGTGGTATGCTCCTGTATATATATTTTGCCATGTGGTGCCGGTACCTATTTGTACAGGTACACTTCTGTCTGTAGTACTACCATCACCTACACTACCCACAGCATTAAAGCCCCAGCCCCAAAGTGTTCCGTTTGTTTTTAAAGCTATAGTATGCCCCTCGCCCGCTTCTACACTTTTCCAGTTGGTTGCAGTACCAATTTGTACAGGCTGAGTCGTAGCTACAGCCGATGTTACACCGTTTCCAAGCCTGCCATTGGCATTGCTGCCCCATGCCCATAATGTACCGTTTGTTTTAATTGCAACGGTGTGCTGCAAACCGGCTGAAACACTTTGCCAGTTATTGGCTGTACCTACCTGCTTAGGTATGCTTTGGTTAGTTTGGCTTCCTATGCCAAGCTGGCCTGCCTCATTGGCACCCCAGGCCCACAGAGTACCGTCTGCTTTTATACCCATGCTATGCGTGGCTCCCGCTGCTATTTGTACAAAACAAGTTACATCTACAGGATTAGGAAGCGTTGTAAAGCTGCCGCCCGCAACCCAGGTTTGGTTACAAGCCGAAGATACCCACCAGTAGTATGTTGTATTTGGCTGTAGCTGGTCAATCCAAACATGACTTTCCGATGTTTGCCCTGATTGTCCTCCTATCTGGTTTACAGTGTTATAATAATATGTATAGCCTGTTGTTGTAGGGTTTGCCGGAGTCCAGTACAATTGGGCAGCATATGTTGATATGCTTTCCTGATATACACCCAGGCCTGTAGGCGAACCGCAGCCACCATCTGTCTTATTTATTTTCACAAGGCCACCTTCAAGAGTTCCTGCCCATATAACATTTGAATCAACTACATTGATTGAGGTGATATTATTATCAGGCAAGATAGAGTTTGATGTCCTGTAGGTAGTACAATCGGTAAACCTTTGAATACCGCCTGCATAATTTCCGCAATTCTCCAGCCCTAGCCATACCTTATTGGTTTCATCAATACCCAAAGCTTCTACGCCGCAACTCGCAAGGCATGATTCGTTGTTTACCAGATAAAAACCTGTATAATCGGTTCCTACAATTTT
Source organism: Flavobacterium sp. J372 (assembly GCF_024699965.1). NCBI lineage: Bacteria > Pseudomonadati > Bacteroidota > Flavobacteriia > Flavobacteriales > Flavobacteriaceae > Flavobacterium > Flavobacterium sp. J372. The sequence continues at coordinate 3,108,925 of NZ_JAJOMZ010000004.1, forward strand.
ACCGAAACCATCAAAAGTATCTACATAAATAGTGGTTCCAACAACTTTAAGTATTTTTTCAACCTGGTCGTTAACAATTGTAAATGTTGTACCGTTGAATTTCATCAAAGCACCACTTGCCGAAAGCCAAACATTATTACTGCTGTCTGTAAATACAGAGGTAACATTGTTTGACACTATTTGTGAATTAGCTGTGTTATAGGTTGTCCAGGTAGTACCGTTAAACTTGCTAAGACCTGATGAGGATGCCATCCATAGGTTTCCGGCGCCGTCTGTAGCAATACCTGTGGCGGTATTATTCGGCATACCCGGATTGTTTGTATTGAAATTGGTAAAAGTTGTACCATTATAGCGAATAATACCATTACCGTAAGTTGATATCCAGACAGTTGTGCCTGCAACAGCCACTTTGTTAAGCATATCTGTACCGATAGCAGAATTTGAAGTGTTATAATTTGTAAATGTATTACCTACCATTCTTGAAAGTCCGTTGTTGGTAGCAATCCAAAGCGTTCCGGATGATGACTGCTTAAAATCGTTCACGTTATTTGATGCAATGCCGGAGTTCTGGGTGTTATACACCGTAAAATTGTACGACTGTGCAAATACCGTAACTGAAATGAAAAGCAGTAACAGAGAATAAAGTTTCTTCATAAAATTTGTATATGTAAAGTTGGTTAAGTTCCTAAATAATAAATTAAAAAAATCAAACGACCTTTCAGGCAGCCCATTAATATAAACCATGCTTTTATGGCCGCTTGAGGAAGTAAAACTATTGCTGAAGTATGACACCTGCAATTTATATATAAGAGAATTTATAAAAACCCAAACTATAAACACTATAACAACTTATTGACTTACAGGTCATTCCTCTGAAGGTTTTCAATATAGTAGTTTGGTGTAAGGCCGGTCTGCTTTTTAAACACTTTTACAAATGTAGTGGCATCTTTATATCCTATTTCATGGGCAATCGCCTGTAAAGTAAAGTTTCTGAACTGCGGGGAATTGTTTAGCTTCTGCAGCACAAAATTGATGCGCAATTCTTGTGTATACTCAGAAAATGTTTTTTGTAAAACCTGATTAAAGTATTGCGATAAATAGGCTGTATTTGTGTTCAGTTTTTTGGCAACAAAAGCCAGTTTAAAATCAGATTTAAGATAAGCCTCTTTATGCTCTAATCTGGCAAGCCCGCTCTCAATTTTTTGCACTAATTCATCGTCCATATTTTTTGAGCCTGATTCTTCAATAGGGCTTTCAGTAACGATGAAATTAATAGGTTTCTTTTCTTTTAATCTTTGAATGATTGCTAAAAATCGTTTATGCTTTTGTTTTTGCTTTTGGTAATAATTATAAAAGCTTGAAATTACAAGGACTAAAAGCAGCCCCATGCCAATCATTATTTTTATAAAAGTATGCCGCCCGCTTAATAATGCATCAGATTCTTTTTTAATTGACATGATATCATAGTTATGCAAAAAATCCAGCGACTCAGCTTTAATGTTATCCATTTCTTTAATAAGTTCAAGGCTCATTTTAGCGTAGCTGTAGGCCAGCTCTGTCCTTTTTTGTTGGCTGTAACTTTGTGAAAGAAGTGAATACACTATCAGTAGATTTTCTTTAGATACCTTGGTAACCTCATAGTTTTTGATAAATTTTTTCGAAAAATAAATAGCGGAATCCGGCTGATTCAAATGGAAATAACAATCAGCCATCCCTAAATCAAAAATTTGGGCAGTCCGAAGATTCTTTTGAATTTCAGGGTGAAATTTCCGCATCTTATAAAAATGCAGTGCTTTTGAATAATCGCCCTTCAATACAGCGCTTTTAGCTTTGTGCATGTATAAGAGCGCCTGGGTATAATCAGCCTGCAGCGGATCATTGAGCATTAGTTTTGCCGCTCTGTTAAAGTAAACATCGGCCGAATCAAGATATTTTTTTTGACGTGTCTGAAGATAGAATTTTTGATAAGCCTCCCCAATTTCATTATGCCTGTCTGCAAAAAGCTTATCATTCATTTCCTTTTGTTCTGCAACGCCCAATTTTACGTGCTTGGAAGTACGCAAATCATTCTTCAATAACTCAATGCCGTGTGTATAATCACCCATCGCGACTTTCAAAATACCTAACTGTTGCTGATAACGGTCACTTGGGATCTTATCATTATATGTAGTAAGTAAAATTAATGCCTGATTATATTCGCCAATGTTCTTATAGAGATAAAACAGCTTGTTAACACACATTCCCATTAAATCTTTAAAATTTTCCCTGCTATTTAAGGTTTGATTCTCATCAATACTTTTTAAAAGGGCCAACAAAAGTTTTTCGGATTTTGGGTAGTTACATTTTGTATAAAAATATGTTGCCACATAATAATCTCCACAATATCTGGCAAACTGGTTTGAAGAACGCGTCAACTTTTTAGCTTCCTCGTATGCTTTTTCGGGGTCTGTTAATAGGAGCTTTTGAATATTGCGGGTTTGAATGTTTTCATAGGCAGTCAATTCTTGTGCGTTACACAATAACGTGCAGCAAAAATATAATAGCACAGTAAGTACTTTTAAGAGTTTTTCTCTCAAAGACTGTGTAATAATGGAATTCATTTATGTGGAATATTGAGACAAAAAACCGCAGCATATTCCTATGGATTTGCCGCAATTTTTTATGTAAATATGTTAACTTTATGACAATTGTCGCTGCAAAAATATAGCTTTTCTCAAAACATACAGCTTTTAATCCAATGTTTAGTTTGATGATCTTTAAAGGACGGTATAGTTTCAGGTAAAATTTTAAATCATTTGAAGATTTTTTGATTTTCATTCAAGGACTCAGACGGAAAGTCATTACTTCATGCAGGCTAATAGCTAAGTAAACATATGAAAACTCTTGTTGGATATGCCGAAACAAAATCCATAAGTCATCGTTAATCTCCGAAATTAATAAGGTAGAGAAGAAATTGCTTCCTATAGTTTAATTTTTCCAATGGATGTAAGTTTTAAAACCCAGCAAGAATTTACCTAAAAAAGGTAAATTTGCTTAAAATACATGCCGTGAAAAAGATACTTATAATTGATGATGAGGAAAAATTGAGAAGCCTTATGTCAAGAATAATCAAATTCGAAGGGTTTGAGGTATTCGAGGCAGGTAACTGTAAATCAGCTTTGCGGATATTACAGCAGGAAAATATAGATATAGTACTTTCTGATGTAAAACTACCTGACGGTAATGGGATAGACCTTACCAACACCATCAAAAAAGAATATCCAAGTATAGAAATCATTCTTTTGACGGCATATGGTAATATTCCTGACGGAGTGCAGGCTATTAAACACGGGGCTTTTGATTATATTACCAAAGGTGATGACAATAATAAGATTATACCCTTAATTCATCGCGCGATAGAAAAATCCACTCTGCAGAGGCGTGTTGAAAACCTTAGTGCGCAGCTTGAGCAGAAGTACAGCTTTTCGGGAATAATAGGACAATCCAAAAGCATTCTTGAAGCTATAGAATTAGCGAAAAGAGTTGCCCCGACCGATACAACTGTGCTTTTGACCGGCGAAACTGGTACAGGAAAAGAAGTGTTTGCTAATGCAATACATCAGAATAGTCTCCGAAAAAATGAAAATTTTGTCGCTATAAATTGTTCCGCATTTAGCCATGACCTGCTGGAGAGTGAGATGTTCGGGCACATGCCGGGAGCATTTACCGGAGCTTTAAAAGAAAAGACCGGACTCTTTGAGGAAGCAAACCGGGGCACGATCTTTCTTGATGAGATCGGGGAACTCCCTATAGATTTGCAGGCCAAGCTGCTGCGGGTGATTGAAAACGGTGAGTTTTTCAAAGTGGGCAGTAGTAAAGCAAGAAAGGTTAATGTACGGATCATAGCCGCAACAAACCGCAATTTCAGAACCGAGATAGAAACAGGAAAGTTTAGGGAAGATTTGTTCTACCGCCTCTCAACCTTTATTATTCACCTGCCACCTTTGCGTGAACGTGCGAAAGATATCGAGGCGCTCTCCTTACACTTCCTGAATATTTTTTCCCGAAAGACTAATAAAAAGATTTCGCAAATTTCTAAAGAGGCGCTGCATATATTAAAATCACACCAATGGCCGGGTAACATACGTGAAGTAAAGAATATCATGGAACGTAGCGTAATTCTTGAGACTACCGGTACGTTAACTCCTGAAAGCCTTCCCGCCGAACTCAGAACCCAGCCCCCCGGAACAGAGCAATCTGGAATGCTTTCAGCATTTTCTATGGCTGCGGTAGAAAAATTGCACATTCAAAAGGTGCTCAATTATACTGGCGGAAACAAAGCAGAGACAGCCCGTTTATTAAATATTGGAGTTGCTACCCTGTACAGAAAGATGGATGAGTACCATTTAAATTCCTGAAAAACTTCTCATTTTGAAATACCGACCCTATCATAATGATAGGGTTTTCTATTTCCTGATTGGCCCTGCCCGGCGATAGGCTCTTGTATATCATACATTTACCAAATCTCATATATTATGGTATCTGTTTGGCTACTATGGTGCAAAACAATAAAATCATTTCATAATGAGAAACCATGTCAAATCTGCATCTGCCAAGGCGGTACAGTTCGCAGAAATTACCAAGAACCTTATCCGTAAGGGCAATATACCAAGGGCAAAAAGATGTCTGGGCATAGCTGAACAGCTACTGGCAAATGGTAATGCCGAGACAAAGAACCTGATCGCTAACATTTATGTCTTCTCGGTATCCACTTTTATGGAACTGCACAAATGCAGTATCGCCGACCTTTTTCCGCAGTCCCTGCGCAAAGAATACATTGCCCAGGTCAACGCTTCAGGAATATAAACCTTCAAATTAATACAAATGACACTTATCCTTTACGTAACCGGCATCGCCTTCTTTGCCTTATTTATCAAATCAGTCGATTTTTTCGAAAAAGTCTAAAACTATGACAGTATTATTTATTGTAGCATTATTGGTGTTCGGATACATCTGCTACGTACTTGTAAAACCTGAAAAATTCTAAACGATGAACAGTGAAATTTTTGGAATTATTGTGATGTATGGACTAGTGCTGCTGCTGGCAATCCCGCTGGGCCGTTACATTGGCAAGATATTTAATTATGAGAGCACATGGCTCGACAGGATATTCAACCCGCTTGACAAACTGTTTTTTACGATTGGAGGCATCAACCCTAACCGGGAAATGACCTGGAAGCAGCATCTGGGCGCGCTTTTGGTAATCAACTTTTTTTGGTTCCTTATCTCAATGTTTGTACTCACCAACATGGAGTGGCTGCCGCTTAACCCCGACAGCAACCCTTCGATGAGCGGCGATTTGGCCTTCAACACGTCAGTAAGCTTTATAACAAACACCAACCTGCAGCACTACAGTGGCGAAACTGGCCTGTCTTACCTGGGCCAGCTGACACTTATGTTATGGCAATTTATAAGTGCGGGGTGCGGTATTGCTATCTGCGCGATGGTATTTCATGCCATGAAAGAAAGGACTACGGCACATCTTGGAAATTTTTACAGCTATTTTGTGCGTTCATGCACAAGGATTTTACTTCCATTGGCTGTTGTAGTGGCCATTATCCTGGTATTCAACGGAACTCCGATGACTTTTGAGGGTAAGGATACGATCACTACTTTGGAAGGAAAAGAGCAAAATATCAGCAGAGGTCCGGTAGCGGCATTTGTGGCAATCAAGCAGCTTGGCACTAACGGGGGCGGTTTTTACGGACCCAACTCGGCAAACCCGATGGAAAACCCAAATTACCTCACCAACATTGTCGAATCTGTAAGTATCCTTCTTATACCTATTGCCATGATATTTGCCATGGGCTATGTACTAAGGCGAAAAAAACTGGCCTGGACAATATTCGGGGTAATGACTGCAGGTTTCATGCTGCTGCTTATAACTTCAGTTTATGCCGAAATGAATGGCAATCCTGCGATTGATAAAATGGGGATTGCACAGGCCATGGGTAATATGGAAGGTAAAGAGGTGCGGTTTGGTGCGGCGGCAACTGCTAACTGGGGAACCTACACAACCTGCACCAGCAACGGTTCGGTAAATGGCATGCACGATAGCTTTACGCCGCTTGGGGGCATGACAACCTTATTAGGAATGATGGTTAACTGCTTTTACGGAGGTGTGGGCGTAGGCTTCCTCAACTTTTACATATTCATCATTCTCGCAGTGTTCATTAGTGGGTTGATGGTAGGCCGCACACCGGAATTTCTAGGCAAAAAGATTGAAGCGAAGGAAATGAAGATTGCAATGATAATTGCACTGCTGCATCCTTTGCTCATCCTTGCCGGTACGGCAATAGCCTCGCATGTATATGCAGGCAATCCCGAAGAATATGCCGGTTGGCTTGCCAACCCGGGTTACCACGGGTTTAGTGAGATGCTCTATGAGTTTACCTCATCATCAGCTAATAACGGCAGCGGTTTTGAAGGATTGGGCGACAATACGCCGTTCTGGAACATTGCCTGTGGCATTGTAATGCTCATGGCACGCTACCTCCCTATTATCGGGCCTGTTGCCATTGCGGGAATACTGGCTGCGAAGAAATATGTTCCCGAAAGTTCCGGTACTCTGAAAACAGATACGCCTACATTCGGCTTCATGACTTTTGCTGTAATCTTCATAGTTGCTGCACTTTCATTCTTCCCGGCACTCACGCTGGGGCCAATTGCCGAACATTTTTCACTTTACAAATAAATCCACACGAAATGAAAAGTCAAGATACAGCCCTGTTCCGGGGTGACATGGTAAAACAGGCATTAAAGCAATCTTTCGTAAAACTTAATCCCTCATCATTGATTAAAAACCCGGTGATGTTTACGGTAGAGATAGGCACAGCTATTATGGCATGCGTATGTGCCTGGATACTGATGGGTGAAACAAGCCAGGGAAGCTTTGCATACAACTTCACAATCTTCATGATTCTGCTGTTTACGCTTTTGTTTGCCAATTTTGCAGAAGCCATTGCAGAAGCGCGTGGCAAGGCTCAGGCCGACAGCCTGCGCAAAACCCGCGAAGAAACACCGGCTAAAAAAATTGAATTAATTGGAGAAATTTACAAGGATGAAGTTCAGGCAGTCACTTCTTCTACCCTAAAAAAGGGTGACATCTTTATCTGCGAGCCAGGTGATATCATCCCGACCGATGGTGAAATAATAGAAGGGCTTGCAACTATTGATGAGAGCGCCATTACAGGAGAAAGCGCTCCCGTGATCAGGGAAGCCGGAGGCGATAAAAGTTCGGTGACCGGTGGTACTAAAGTGCTTTCAGACTATATAAAGGTCCAGGTTTCGACTGATCCGGGTGAAAGCTTCCTTGATAAGATGATTGCTCTTGTAGAAGGCGCTTCGAGGCAGAAAACACCGAATGAGATTGCCCTAACAATATTGCTTGCAGGTTTTACCCTGGTCTTCATCATCGTGTGTACAACACTGCAGCCTTTTGCAGCTTATGCCAATATTACCATTACCATAGCATCATTTATATCGCTGTTTGTATGCCTCATTCCAACAACCATCGGCGGTTTGCTTTCTGCTATTGGTATAGCGGGAATGGACAGGGCATTGCGTGCCAACGTGATCACGAAGTCAGGCAAAGCAGTGGAAACTGCGGGTGATATTGATGTACTGCTTCTGGACAAAACAGGAACAATAACCATCGGTAACCGAAAGGCAACACACTTCTGGCCCGCAGAAGGCATATCTGAAAAAGACTTCATCAGGGCAACCGTACTCAGCTCAATGAGCGATGAAACTCCCGAAGGCAAGTCGATAATAGAACTGGCCGGCGTGAATCCGCTAAGCTATGAGGCAAAAAATCCGGTGTTTATAAAGTTTACCGCCGAAACCAGAAGTTCCGGAATCGATTATGAAGGCAACAGGATACGCAAGGGTGCTTATGATGCCATTAAAAACATTGTAGAAAAAGCAGACAACAACTTCCCAATTGCAATTACCCGTAAAGTCGAGGGGATCTCAGGAAATGGAGGTACGCCTCTTGTGGTTTCAGAAAATGAGAAAGTATTAGGGGTTATCGAGCTTCAGGACATCATTAAAACCGGTATTGCTGAACGTTTTGAGCGCCTGCGGAAGATGGGTGTAAAAACTGTGATGGTAACCGGCGATAACCCCCTCACTGCAAAATTCATAGCTGAAAAAGCTGGTGTGGATGACTTTATCGCCGAAGCGAAGCCTGAAGACAAAATGAATTACATAAAAGCAGAGCAGCAGCAGGGCAAACTGGTAGCGATGATGGGTGACGGTACGAATGACGCGCCTGCCCTTGCGCAGGCAGATGTGGGCGTTGCCATGAACAGCGGAACACAGGCAGCCAAGGAAGCCGGCAACATGGTTGACCTTGACAATGACCCAACAAAACTCATTGAAATTGTAGAAATAGGCAAGCAGCTTCTGATGACAAGGGGTACGCTCACCACCTTCAGTATCGCTAATGACGTGGCAAAATATTTTGCTATCATTCCTGCGCTTTTCATCATGGCAATACCATCGCTTCAGGGGCTTAATATAATGAACCTGCACAGCCCTGAAAGCGCGATACTTTCGGCGGTGATATTCAACGCGATCATCATCCCGTTTCTTATACCGCTAGCTTTGAAAGGGGTGGCCTATAAGGCGATAGGCGCTTCTGCCCTGCTGCGGCGTAACCTGTTTATTTACGGGTTGGGCGGCATGATAGTACCGTTTATCGGAATCAAAATAATCGATATGCTGGTTTCAGTATTCTTCTAAAAATAAATAAAAATGAAACAGAACATAATATCTGCAATAAGGCTCACCTTGTTTTGTGCAGTCTTCTTTTCAGGGATTTACACCATGACTATCTGGGGTGTGGCACAACTTGCACCCAACCAGGGTAAAGGCTTTGTTGTAGAACAGGATGGCAAAAAATACCACATTAATGTAGCCCAGAGCTTTACCAAACCGGAATACTTCTGGCCCCGCCCGAGTGCGGTAGACTATAATGCCGCCGGATCAGGCGGCAGCAACAAAGGCCCTTCAAACCCTGAGTACCTTGCCACTGTACAGTCGCGCATAGACACTTTCCTTTTGCAAAACCCGGACCTGACTGCCGCTGATGTTCCAAGTGAGCTTGTAACGGCTTCGGGAAGCGGACTGGACCCGAACATTTCTGTGCAGGGTGCCAGGGTACAGGTAAAACGAATAGCAGACGCAAGAAACATAAGCGAAGAGCAAGTACAAACACTTATTAAAGAAAATACCGAAGCCCCGCTTCTCGGCGTTTTGGGAACCGAAAAAATCAACGTATTAAAACTTAACTTAGCATTAGATAAAATTAAGTAATGAAAACACTTTTATCCGCTTTTGCAATCACTGCGCTAACTTGCGGGGCTGTAAATGCACAAACCAGCGATACAATAAAAATACTACCACAACCTGAAATCCCGGCATTAAAATTCAGCGGCTATGCGGAAGTATATTATACCTACGATTTTGGGCAGCCGGAAAGCAACACCCGCCCCGGATTTATATATTCGCACAACCGCCACAATGAGGTAGCCCTCAATCTGGGCTTTATTAAAGCAGCCTACGACAACGGCATAGTACGCGGTAATCTGGCGTTGATGGCAGGTTCGTATGCCAATGCCAACCTTGCCGCTGAAGAATCGACATTAAAAAACGTGTACGAAGCCAATATAGGAGTGAAACTGAGCAAGACTGCAAACATCTGGATTGATGCAGGGATATTCGCTTCGCATATCGGCTTTGAAAGTGCTGTTGGTAAAGATTGCTGGACCCTTACAAGAAGCATTCTGGCAGATAACTCTCCTTATTATGAGAGCGGCGCAAAGCTGTCATACACCTCGCCATCAGGCAAGTGGTTTATAAGTGGCCTTGTATTGAACGGCTGGCAGCGCATACAAAAGGTAGAAGGAAATAAAACCCTTTCTTTCGGGCATCAGCTGACATATAAGCCCAATACAAAAGTAACCCTTAATAGCAGCTCATTTGTCGGCAACGACAAGCCTGATGCAGACAAACGCATGAGGTACTTCCATAACCTCTACGGAATTTTCCAACTCACTGAGAAATTTGGGCTTACCGCAGGGTTTGATATCGGTGCAGAGCAAAAAAGCAAGGGTAGCGAGCGTTATAGCAGCTGGTATTCGCCTGTGATTATTGCACGCTATGCCTTCAGCGACCGGTTTGCCATTGCTGCCCGCGGTGAGTATTACACAGATAAGGAAGGAGTAATAATTGCAACAGGCACGGAAAACGGCTTTCAAACTTTCGGATATTCGCTTAATTTTGATTACAATATCTACAGCAATGTAGTGTGGAGGGTTGAAGCAAGGACATTTAACAGCAAAGATGATGTTTTCCTAAGCAATGATGATACGTCACACAATAACAACTTTATTGCTACCGCACTGGCAATTTCATTTTAATGGAAAGCGAAAAGGAAAATAATGTAAAACACTTTCTTGACCTGATACAAAAGTCGAGAAAGGGTAAGTTTAAGGTCTACATCGGCATGAGCGCCGGTGTAGGCAAAACTTTTCGCATGCTCCAGGAAGCCCATACGTTATTGCGCAATGGCATTGATGTTAAGATAGGATTTGTAGAAACCCACCGCCGAAAAGAAACACATGAACTACTGGAGGGTTTGCCCGTCATTCCGCAACGTTCTATCTTTTATAAAGGCAAATACCTGGAAGAAATGGATGTGCAGGCCATAATCAATCTTCGCCCGGAAGTGGTAATTGTGGATGAACTGGCACATACCAATGTTGAAGGCAGCAAAAACGAAAAGCGATGGCAGGACGTGATGGATATTATTGACGCGGGGATTAATGTAATCAGCGCTGTGAACATCCAGCATATAGAAAGCTTAAATGATGACATTAAGGAAATTACGGGAATTGAGGTAAAGGAGCGCATACCTGACAGTGTGCTTAAAGCCGCAGATGAAGTTGTAAATATTGACCTTACTGCCGACGAACTGATTACCCGCCTCAAAGAAGGAAAAATTTATACTGACGATAAAATTCAACCGGCACTCAATAACTTTTTTAAATCACAGCACATACTCCAGCTTCGGGAACTGGCGCTTAAGGAAGTTGCAAGCCAGGTTGAGCGGAAAGTAGAATCAGAAATCACAGGTTCGGGCAGCTTAAGGCACGAACGCTTTTTGGCGTGCATCAGCAGTAATCATAGTACGGCAAAGACAGTTATACGTAAAACCGCAAGGCTTGCCAATTACTACCACAGCAAGTGGTATCTGATGTATGTTGAATTACCCGGTGAAAAGCCGGATCGTATAGCGCTTGACAAGCAGCGCCACCTGATCAATAATTTCAAGCTTGCCACCGAGCTTGGCGCAGAAGTAATCCGCGTGCAATCGGGCAGTGTTGCCTCTGCTATTATAAAGCAAGCCGAAGAGCGTAAGGCAACTACGATATGCATCGGCAAGCCACACCTTACCCTTATCAAGGTTATCCTTTCAACAAACATATTTAATTCGCTGCTAAATAAGCTTTCCAAAAGCGAAATTGACTTAATCATTCTTTCATAATGAAAATCAAAACAAAACTGGCGCTGTCGCTAAGCCTGTTATTTGCATTGACCATAGCACTGGCAGGCCTTGCCATTTGGCAGGTACGCCAACTCTCATCAGACACTTCCAATATACTGGTGGCAAACTACCAGTCACTGGATTATTCGCGCAATATGTATAAGATTCTGGACGAGGGAGGCCCGGACTTTGAGAGAGCTAAATTCAGCAAATTTCTAAACAGGCAGTTAAATAACGTTACTGAGATTGGTGAACAGGAATATACAGCTGAGCTTTATGATGACTACAAGGCTTACATACTCTCGCCTACCCCATTACGTGCAGCGGAAATCAGGGGTGACCTGAACAATATTATGAAGCTTAACATGGATGCCATAAAGCGTAAGAGCCTCAAGGCGGAAACTAATGCTGAGCAGTCTGTATTATGGCTTTCCTTTACAAGTTCTTTTTGCCTTATAATCGGCTTTACACTGTTAGTAAATGTTCCGGGATACATTGCAAATCCGATAAGGGAATTAACAGAGAGCATCAGGCAAATTGCATCCAGAAACTACTCACAAAGGGTATATAATAAAGGCAATGATGAATTTTCAGTCCTCGCCAGGTCATTTAATACAATGGCCGAGAAACTCGAAGAATACAACAATTCCGACCTTGCTAAGCTGATGATTGAAAAAAAACGCATAGAAACACTTATTAACAGCCTCTCAGACCCGGTTATTGGCCTTGATGATAAAAACAGGATATTGTTTATTAATGAGCAGGCATTAGTAATAACAGGCCTTGCTAACTTACAAGTCATTGGCCGGAAGGCTGAAGAACTGGCACTGAAAAATGATCTTTTGCGAACCCTTCTCAAGAATATGCTGAGTGGGAACGCAAAGGGCGAGAACCTGAAAATATACAGCAATGATAAGGAAAGCCACTTTGAACAGCTGATTGTTCCGATTAATATATTACCAACAGGGGAGGCTGAAAAGAGGCATATAGGAACCTTCATGATACTTCGAAACATTACAGCTTATAAAGAACTTGACGCTGCCAAAACAAATTTTATTGCTACTGTTTCCCATGAATTCAAGACACCTATAGCTTCCATGAAAATGAGCCTACAGCTTTTAGAAAATGAAAAAACAGGCGCACTTAATGATGAGCAATTAAGCCTTGTTGAAAGCCTTCGGGAAGATACCGAGCGCTTGCTTAGAACCACTGGCGAGTTGCTTAACATAACACAAGTAGAAACAGGGAAGGCACAATTTCAATTGGCAAATTTAGATATTGCACCAATAATACAGAAAGCCATTGAATCTAACGATAAAATAGCTGGACGTAAAGACATACGATTGATTGTGCCCAAACTAACTCATTTGCCACAAATCTCAGCTGACGCAGAAAAAGCAGAGTGGATCATATCAAATCTTATTTCTAATGCAGTCAGGTATTCTTATGAAAATTCTGAAGTTAAAATTCATACAGCCCTAACGCCGGCATACGTTGAGATTGCGGTGCAGGATGATGGGATCGGGATACCGGAAGAGCATCACGGCAAGGTCTTTGAAAAATATTTCAGGGTTCCCGGCAATGAAAAAGATGGCACAGGCCTAGGCCTGAGCATCAGTAAAGAATTTATTGAGGCGATGGGCGGTTACATCAAATTACAAAGTGACATTGGGCGTGGGAGTATATTTACGGTAGGTTTCAGACGGAACCATGGCTAACGTTAGCATAGAAGAATTTAAAGAGCATTCTGAGAATTTGCAGGCAGCTAAAAAAAAAAACCACAACATTATCTGCTGCGGCTTCAAAACTTGTGGAGAAGATGGGAGTCGAACCCCACCTTTTCAACCCGCGTGGTTGCTGGGTTTGTATAAATTTGGTTGGATGTGCCACGATTTTGCCACAAACTTAACCTGCTTAACTTGCTGATTTAAAGAACGGTATAATTTCCCTACAAAGATACAAAAAAGTTAAGTTTATGGTGGTGATGGCTCACTATTTCTACATAGTAACTATGCCTTTTTACAGCATCCATCAAGGCCATCGTAGGCAACAGGATCTGCTTTTATTTCATCGGCATCATAGCCAAGCTTGCTTATTGCCATCTTAATTTTAGCTATATCTGTCTTCTTTGTATTGTAAGTCACTTTGATAGTCATTGCCTTGTCATCAAGAACAACCATCTGCACTCCCTTTTCCTTCAGAAGTGCCTGATTGAATTTTGGCCCACAGGTCTCGCATGCCTTGCAATGGTCGCAATAGATAGCTGTTTTTATGGTTGCTGTCTGGATTGTCTTCTTATCCTGTGCAGAAACAGCGTTAATGCATAAAAGTAAAGTGAAGGCCAGAAGGAATGTTTTTAAGATTGATTTCATTGTCGTGTTTTAAAAGTTGTGGGTAAATATACTGATTGATTTTATAATTTCATTTTCTGGATGCGGACCGCATTCAGTATTGCCAGAAGGGCAACACCAACATCAGCAATAACTGCCTCCCAAAGGTTAGCTACTCCACCAGCCCCTAGAGCAAGTACCAGGACTTTAACCGTCATTGCAAGTATGATGTTCTGCCATACGATTCGCTTGGTCAGCTTTCCGACTTTTATGGCGGTGACGATCTTAGACGGCTGGTCATTCTGTATAACAATATCCGCAGTTTCAATGGTTGCATCACTGCCAAGGCCGCCCATGGCAATGCCCGCATCAGCTAAGGCGACAACCGGTGCATCGTTAACCCCGTCCCCGACAAATGCGATGCGCTTGCCCTGGTCTTTCAACTGCTGTACCTTTTCAACCTTTCCTTCCGGCAGCAGATCGCCATATGCATTATCAATGCCCAACTCCTTTGCCACCTGCTGTACAACAGCCTGCTTATCTCCCGAGAGCATTACCGTCTGAACCCCCAGCTTGTGCAGCTCCCTGATAGCCTGAGGGGCATCCTCCTTAATCTTGTCAGCAATGGTGATATGCCCGCTGTATTTATTGTCTATAGCAACAACAACAATGGTGTACACAATTGCGTCTACTGCCTGCGGGTATTCAATGTTAAATTTCTTCATCAATTTGGTATTGCCGGCAAGGACTTCTTTTCCTCCGATAGTACCCTTGAGCCCGTGCCCAGAAATCTCTTCAACGTTCGAGATCGAAATTCCCTGTAGTGCTTCTTTGCCCGTGTGCTCCACGATAGCAAGGCCAATAGGATGCGTGGATTGGCTCTCCAGCGCAGCTGCTGTTCTGAGTAGTTCTTCCTCCGGAATGCCCTGAGTAGCCACTTCCTGTACCTTGAAAATACCTTCAGTAAGCGTGCCTGTTTTGTCCATTACCACTACATTTACCTCTGTCATAACATCCAGGAAGTTAGAGCCTTTAAAAAGGATGCCTTTGCGGGAGGCAAGGCCGATACCCCCAAAATAGCCAAGCGGTATGGAAACCACTAAAGCGCATGGGCAGCTTATTACGAGGAATACCAAGGCTCTGTAAAACCATACCCTGAAAATATAGTCCTCTACAAAGAAGTAAGGGACAAGGCAGACTGCAAGCGCCAGGGCAAAGACGATTGGAGTATATACTTTGGCGAAGCGGCTGATAAAGAGCTGCGTCTGGGATTTGCGGGCGGTGGCGTCCTGCACCATCTCCAATATCCTGCTGAGTTTGCTGTCTTGGAACAGAGCAGTAACCTTAACCTCGGCCACGGTATTAAGATTGATCATACCTGCATAAATCTTTTCACCCTTAGCCTTTGTATCTGGCTTGCTTTCTCCTGTCAGCGCAGCAGTGTTGAAGGAAGCCTTCTCTGAAGAAAGCTCACCGTCAAGGGCCACCTTTTCGCCGGGCTTTACCTGTATCACTTCACCAACTTGTACCTCCTTTGGATGTACTACTTCAGACTTGCCGTTGCGCAGGACGGAAACCTCTTCGGGCCGCACATCAAGCAAGGCCTTAATGCTCCTTTTTGCCCTGTTGACCGCACTATCCTGAAACCATTCCCCAATAGAATAGAAAGCCATTACCGCCACGCCTTCGCTATAAGAGCCGATAGCAAAGGCACCAATGGTCGCCACGCTCATAAGGAAGAACTCATTAAAGAAATCAAAGCGCATCGCTTTACGCCACGCCATATACAGTACATTATATCCTGCTAAGAGATAGGCCACTGCGTAGATAATAAAATTAAGGGGGAATTCGGGGTTGTATTCGAAAGCGTATTCAAGCCCCAGCATGGTAAATAATATGGCTATGGCCGCAAGCAGCGGTAAATGTTCTTTCAACTCTTCTGCTTCTTTCGCCGAAGACGATGAAGCAGGGCTATTAATACTATTGTTCGTTTGCATATCTGTTCATAATATAGTGAATGTGTTACAATCTGATTTTTAAGCCCGCATTAATAACAAAACCATCTAAGGGTGCATAAATATCTCTGAAAACAGGATTATCCCTTGTTCCTGTGTAGATGCTATCAAACCTCGTTTGCCTTGTATCGGTAAAATTTTCGAAGTTTATATATACCGAGAAATTCTCCCATAGCTTCTCAGCCATAAAGCCAAAAATCCAATAGTCTTCCCCAGTAGCCCCATCATTTAGTTGTTGTGTCCCATAGTAATAGGCCTCTAGTCCAACCTTCCACTTATCTTCCAATTCATACATCAACACATTGTTTATCCGGTGTTTTGCAGTCAATGGGTGTTGTGTGGTAACGTTGCCTTCCCTGACTTTGGCATCTGTGTAGGTATAACCTAAAAACAAGTTGAAATCTTCGTAGCCGATCTTTATGTTTGTCTCTGTTCCTTTAGTGTCGATAAAACCATCAGAATTGATGAATTGAAGATTAGCATTGGGCAGCGATTCCAGAAGCAGCGGGTCATTTATAAACGTATAAAAAAACAGTTGATTTACGTTTAGCGAAATAACATCAGCTATTCGGGTCTTGTAATTAACATCGAAGTTCCCGCCATAACTTTTTTCCAATTTATTAAAGTCGCTGTCAATAGGCAAGACATTCTGATACTGTATCCTTTCGCTTTCCTCTGTAAAAATTGTGGGTGTCTTATACCCTAATCCGCCACCCAGGCGTGACGTTAATTTATCCGTTATGGTAAACTGAGCTGAAAATCTTGGTAAAAACACAAAGCCATAGTCAACTATATAATCGCCTCGTACTCCCGTTTCAAGGCTTAGCCAATCCGACGCTTTAACCGTATTCTGGATGAATAAGCCGTAGGTAGTCTGGTTATAATCACGCACCGGAAAAACTGAAGTTGGCTTCTCAGCAAAATCATCAGTCCATAAATTCAATCCGGCGATCCAGTCTGAAACCTCGCCATTACGGGAATAAGTTATTTCAGAGAAAGTACTGTTCTGCACGCCGTCAAAAACATATCCTGGAATTGTGATTACTCTCTTAAAATTATTAAAACTGTTCTTAACCGATAGCCTGCTGCTCTCGTTAAAGCGGTGCTGGAAGTTCATCTGCGTACTTACGCGGTCTGTTTTATTTTTCTCAAAATAGCCGTCAGCATTGTCATCTTTAATGAAATCAATATCACCACCAATCCTGTTCTCAAATGCTGTATTTACACCGACATCTAGGGTTGTGCCCTCATTAAAATAGATAAATATTTTTGGGTTGATATTGACCCTCTCAAATTTTGGTATAGCGGTAAAGTGTGTATCTGAGGGATCATATGGTGCATTACGGTTATGGGAGGCAAATAAAGTGACGCCAAACTTTTCAAAGCGCTGTGAATAGAACCCGTTTATATCAAGTCCTAGTGCAGATGTACCGTTAAGATGAAAACGTAACTCCCTTTCTTCCGATGGAGTTTTTGAGATAAGGTTCACAAGCCCTGCAATTGCACCTCCTCCATATAATGTTGATGAAGACCCTTTAATAATTTCAACTTGCTTGAGGTCTAATGGGGGGGTCTGAAGCAGGCCGAGCCCACTTGCTGCACCTGAATATAAGGGGAAGCCATCCTTTAAGATTTGGGTATACCTTCCATCCAAGCCCTGTATTCTTATTGAAGCGTTTGCCGAGGTTGCCGAGGTTTGCTGTGTTTGGATGCCGGTACTCTCACTCAGCAAGAGCCTGATATCTCCCGGTTTCATATTTGCTTTCTCTTCCAGTTCCTCACCGGATATAAATTCAACCCGGGTAGGAATGTTCTGGATCGTCCTGGTACTTCTTGTAGAGGATATAATTACTACCTCTTCTAATTCCTCTGAATCACTTATTAACAAGACATCTATTGGCAGATCCGAGTTAAGAGGAAAGCTTACTATGGTAACATTCTCATTGTAGCCTAAGAAAGAAAATTCAATTTCATAGGTACCATCTGGAATATTACTTATTGTTACCAGGCCATTCTCATCGGCCGATGAATGTAACCGGAGGGAATCTATAGATGCGCTGGCTCCTGCAAGGGCTTCTTTTGTTTCACTGTCAAGTATTCTTGCAGAGAAAGTATTCTGTGAATACGCTATGCCTGTAATGAGCATAACCATCCACATTAAAATATATTTTTTCATGTGATTTTGCTTAAAAATAAATAAATGTGAATAATTAATTCTGTATTTACTTAAGCAATCTTGGGAGGCTGCCAGATAGCGCCTGAATGACACGAAATTTGTATAACCTGGTGAGAATCCAAACCTTTATGAGACACGAATTCTGTGGCTATAGATATGTTTATAGACAACGGTAGGATAAATCCTGCACAAGTCCCGCAGGCATGAAATGGTGAGCAGCATAACGAGCAATCGTCAACATGCGTATTTTCTTTTTGGCATCCGTCAGTTTCATTCGCATCAGCACAAATATCGCATGGCAGCACCGAAAGGGCTGTGATAAAAAATGCGAGTATTATTGCTGCGAATTTCATGACTACGAATTTATAAATTTATCAACTACGCTTTGGTACAATCGAACATTTTAATTTATCAGTATACCACACACACAAAAAATTAAAAAAAATATTTACAATTTTCATATATTATCGTAATATTGCAATATAATAATAAACAATGGGAGCAACTAAAACCGATCATTTTACGGATAACCAAAATGAACTGGCTGTCTTAGCCAAAGCTTTGGGACATCCAGCACGAATAGCAATCATCGAATACCTGATGAAAGTCGATACGTGTATCTGCGGCGATATCGTGAATGAGATGCCTTTGGCCCAGCCAACGGTTTCACAGCACCTGAAGGAACTTAAGAATGCAGGCCTTATCAAAGGAAATATTGAAGGCACCGCAATTTGCTACTGCATCAATGAAGAAGGATTCGAGAAGATTAAGGGTTTCTTCCAGCATATCACCGAGTATATCGAAAAGAAAAAAGCAAACTGCTGCTAACTAAATTATAATCTTATGAAATTATCAGAAATTAAAAATCATCTTAATGGACTAGCTACATTGTCCTTCCAGCTTCCTGATGGAGCATTTGTGCCGGAAAACTTCCACGTTACAGAAGTGGGATTGATTACTAAGGACTTCATCGACTGCGGGGGTACCATTAGAAAGGAAACTGTTGTGAATTTTCAACTATGGGAGGATTCCAATGACGAGGACCACAGGCTTAAACCGGAGAAACTTTTAAAAATCATTGAATTGTCTGAAAAGGTTCTGGGCATCGGCGATTATGAAATTGAAGTGGAGTTCCAGGACAGGACGATAGGGAAATATGACCTTGGCTTTGACGGCGGGAGATTTTTGCTGCTGAATAAGCAAACCGCATGCCTTGCCTCAGACCAGTGCGGCGTTCCTGCTGAGAAGAAAAAAGTTGCTCTTTCGGAAATTGCTTCCGGAACTGCCAACAGCTGCACACCGGGTGGGGGCTGCTGCTAATAATTTAAACCAATAACAAAAGACATCATGATTTATCCGGAAATAGCTAGTATCACCAGTAAGTTCAGTCCCGAAAATATTTCAGAGGAACGTAAAGAGGTGCTCAAGCCATTAATTGACTTTGTACAGGCAAAAGCCTTTTCTCAGGAAGAAATAAGACTTAACCTGATATGTACCCACAATTCCCGCAGGAGCCACCTTGCTCAGATATGGGCACAGGCAGCAGCGGAATATTACCAAATCCCGAAAGTTTTTTGTTATTCAGGCGGAACAGTGGCAACGGCCATGTTTCCGGTTGTAGCTGAAACCCTAAAGTTGTCAGGCTTCAGGATACAGGCACTCTCTATTGGGTCTAATCCGGTTTATGCTGTAAAATATTCAGAAAACCAGCACCCTGTAATTGCCTTCTCTAAAACGTACGATAACGAATTTAATCCCGAAGGCGGCTTTGCAGCGATAATGACTTGTTCGCAGGCTGATGGCGGGTGCCCTTTTATTTCGGGCGCCGAAAAGCGGATTGCCATAACGTATGAAGACCCGAAGGCATTTGATAATTCACCGCAGCAAGCGCAAAAATATAATGAGCGCAGCCTTCAGATCGCCGAGGAAATGTTTTATGTATTCTCCCAAATAAAAAAATAAGTATGTCCGCAAACAATTGTGCCCCTGCAGCTGATAGAAAAAAACTTGGATTCCTGGACCGGTACCTAACTTTATGGATTTTCCTGGCTATGGCAATAGGCGTAGCACTTGGCTACCTGCTGCCGTCAAGCAGTGACTTCATCAACTCCTTCTCAAGCGGCACCACCAATATACCCCTTGCAATTGGCTTAATCTTAATGATGTACCCACCGTTAGCAAAAGTAAATTACAGCAAGATGGGCGAAGTTTTTGCCAATACTAAAGTTTTAGGTGCTTCGCTGCTGCTTAATTGGGTTATCGGGCCAATCCTGATGTTTGCCCTTGCTTTACTATTTCTTAAAGGTTATCCGGAATATATGATTGGGGTTATCCTCATCGGGCTGGCGCGCTGCATTGCGATGGTGGTAGTTTGGAACGACCTTGCTGATGGCAATCGTGAATATGCTGCCGGGCTTATTGCGCTCAACAGTATTTTCCAGGTTTTTCTATACAGCGTATATGCCTATATTTTTATAACAATTCTTCCGCCCTATTTCGGTTACGATGGCTTTGATGTAGATATTAGTATTGGCCAGATTGCAGAAAGTGTGGGTATTTATCTAGGTATACCTTTTGCTTTGGGTATCATAAGCAGGTATGCTTTGATCAGGCTTAAGGGAATTGAATGGTTTCAGACTAAATATGTTCCTTTTATATCACCAATAACCTTAATAGCTCTTCTGTTTACTATCGTAGTAATGTTTAGCCTTAAAGGAGAACTGATTGTTCAGATACCAATGGATGTTGTCAGGATTGCGATACCGCTAGTAATTTACTTTACAATCATGTTTGTAATAAGCTTCTTCACGGGGCGCTTCTTTGGGGCCGACTATTCAAAAAGCACGTCCATAGCATTTACGGCAACGGGAAATAATTTTGAACTGGCTATCGCTGTAGCCATTGGTGTGTTCGGGATTAACAGCGGCCAGGCTTTTGCGGGGGTTATAGGCCCATTAGTAGAGGTACCTGCTCTAATTGCGCTAGTCAACCTTGCTTATTATTTCCGAAAGAAATTTTACATAAAAAATGGTCCTGCAGAAAACTAGTAAAATACATAGTAAAATTTATTTATTGCACCCAGCTTACAAATTTATGCGCAGCAGTTGTTTCCGCTTTGTATAGGTGGGCACGGCACAGTGCCATAACTGCAGTACACGCAGCAATCTCCCTGTTTAGGTTTTAGTGTGGTACTGCAACTGCTGCACTGGTAAAAGAACGTACAAGCATTTTCCGGCATTAGCTCTTCATTTTTGAAGCCGCACTCCGGGCAGGTTATCACCGATACCAAATTAACTTTATTTCCTTTCGTATGCAGCCTGTTGCGGTAATAGTTTACAAGCGCTGAGGCTAACAGCACAAACATTCCAGCGTAGATAAAGGTTAGTTCCATGGTAATGTAACCATATACGATAAGGCCTCCACCCGGCACACCTACCATCAAGGGATACAAGCAACGATGTCTACGGTAAGAAAGAAGCAAGCCGATGAGAAAAACGCCTATGAGCGCCAGAAAGACCGGCATGGTCCATCTGCCAAAAAGTTCAACGCCTCCAAGGCCTAAGGCAGAGGCGCCAAAAGCAAATAGCGGAAAGCAGCATGGTGACAGCAATGCAGTTAGGAAAATAGCGCCAACTCCTATACGGTCAATCTTATAATTTTTCATGTCGTGTAACGATTTCAGCAAATATAATAATTCCCATGCTTAATTATGTTTAATACGTGAATGTGATGCATGAGTGAATGGTAATTCCGTCTGGGTTTCGATCCTGCTGGCAAACTGGCTGGGTATATTCAAATGTTAACAGTCTCTAAAGCCCGTAGGGTATGCAGCAGGCATTAATTATCTTTGATAGTTAACTTCAAACCTCTTACATTATGAAAAATAAAATTCTGGTAAATGCAGCTATTGCCGGGCTGTTGCTGCTATCCGGCTGCAAAAACAAAACGGCAGAAGATGCCGATAATAAAGGTACTGCTATTGATACTGTACAGCAAACCACTTCTCATGCGACAGCAGGCGCAAAGGCGACCGGCGACCTGATGGCTGACATGAATGAAATGATGGACAAGGTACATGCCTTGGAGAAAAAGGGAATTGCCGACTACGACCTTGCCGCCGAACTAAGGGAACACCACAAGGGCGCAATAGCAATGTCAGAAACGCAGCTGGATTCCGGTATAGATGCACAGCTCAAAGAGATGGCACAGAAGATAATGGACGCGCAGCAAAAAGAAGTAGACCAAATCGACAAGATGCTTGACGGTTACGATGACAAAGCAAAGGATTATGACCCTATGAACACTGATAGTGGATTAGGCAAGGCCATGATGGATAACATGCAGGCTATGATGAAAATGCCGGAGATGGATGCGGTTTCGGTAGACAAGTCATTTGCAACGATGATGATCAAGCACCATCAGGATGGCATTAAGATGGGCAAGACAATACAGCAGTATGCAAAAGATACGAAATTTAAACAGATGGCGCAGAAGATGATTTCAGACCAGCAAAAAGAAATTGAGGCACTTCAAAATTGGCTGACGCAGCATAAATAAAAAATAGGTTATAGTAAAAAGCCCCTGCTGTGCAGGGGCTTTTTTCGTTCAGGTGCAGTGATGCACAGGTGATCCGATACAGTCCCTATTGTTACCTTTTGTTAGCAATAAGCCAATTGCTCATTTCGATTATCTCCTGTGACTGCATCTCGACAATACCATTGGCCATTGCCGATAGTTCAGTGTCGCTCCCGTGGTGAAGGTAGGATGATGCGCTGTCTATCGCAGCCTGATGGTGTATGATCATAAGGCTGGCAAAATCATTGTCAATATCACCGGTGATCACCTGCTGGTCAGCCATGGCATCCATTTTATTCATCCCCATCATCTGCTCCTCCATAAATCCCATATCCATATCATCAACCGCTAGCCCTGAAAGGATAGCCTGAAGCTCCTGTATCTCCTGCTGCTGTTCGGTCATTATAGCCTGCGCCATGGACTTCATCTCTGCATTGTTACCTTCCTGCAGCTCCAGGTTAGCCATAGCGATGGCGCCCTGATGATGCATGATCATCATCGCGGCAAAATCCACATCCGGGTCATGGGTCATTTCCATGGCCGCCATTTCATCCATCATGCCATGCATGGTATCCATCATCTTGTTGTCATCATGAGCCTGTAGCTGTACCGCATTGTCGGTTGCGCTGTCATCATCGGAACATGAAACCATGAATGACAGGGCAGCTGCTGTTACTAATACAATTGTTTTTTTCATAATTGTCGGTTTAGTTGTTTGTTATCATATTGTTGCACGCATCGGCGCACGACCTGCAGGCTTCTGCGCATTGCACGCAGTGCTCCATTCCCATAGCAGCATGTTTTTCGCATTCCTCTGCACATGCATTGCATACCTCAGCACATAAGCGGCAAAGCTCAATGCTGTAATCACTTCCCAGGCTCATCATCTCCGCAGCCGCCCTGCAGATAGCCGCACACTCCAAATCCAGCCTGATACACCTTGCAAGATGATTCACCTGGTCTTCGCTTAAACACTCTGTTGCGCAATGATTGCACGCGACCGCACAGGCCAGGCAGGCTCTGATACAGTCCATAAATCTTTGATGTGACATAGTCTAAAAATTTAAAATTAAATACTTTTTAATAGGTGAAGGCAAGGCCTCCTCCAAGACCCATATCACTGTCGTAATGTGCCGACAGTGACCAGAATTTGGTCAGGATGTACCTGCTTCCCACGCTATACTCGTAATCGGTGTTCCACATCCCCCACAGCCTGAGCCTCGAGGTGACCGGGATATCATCCCTTGTGAACTGAAGCCTCACCCTGCCTTCATGGTCGACCCTTAAATCGCTTTCTACAAACCACGGCAGCACATATATTAATCCCAGGCACGCTACTGCCCTTTGATCCTGCGTGTTGATCTGCCCGAAGAGGTTTTTCTCGGCATCGCTGGCATCATGGTACCTGAAATCAAAACCTACGTAAGCGGACAGGAATTGCATCTTGTCGAGATACCGCCCTATGTGCGCCTCGGTCTCATAACCTGCTTCATTATTGTAACCGAGCCTCCATTCCAGGTCCGCAAAATTGCGGGTGCCGTCAAGGCGAAGCTCGCCATCGCTGCCGTTGCTTTCAAGGCCGATGTCTGCGGAAAAGTAGTAGCGCCTGTCGTCAGCATATACTTTGCCTAGTGCCTCTTCGGCATCGGGTATTTGTGGATTCGGCGGGGAATTTTCATAGGTAAAGATCCTCCCCATGCCTGACATCATATGGTATAAGATATGGCAGTGGAAAAACCAGTCACCGTACTTCGCATCGGCATGGAATTCGATGGTATCGGTTTCCATCGGCATGACATCGATAACATTCTTTAATGGAGAATAATCACCATGCTGGTTCACCACCCTGAAGTAATGCCCGTGCAGGTGCATCGGGTGGCGCATCATGGAGTTATTGGTCATTACAATGCGGATATTCTCCCCTTGTTTTATCAGTATTTTGTCGGTCTCCGATACTACCTTATCATCAATGGTCCAGACGTAGCGGTTCATATTGCCTGTCAGTTCGAAATGGATAGTGCGTACCGGACCCTCCGGCAACGTTGTTTTCTTGGGTGATTTGAGCATATTGTAGTTCAGCGTGACGATTTCGCTGCTTGCGCTGCTATGGGCACTGTGGTCCATACCTGCGTCCATTCCCATATCCATAGCCCCCGCATCTGCTGATTCGCCAGTTATCTCAGGATACATCACCGCGTTCATGTCCATGGTTTGCAGGCTCATATCCATACCCATATCCTTCATTTGGCCGCCTACCGTCATCATGTCGTTCATCATTTTCATGCCTTCAAAATAGTTCAGGCGCGCAAGTGGCTGCTCGAGCTGCTTTATGCCCTGCCCAAGCCAGAGCGAGGCTTGCCCGGTTCTGTCTTCGGCAGTAGCGACAAATTCAAAGGCCCGTTTGTCGTCAGGGATAGTCACTATAACGTCGTAAGTCTCGGATGTGCCGACAATAAGCCGGTCTACCTCAACAGGCTCGACCTCTTCGCCATCGCTGGCAACAACGGTAATCTTCCCACCGGAATAGGTAAGCCAGAAGTATGATGAGGCACCACCGTTAATGACCCGGAGCCGGACTTTATCACCTGCTTTGAATTGCGGGGCGTGGTCTTCATTCTTCCCGTTTATCAGGAACCTTTCATAGTAGACATCGCTTACATCCATCGCGTGCATCCGCTTCCACTCGTTGGTAAACTTTGTGCCCAGCTTACCCTCCTTTGCGGCTTCCAGATAGTTTTGTGTAGCGCCTTTTTGGATGCCATACCAGTCATTGGCCTTATGCAGTGAGCGCTCTATATCGTGGGGTCCTGATCGGTCCAGTCACTGATAAGGACAGTATATTCCGGAGCTTGCGGCACATCCCTCTTATGGATGATAAAGGCCCCGTACATGCCCACCTGTTCCTGGAGCATCGTATGGGAATGGTACCAATAGGTACCTGACTGTATTAGCGGGAAAGTGAATACATGGGTCGACATGGCCTTAATGGGGGCAGTGGTCAGGTACGGGACGCCATCCTGCTCGTTAGGAAGCAGCAGCCCGTGCCAATGTACGGAGGTCTCATGGTGCATCTTGTTATGGACATAAATCACTGCGGTATCCCCTTCGGTGAAATGGAGCTCCGGCCCGGGTATGGTACCATTGATGGCAATTCCTTCCACGTCCTTGCCTGTATAATTTACGATCGTATCGGTTATAAATAAATCATACCGCACCGCTTTCGGCTTGGTCTTTGGCGCGCTTTTAGGCGTTGGTGTTGCGGCGGCTGCCGGCTCTTGTGCGTGGTCCTGGTGCTGTATTTCGTTAGTAGTTGTGTTCGGCTCTTTCTTAGCCTGCTCTTTTTTACAGGGGCCTTCTTTTGAGCCACTTTCTTTTTGCGGGCTTTGCTTTTTCTTTTACGAGGGCCATGCCGCATTTAGGGCATTTGCCAGGCTTATCCGACCGCACTTCAGGATGCATCGGACAGGTGTAGGTGGCCGCAGTGCCTTTTGATGTTTCAGTAGTTTTTGGCGCTGTATGGCCGGAATGCTGCGCCTGCACCAATACTGGGATAAAGGACAGCAGAAGTGCCAGTATAAGATGTTTTAGGTGTTTTTTCATAAGTGTATCTTTTAAATGTTCCTTATTCTTAGGGAATTGAGTATAACCGAAACAGAGCTAAGGCTCATGGCGGCTGCCGCTATCATCGGCGAGAGCAGGATACCGAATGAGGGATACAGCACGCCTGCGGCTACCGGTATGCCAATGATATTATAAATGAAAGCCAGGAAGAGGTTCTGACGGATGTTGCCCATTACCTTATGGCTCAGGTCCACGGCTTTGACGATACCCTGCAGGTCCCCCCTTCAGAAGAGTAACCCCGGCACTTTCGATGGCTACATCCGTGCCTGTGCCCATTGCAATACCAATATCAGCCTGTGCCAGGGCGGGCGCATCATTAATACCGTCCCCTGCCATAGCAACCACTTTTCCCTGCGACTGCAATTTCTTGATCTCCTCCAGCTTATCCTGCGGCAGAGCCTCGGCCCTGAAATGCTGTAGCCCCAATTGCGCAGCTACCGCTTTAGCAGTTGCTGCGTTATCCCCTGTAAGCATTATAACGTCAATACCCTTAGCCTGAAGGGCTCTGATTGCATTTGCGCTGGTCGCCTTAATAGCATCGCTGATCGTAATATATCCGATGACGCTTTTGCCACGGCTGACGTAGGAGACCGTCTTTCCTTTTGCCTGTTCAAGGGCTACCTCATCAGCAAGGACAGCCGGAATTGAAGCCCCTACAGATTCCATAAGCCCTTTATTGCCCAGTGCTGCCTTTTGCCCTAGTACTACCCCGGTAACGCCTTTGCCTGTAACAGCATCGAAATCATCGGCCTTTTCCGGTGCAATGCCCTTGATTTTGGCAAAATCCAGGACCGCCTTAGCCAGCGGATGCTCGCTGTACTGGTTCAGTGAGCTGATTAATGTTATGATCTCACCTTCGGCTATTCCGGCTATCGGGACAACGCTTTCCACTGAAGGCTTGCCTTCGGTAATGGTGCCGGTCTTATCGGTAATGAGCACATCAAGCTTTGCCATTTTTTCAATAGCTTCAGCATTTTTAATGAGCACCCCTTCCTGGGCTCCCTTGCCCACACCTACCATTATTGACATAGGTGTCGCCAACCCCAGTGCGCAGGGGCAGGCAATTATCAGTACGGCAAGCGCATTGGCAAATGCAAAAATATAAGCCGGCTGTGGGCCGTAGATGGCCCAGACAGCGAATGTAATGACAGCTATTGCTATTACAGCAGGCACAAAATAGCCCGATACCTTATCAGCAAGCTTCTGGATCGGCGCGCGCGAGCGGCTTGCCGAATTGACCATTTCGATGATTTGCGCCAGCAAGGTCTCTTCGCCGACCCTCTCGGCGGACATCAGGAATGTTTTTGTGCCGTTGATAGTTCCTGCACTCACCTTATCCCCCTGTTGCTTGGTAACGGGAATGGGCTCACCTGTAATCATTGACTCATCAACGCTGCCTGAGCCTTCCGCGATGGTGCCGTCTACAGGTATCTTGTCTCCGGGCTTTACCCGCAGGATATCTCCTTTTACGATTTCATTGATGTGTATTACAGTATCCCTGCCGTCTTTTACCAGCACAGCTTCTGTTGGGGAAAGCTTTAAAAGTTCCCGTATGGCGCCGCTGGTGCGGCTGTGGGCCTTCGCTTCAAGCAGCTGCCCTAAAAGCACAAGGGTAAGGATTACGGTAACTGCCTCGAAATACAGGTGCACGCCCCCATGGTGGCTGCGGAACTGCTCAGGAAAAACCCCCGGGAATAAAAGCCCGATGATACTGAAGATAAAAGCGGCCGCTGCGCCCAGCCCGATAAGGCTGAACATATTGAGCCGCAGGGTCGCAAAAGAAACCCAGGCTCTTTGAAAGAACATCCACGTAGCATAAAAAACGACGGGCAAGGAAAAGGCAAACTGGGTCCAGTTGGACACGTCCTGCCCCAGGGAACGCCCGATAGGGTTGCCGGGGATCATTTCGCCCATTGCAAGGATAAAGATCGGCAGGGTAAAGCCAACCGCTACCCAAAACTTCCTCCGCAGCAATTTGTACGCTTGCTCCTGGTCATCGCCATCCGGTGCCAGTGGCACAAGGTCCATTCCGCAGATAGGACACGCTCCCGGTGCATCTTTAACGATCTCGGGATGCATCGGGCAGGTATACTGCCCGGATGTATTTTGGAGCTGCGGTACCTTCTCCAGATTCATCCCGCAGACCGGGCAACTGCCGGGCCGGTCATAGGTTTTTTCGCCTTCGCAATGCATCGGGCAGTAATATACGGCGCCGTTGACAGGGGCCTGCGGCGTGTGGTGATCCACATGCTGCGCATGGTTTTTAGTGTCCATAGTTTGCCCCTGCATCGAAATATGGTATTCACCCGCAGTGCGTAACGCCTCCTGGAGCTTTTCCGTGGGGATGTGGCGATCCATAGTGATTTCTGCCACAGGCGGGTCCAGGGATACTGTGGCTGTAACCCCGTCTACGGAATTAAGCGCTTTTTCAACTGCATTCCTGCAACCCTGGCAGCTCATTCCCTGAATTTCATACGTATGCTTCATAACCCAAAGATTTAAGTTAATAATTATTCCACAGACAGGCTGTCCTGCAGGGCCTGCACCCATTGCGTCAGCACTTGCACTTCTTCTTCTGTAAGCCTGGCATACCTATGCATCAGAGCGTAAGATTCGGGAGGCATACTGCCTGCCTTCACCTGCCCTGCCACGGATTCAAGCTTGCTAGCCTGCCTTCGCTTTGAATAGGTGCCGAAAGTGCTGAAATTTAATTCTTCCTTTCCCTCTGAGATATGCCCCTCCAGCCACCATCCCACGGGCTGGACATAGGAATACCAAGGGTAATCCGTCGTGTTGCTGTGGCAATCGTAACAGGAGCGCTCAAGGATACCTGCTACCTGGCCGGGTATCTTATGGACAGCCCCAATGCTCTGAGGCTCCACTTCAGCCGCCCCTGCACCCTGCTTTGGCTGGTAGCACTGCATGAGTGCGAACACAACCAGAACGGCAGTCGCAGGCTTACCAGGCCGCCAACCCATGCTAAAACTCTTTTTTTATCGAACCGCAGCTAAGCATCTCTTCACCGTAATAAGGATTCCTGATGTCCCTGCCTGCACTGAGCCAGACTGCTCCCTTACCCTCATTGTACATCGGGCAATGGGCCTGGTACAGTCTGGTCTCTGATCCAAAGGCTGTCACTAAATCGCTCATATCCTTACTCAGAATTGCCATGTGCTCCCTTTGGTGCGCGATGTCCGAGGCATTGTGGCTGATATGTTCCGCATGTTCCTTCGCATCTGCTACAATATCAAGGTAATCCGCGCGCTTTTTATCCTGCACCGTTTTTGGGTCAATCTTATTAAATTCATTAAGAAGCGTTTTTCCTGCGCCGGCAGCACCCTTTGCGTCATCACGCGCCAGAGCGTCCTGAAGCTTCAGGTAGGCCCCTATAATGCCTTTTGTTGAAAAAGAGGCTGTGTTTGCTTCAGCTGCCGGGGAATCCGCAGTTCCCGTGCTATCCTGTGCTGCAGCAGCAGCTTCAGGAACAGCACTGATTTCGTTTGGCTGCTCATTTGGAGCGCTTTCGCTGGTATTGTTTTCTTTTTGCCGCAGGAAATCGTTAGTAGCGATATTGCAACCAGGCTGTATATTGTATTTTTCATTGCTTTCATGATTAATCTGTTATATGTCCAAGCTGTTAGTTTGTCACGTTAAAAAATGTATATTCCAGTTTCAGGTAAATTCCATTTGGGGCCGAGCGCAGCATCGAGCTGTACAATTCCTGCTTGTAAGCCACATCAATTCTCGCCTGGCTGTTTATGATGAACTGGACAGAAGGTACAACATCAAGGTAAGACCTGCCGTTCTCAGCCAGGGTCTGCCCAAGCAATTCAACCATCAGGTTGATATTGGTCTGCTTATAGCTGGTATAGGTCTTTGGGTACATGAGCCTGCCCAGCGACAGCGAATAGTTGATGGCGGTACTGGCCTGTCCCGATGGAAAATCATTATCAGGCCTGTTATCAAAAGCCTTCTCGTAGCTCACAGTGGAGCTGATTGCCAGTTTTTTGATCAGCTTGGTCGCTATGATACCGGCTTCGACACCCGTATTGTGCCCCATGGTCTCGATTTCTTCCTGATGGATATCGGCATTGTTCATGCTGTAGCGCCCAAAGGCGGCCATCCTGAAATGGCTTTGCAGGTCATCGCTCGAGAGGAACCTGTATTTGGCATACAGCCCGCCACCTTCAGTCACAAGGTCGGTATTCCTGTTGCTTATGTAGGCTGTGGCCCTTACCATCCAGCTTTTGTTGATGCCCCATGTAACCTCGGGCATCATGTGGTAGTTATATCCCGAATCGTATTGCTCCTTCATCAGGGACTGCCCGATCCGCGCACTTATAGAGCCTGCCGGCACATTGCTGGCGGGTTCGGTCATCACAAATAATTCCTGTGCACTGGCGAAGTAGCCTCCCATTAGCAAACATAGTATCGTTAGCTTCCTCATGCTTAAATCACCTTCACATGAAAATCACCTTCGTTCTCAACATTATAGGTTGGGTATTTCGAGTATGATTTCTGCAGTTTCTTATATTCCTTTTGGGTTACATAGCCCTTGTCCTGTATCTTTAGCCTGGTTTGCCCGTTCAATACTTTTTCCTTAGAATCGACAAACACGAGTGTTGCGCCCTGCGCCTCTACCGCGGCATTATCTTTCGGCACAACCTGGTCCAGGCTGAGGGTAATCACCATCGACCCCACAAAGAATCCTGCCTTTTCCACGCTGTTCTTCAGTGTCGCCGGTGTGATTGTATTGCCTGGCTTTAGAATGACCGTGAACGTATTGGTGTTAAGGTCAGTCTCTACATTTTCTACCCCATCGATTGACTTCAGCTGCTTGTTAATGGCATTCGAGCACATAGAACAGGTCAGGCCCGTTGCCACAATTTCCGCTTTTTGGAGTTGCCCATAAACGGTAGCTGATGGCAGAAATGTCGCAAATGTTAACAGCAGCAGTTGATATATAGTTTTCATATTATTTAGCTTTATTGATTTCATTAATGATCTGTTGTTCTGAAGGATTTATGGCGATGAGTTTGCCTGAAGCATCGAAGAGATAGCTGGCAGGCATATTCTCTACACCGAAGGTTACAGCCGATTTGGCGTCGAAGCCCGCAGGGTCATTCACCTGCACATAAGCGATCTTATCTTTTTTTATGGCATCACGCCATTTTGCCTTGTCTTTATCAAGGGAAACCCCTACGATCTCAAAGCCCTGCTTTTTGTACTTGCTGTAGAGCTTTACCAATTTCTTATTGGCCACCCTGCAGGGCCCACACCACGATGCCCAAAAATCCACAAGTGTAACCTTTCCTTTGAAGGATGCGAGGTCTACGGGCTGGCCCTCGCTCGATCTGAGGGTGAGCTTTGGAAGTGACGCCCCGGTCCTTAGCTGCGCCGCAGCAGGGATGCAAAGCATGCTCATCAGCATGATCAGTACCAGATTTAGTCTCATCTTATTCAATGGTTTCAATGTTTTTACCGCAGGTAAGCATCTGTGAGCCGTAATACGGGTTTTTGATCGCCTTTTCTTCACTTAGCCAGTTTGCGCCTTTGCCGTCATTGAACATTGGGCAATTGTTATAGTATACTGACTGTGGCAGGTCAGCCGCCTTGGCCAGCGTGTATAGATTCTCTGATAATGTTGAGAAAAGCTGCCGCTGCTTCTTCAGGTCCTGTGAACTGGCAATACCCGCAGCATCGCTTGAAAGTTTTTCTTTAGCTTTCATCCAGGCTGTATGCTCTTCGGCTTTAAGGGAAGCCATATTCACACTTTCAATTGTTTTCTCAAGCTCTCCGGCAAGGGAAGCTGCTTGCTTGGCATCCGATTTTACAAGCGCCTGTTGCAGCCTGAAATAATTTGTCATTACAGGAGCAAGAGCTGTCGGCTGCGCATCAGCGGCAATACTACCATTATGTCCAGAATGTTGGGAACCGTCCATGGCGTGGGAGCCATTAGAGCCCGCTTTATCTTCAACAGCAGCAATGCCTGCACGCTCGTACTGGCAGCAGCCATGAAGGTTGTTGTAAGCTTCCTCAGGAGCGAGGAACTTTTCATTATCGTAGCCGGCAAGGGCAATACGTTTCAGTACCTGGTCAGCAGTGGTTTTTTGGGGATCATAGGTGATGGTCGCAACCTGTTTATCCTTATCCCATTCTACCTGGGATTCTTTTTTTACAGTACCTGCTTTCTCGATGGTGGCCTCACACATACCGCAATTGCCGGAGACCTTTGCCGTTATAGTTTCTGCATTTTTTATCTGTGCATGCACATGGAATGATGATGCCAATACAAATGCTGGCACCACAAGCTTTCTAAGTAAACTCATGACTTAATATGATTTAAAATAATAGACAATTGGTGCAGCATTCTTTGCCTGATGCGTATGCAAATGCAAAGCAATACAACAGCTGTCCCGAAAGGACGCACTTATGGCTGTTACAAAATGGGTCTAGCTTATTTTTGGCGGTAGCCGAAGGGAATCAATTGCAGATTTAAAAAATGTTTCGGTATACCCGAATCGAACATTTTCATAAAAGTACTCTATAAATTCATGCTTATATTCCTCTGTTATGAAAATCGCGAATGCAAAGCCGGAAGAAGACGGGCAGTTGCAAGAAGAATGCCCGCATTTGCCGTCGCAGTCCTGATCGCCACTGCCGCATGGTGCAGTTTCCATATCCTTTTTCTCGCAGCACTCCTTGCCACAGGATTTTGAAGCTTCTTTATGATGGCCTCCATCCTTTTGCCCACAGGCAAAAGCAATACCGGGGCTCATTAACAGGCCCAGGGTCATCAGTAATATAAAATGAAACTTCTTCAATTGCATGAATTTGATTTACAAAATTAAAGAAAAATCCAGTACACTCTTCTTAACTTTGTTAAAATGTTGTTATTTCTTATAGCGCCCACAATTGCTGCGGCCTTTATAAGTCAAAGATAGTGAATGGGCATGTCGCGCAACTTATGGAATTTTGGATATAATGTATATAATTTTGGGATTTTTACTCCAGGTGATGTTCCCGCAGGGTGTGATTATGAAACCGGGCATAAGCGCTTACAGCCTCTGAAAAGCGTAAAACTTTAAGAAAACTGCCATCTTTAAAGTCAATTTCCGCTTCATAATAATAGTTGTGGACTTCACTAGGGTCCTCAACTTTCTCAATGGTATAGGCAGTGCACCAGAGGGATTGCATCAGCCCTGTAAAGCCCTGCTTATACATTTCTGTTTCTGCGATGGCCATATTACCCATGATCACCGAACATTTATAGCTGTGCTTTTTATTCATGTCTTATATTGCTTGAGTTAATTGGGCTAGTAATTGCCACCGTTCCTTTGGTAAAACTATTGGAACTTCAGTTTCTCGATGAGGTCGAGAAAATAGCTGTCGCTCCAGATATTGAGCACGGCATCGTCTTTTATAAAAGGTATTACATCCGCCTTCACATTCTCCAAATCTACTGCTTTTATTTTATCGTGTAACAGTCCCATAACATCATCGGGGACAAGTTCCCCCCCTTCCCAGTCGCCGGTATCTTTTGCTCTGAGCATAAAGTGGTGCATATCCAGGGGGATGCCTTTTTTGATATACCATTCCAGGTCATACCAGTCCCTGCCTTTGACCCTGTTTATCCACTTACGGAACAGCAAGGCATGCATTTTACCGGCAAAGAGGCTGGGCCGGTCGAAACAGTTCACATAAAATGAAAAAGGCCGCGTTAATAGCTTCATTTCAGTAGCAAATCCCGGCGGGGGCTGCCTGTCCACTTCAATTTTGATTTTCATGCCCCGGTTCGTAGGCTTAATACCTGCCTGCTTGACAATATCTTCCAGCACCAGCTCCTTCCACTCGGTTTCAGACTTCAGGAAAGCCGAATCGATATTTGTCTTTTCTTTTTTATTCTTTTCCCTGATACTGACTTTCATCCCAACAGACTCGAATTCGGCTACTATAGCATCAAAATAAGGTTCCAGCGAAAAGTCCGGATCCGCCTTGAGCAATGAAAAATCAAGGTCCTCCGAAAACCGGTCCAGGCCGTAAAAAATGCGTAGGGCAGTACCGCCATAAAATGCTGCCTTTTCAAAAAAGTTAGTTCTTGACAGCCCTGCCAGTGCAACTTCCTGCATAATTTCCCGTAGTGCCGAAAGCACATCCTCCGAATTTTTCGGTTCATATTCGCCAATCCATTCCTTTATCATATTTTTTCCAGTGTTTTAATGAGCATCTTAAGGCTTTCTTTTTTTGGCGCATCCGCGACCCAGGGCCTCAGTACCTTAATATTAATGCGTTCCAGCCCTACAGGGTCTATCCTGAGATCATCCAGCAAAAAGCTGCGGGTCTGGGCTGTACTGCGTAAGGTCAGGCCTGCAGTGGCGATTATT
Organism: Flavobacterium sp. J372; assembly: GCF_024699965.1. Taxonomy (NCBI): domain Bacteria; kingdom Pseudomonadati; phylum Bacteroidota; class Flavobacteriia; order Flavobacteriales; family Flavobacteriaceae; genus Flavobacterium; species Flavobacterium sp. J372. Next base: position 3,143,616 of record NZ_JAJOMZ010000004.1, read on the forward strand.
TTATCACACAAAGCTTTCTCGGGTAGTGCTATAAGGGCAACCTGTCCCGGGGACAGTTCGATGCTGCCGATACCAAAGCTGTAGTAAGGGAACGGAAGGTGGCGGTAGCTAAACCTCCCCCACGGGTGTGCGGAATTTTCTGGACGTTTTTATTGTTGCTGAGGTAACCTCATATACCCGCTCGGGAATCAGGCCCCAGAACGACAAAGCTGATTCAAGGGATATATAACTTGGCCCCAACAAATGGTTGGCAATTAGAAACGGTTCAGGTACGGGAAGATCGGTTTTGCCCCCCGGTACGTACAGCCCTTTTTTTAGCGGAACCAGTTCACCGCTTTTTAATAATTCGCTGATCTTATCGTTCGGACGCTTATAGTCGCGCAGTATAGTGAGCATTACCTGCCGGCTTAACGGTGCAAAAGAATAATTTTTTACTAATTTACTTAAGTCCATAGCTGCAATTTTAAATGGCTAAAATCGGAAAAATTCCGATTTAAACCAAATATAATTACAAATATTTTTGTCATATACATAGAGGATAATCGGAAAAAACTCCGATTAGGCATTAAAAATATAACATTCCACTACGTATAAGAGCCTAAACTAATGTTCGGCAATAAGCCGATCCCACTGCGCAGCCCTGAATATAAGAAGACCTGTACATATACCTATCTTTGTCTAAAGATTCGACTTCAATCCTTTTATAATATTATGTGAAAGAATTATGTCCTTAAAAAGTACTGAAGGGGACCAATAGTCGAACTTTGTTTGTAATCTATTGATTATTACCGGCAATGAAATGCCATTGGACAAATTGCCACGGAATTGCCACATTTTTTTAACTTTAACGCTTAATACAATTATATGGCAAAAAATGATGGTAAAAAGCTTGAAGGGCTAGTTGCATTTATTGAGAAAACCTTTATTGCAGAAGGCTGTGAGGTAATTACCAATGATAAAGTTTATAACGACCAAGGTGAACAAATCGCAGAGTTCGATGCAATCATCTCTAAGCCTATTGATGGCGGTACTTACAAATGGCTTATAGAATGCCGTGATCGCCCAAGCTCGGGAGCGGCGCCTGCCTCCTGGATTGAGCAGCTATTTGGCAGAAAAGAAAGATTTAAATTTGATAAGGTCACTGCTGTATCTACAACAGGATTCTCTCCAGGCGCACGGGATAGAGCTGATTTTGGAGGCATCGAATTACGAGAAATGAAAGAGCTGTCGCCTAATGAATTCGGCGATTGGCTTACCATATACTATCAGCATGTACTTTCACAGCATTTTGAGCTGGTTAATGCTGAAGTTTTCGTCGAGAATCCATCCGCAGAAGTTTCGACAGCCGTTAACGATGCTCTACAGAAATTGGCTTCCGGTGAATTACCTGGTTTCTTTGTCCCTGCTCACAATACTCATGCGACCGCAGATGCCCTATTAAATTCAGTGATAGCGCAAAGTCAGGATCTGGCAAACATCCCTTTATCAAGCGAACCTGTTGATGTAGAATTAAAGGCCGAGTACAATAACATTGATGATCCTGTTTTACTCACGACAGCTGTGGGAGAAATTAGAGTTTCAAAAATAATATTCCACACCCGCTTGACCGCTGTCCAGCACACTGTGCCGCTTTGGGCCGCTGAATACCGAATACATCAGGATACAGAAAAGATTTCTGATGTAGCAACAGCCAATTATAATCTTGAAAATTTTGACATTAATGTTCAAATGCATCGGCCTGATTCAGGAGATGGCGGAAGTTATATTGAAGCCACAGTAAAACCAAAATAATATTTAGTCGATCATAATTCTCAACATTGCTTCAAAAAGTCCACCTCACTCCGAACTCCGGGATGATAGGACGCACGGTAAACGACATACCCCATCTCCTGTAATTCCTTGAAATATTTATGATAAGTCGGCACGGTGGAAATATGAGATAAGGCCATCAGCTGGCTCCTACTCACTTTAACATGCTTAATCCGGTCCTGCCTGAATGCCAGTATAAACAATGCTGCTAATAATGAAATATGCCAAACATTTAATCGCTCATCCTTCAGTATAGCATCAAGAGCGCTATTTAGTTGCTGCTCGTTCATTTTGTTTAGAATTAAACAATTGGATTAGATCAGCCTTATTGTAGTAATAAGAGCCCAGCACTTTTTTAAATCTCACTTTACCGGTTATTCTTAAATTTTGTAGCGATCCAGGCGAGATATCCAGCATTTTCCTAACCACTCTTGCCTTGAGCCACTCTACCTCAATATGATCTTTGTCCTCAGGCTTCGAACCTTCAATTATCTTTCGGATTGTATCTATCAGCAACATACCGAATTTGCGCAAATCTTCTTTCGTTACACCATCTTCCATTTTCTGCAGTTTTAGTTGTAGCAATTAGTCCGGAAAGTATATCTTGCTTGCCCTGTTCTTTTTCTTGGAAGGGATATAGCGCAAGTAACCATATTCATTCATTTCCTTCAGGCAACGATAGTAGGTCTTATGCGCAGAAATCTTTGCGATGCGCATTATTTCAATGGTAATGGCATCCACAGGATTACAAAAGCCCCTCTCCAGTCTATATTGAAGTAAAGCCGCATAGATGCCAATGTGCGTATTGCTGATACGTTGGTCGCTGCGCGTCCTTTCGAAAAAGATGGCAAGGGGCTCCAGTAAGTTCATGGCTAAACACTTCTGGATTTACGGCGTTGCTTCTTTTGCTTCTCATCACCAGGGCCTTCATCATCTCCATCACCGGCTTTAGCTTTCTGTGATTCCTTCTGGTTTCTTCCCTCTTGTTGCGACTCGCCTTGCCCTTTCGACTGGTTCATATCAACACGCTTTTGGGCATCATCGTAAATGTTCAGGCTCTTGAACTGGGGATTGGCTTCGATGTATTGCTTCACCTCCTGCCCATCTTTTATGAATGTAGCGGATTGCAGGTTACCCTTTTTCAAAGAGTTGATGAGATCGTCCTTGTGCGAATTGTTATCAAGCTCTTTAATGGGATGTTTGGCCAAAGTGGCTTCCAGGTCGTAGCCATAATTTTCATGATATTGCTTCACTGCGAAGTTTCCCTTTTCATCGGAATCCTTAAAGTCTAACTGAACCCCGCAGAGTGGGATGATGAAAGAGTACATCTTCAGGCACAACTACCCGGACAAGTTCGAGTATTTTCACCCTGTCTTTGAAGAGCAGCTTGGGGAAACCTACGGCATTATGGTATACCAGGAGGATGTGATCAAGATTGCATTGCATTACGGAGGGGTTGCCGCTGAGGATGGGGATATCCTTCGCAGGGCAATGAGCGGCAAAGGCCGTTCGTTAGCGGCTCTACAGAAAGTAAAGGATAATTTTTTCAGGTGCTGCGCAGAGAAAGGCCATCCGGAACAGCTAAGTACTGAAATTTACAGGCAGATTGAATCCTTTGCAGGATACTCGTTTTGCAAGGCACACTCGGCATCCTATGCTGTGGAAAGCTACCAGAGCCTGTATCTTAAAGTGCATTATCCCATTGAGTTTATGGTAGCGGTGATCAACAACCAGGGCGGCTTTTACCGTACTGAGGTATATGTGCATGAGGCGCGGATGTCCGGGGCAGCTATTCACAACCCTTGTATCAATAAAAGCTTGGTGGAAACAACGTTGTATGGAAAAGATGTCTATCTGGGCTTCATGCATCTTCAGGGGCTGCAGGGAGAGATCGCGCAGAAAATTGTGGATGAGCGGAATGCCAACGGTGATTATGCCAGCCTGGAGGATTTTATCAACCGCGTCCCCATCGGCATTGAGGGGATGCAATTGCTGATCTATATCGGGGCGTTGCGCTGCACAGGCAAAACAAAGAATGAGCTGCTGGTGACTGCAAGGCGCATCATGATGAATTTTAAGCCCGAGAACCGCTATCCCCAATTGCTGCCGGAACCGGTCGGGATTATAGACTGCCGGAGCTGAAGCGCTCCCCATTCGAGGACGCTTTTGATGAGATTGAGTTGTTGGGATTCCCAGTGTCCGTAACGCCGTTCAACCTGCTAAAAACTTCCTACCGTGGGGATGTAATGGCATGTGATTTGGTAAAACACCACAAGAAGCAGGTAAAGATGCTTGCCTACCTTGTCTCACGCAAGCATGTGCCGACCAAGCTGGGCGCCATGTATTTCGGTACCTGGATCGATGCCAACGGGGAATTCTTCGATACAGCCCATTTTACCGGGAGCCTTAAAGAATATCCTTTTAAGGGCGGCGGGTGCTACCTGCTCCTTGGGACTGTGGAAGTCGATTACCATTTCCCGACCATTACCATCTCAAAGATGGAAAAGATGCCTTTCATCCCTGACCCGCGTTACCGGGAGACCGATGCGGAGAGTTCGCGTACCCAGGAGAAGCTGCGGGAAGATGTCTCTATGACCCACCGCGCGCCCTATCCGCAGGAACAGGAGATCAACCTGCCGAGACATAAGATGGTCGAGGCGAAAAGATAATAACAACATAGGATTAGAATTTATGACACTATTTAACGATACTGACCTTTTCAACTCAGGCACTGAAGATAAAAAAACATACGACCTGCCGGACCTTGAGCTTATGAAAATGGAGGCATTCATTCCTAAAGAGGAAGCCGACAGGTACTATCATATGCTGCTGCATAGCACACCGTGGCATGAGTACCAGATGCCCATGTATGATAAAGTGGTCACAGCCCCGCGTATGATTGCCTGGTACGGCGAGCAGGAAGAAGCCGGAGAAAGTTCGCTGCCGTGGACACCGGAACTATTAGAATTGCGCGCGAAAGTTGAAGAACAGACCGGGCTTTCGTTTAATGCGGTGCTGCTGAACCTTTACCGTAACGGGAATGACAGCGTAGCCTGGCACTCCGACAAAGAGCATAAGATTGGGAAAAACCCTTCAATTGCTTCGGTAACCTTTGGGCAAACAAGGCCGTTCAGGTTTCGCCATAAGACGGATAAAACGATTGGACAATTGGAAATCCCCCTCCATCACGGCACTTTGCTGCTCATGTCGGGAACAACGAATACCTATTGGGAGCATCATATCCCTAAATCGGCTAAGGACATGCTGCCAAGAATTAATCTCACTTTCCGACAGGTGAAAAAGCTATAGGTGTCCATTGCCATTCAATAGGGAAAGTTATAGCTTTGCCCCCATCAAAAATAATTATCATGAAAGAACTGTTCGACAAGATCTCTGCAGAATTTGAAGCATTTCAAAAAGATGCCACTGCCCAGATAGAAGGCGGAAACAAAGCAGCCGGTACACGCGCGCGCAAATCAGCGCTTGAACTAAGCAAGCTTATGAAAGACTTCCGCAAGGTTTCCGTAGAAGAATCTAAAAAGTAGTAGTAAGGCTGTCCCATGGACGGCCTTTTAAATTATTTTTGCTTTATGAACCTTGAAGAAATTAAGCGATACTTTGAGAAAAACCCGCCCCCTGCTTCGGTAGACTGGAAACCATGGGCAAAAATTTCCGATACCCAAAAGTTCCTGGGCAGCTGCTATGTTACAGTCAGCACTTTTAAAGGCAATGTTGAAACCTGTCCCTCATGGTGGCATCTGAAAGAGTTTTATCAGGATATGGTGAAGCTAAACGAGGTGAAATAATGTCTATAAAAATCTACGAATTTATCTCAAAGGATGAACAGCTCCAGTACCAGATTGTCTGGGAGATCGACGTACATGTCGAAACCTTGCACCAAGACGGGGTTATGTACCTGCTATATTCAGTCAATGATTTTTTTGTTGAGATACGATATAATCAGCGAACCAACACAATAATCGGCAAGAACCAGTTTAAAGATGGCGAGCCCCTTGACAAGTATTTGTACAATCTATGATTTTAGATTTAACTGCTATGGTTGGAAGCAGTTGAAAGATCAATATCTAATTCCAGTGTCTCGGCAAAAATCTTCAATGCTCCTAGGGCCTTCTTCCAACCACCGCAACATGAAGGGCTAAGTGCAATAGTTACTACATCAACCTTTGACAGGTGCTTTTTTATTTCTTCTGCAACAAGCCTTATTGTCTCATCAGTATACAATTGAAAATATCCCCTGATCGGCGCAAAGAAGTAATCAAGATCGACATTGATGATCCAACCATTTTTGGAATAGTCCAACCAGTCCCTGTATTGTCCTAAAAACTGCTCTATCTCATATTCGTCCTTGACAAAATCAGTCCTGCCGCCTTCCTTTTTCGTAATGAAAATTGTACTTGTGAAAAGTTTTGGATACAACTGCTGGAGATTTAATATATAGTTATCCCAGCGAAATAACTTTGCATATATACCCGAATGTACTTCAAAACCAAGATTTGCATATTCTTCAAAGGTGAGTTTTGAGATATCAATTCCTTTATCAATGACAAGGGTCTTTACTTCTTTTTTAAATTGACATAGATCATAATGCCTGTCGATATGCAGGTAATTATACTTTTTCCTGTATCGATTTCCTGAAGCCAACACCAGGAAGCGCAAAGGTGATTGTCCATCACATACACTTTCCCGGATTTATAAAGGAAATTGGTATTTATCGCGCCCGATTCTCCCAATATTTCCGGTTTTCCTTTGATCCACAGAATCTAAATATTAAGGGTTATCTGTTCTTTACTGCGTACGAAATACTGTAAAAATATTAAGATCAGTTGCATTTCCAATGCGAAAAGGGATAAAAAGGCAAGCGAAGTTATCGTGCAGGCGCAGGCTGCGCGCGCATAATGGCCGCGGGCCACCCTTCGGGACTTATAGCGCTCCGCATGCCCCCGCACACTTCAGGACAGCTTTCTTTTTTTCCCTTTTTCTTTTGGAAAATGCTGTTTTGGCAGGGGTTAAAGAGGATCCAATAGGATTGTTTCATTAAAAACTTTACATCATGGACATTACAGGACGATTGACAGCAGATGCGCAGGTGCGCAGCCTGTCAGAAGGCAGGAAGGTGGTGAATTTCTCCGTAGCGGTTAACGACAGCTACAAGGCTAAGAACGGGGAGCGGGTAACGCAGACCGAATTTTTCGATTGTTCCTACTGGATAGGCACAGGCATAGCGCAGTACCTGACCAAAGGCAGTATTGTAGAACTCTCGGGGCGTGTCAGCGCACGGGCATGGGTGGATAGCGAAGGACAGGCAAAAGCAGGGCTGAACTTCCACACTTCAAAAATCACGCTGCACGGTGGCGGGGCTACTGCAGGCAAACCGCAGGCGGACAAGCACCCGCAGGCAGAACCTGTTGCAGTAGAGGTACAAGGGACACAGGTAAACCCTGACGGGCAGCACGATGACCTTCCATTTTAAAACAAAGTCGAACTAAAAATTTAATATCATGGCACATAATCTGAATTTCAACGAACAGACTGGAAAATATTCTTTTTTCAGCGTAAAAGAAAAAGCATGGCACGCCCTTGGGCAAATCGTGCAGGACTATCCGACAAGCAGGGAGGCAATCACCCACGCAGGGCTTGACTATGAAGTAATTAAAGCACCCCTGTTTGCCAAAGGCACAGAGCCTGCCATTGACTTTGCCGTACCTGACCAGTTTGCTACCATGCGCACCGATACCAACGCCATTTTTGGCGTGGTGGGCAAGGATTACCAAATCGTGCAGAATGCCGATGCCTTTGCTTTCTTTGATGCCATTGTAGGCGGTGGTGAGGGTATCTTATACGAGACCGCAGGGGCTATCGGGCAAGGGGAACGCATCTTTATCACAGCCAAGCTGCCCGGCTACATACGTGTAGGCAACGGGGACGATGTAACCGAAAAGTATATTTTCCTGACTACCTCACACGATGGCTCGGGAAGTATTACCGCAGCTTTTACCCCTATCCGCATCGTTTGCCAAAACACACTAAACGCTGCAATGCGCTCGGCTACCAATGTGGTGCGCATCAGGCATACCGCCAACGCCAAGCAGCGGTTAGAGGATGCCCACAGGGTAATGGGCTTGGCAGACACGCTGTCGTTACAATTAGAAGGCATCTTCAATAATTGGGCAAAAGTGCGCATTGAAGATAAAGAAGTTAAAAAACTTATACAGTTGGCTCTCTGCCCCAATACTGAAACACTGAACCTTTTGAAAAAGGGCGCAGAAGAAGAACTGTCAAGCGTATTCAAAAATGCCTGCGATGCAGCCTTTAGCTACGCAATGGCAAGCGATACGCAGCAAATGGAAACCACAAAGGGGACAGTCTTCGGGGCATATAACGCCGTGACAGGATACTATCAGAATGTACGGAATTTTAAGAATGACGAAGACAAGATGAAAAGTATCTATCTCGGCGGTACAGCACAGGCACGGGCGCAGAAAGCCTTTGACCTATGCACCGACTTCACCAAAGGCGGGGCTGCTGCCCTTATGATGAACTAAATTAACAACGCAGCCCGCCACGGCGGGCTGTAAAAAAAATGAGATTATGAAACCATTACAAAACCTGAATAATGTAGAGAAAGGCAAATTACTTGCCTCATTCTTTCCTGAACAGGTACAGGGCATACTGGAGAGCCTGCAACAGGCTTGCCAATACCTTACCGACAATGAGGAGGTGATACGCAGCCAATGGGACAACGGCTTTATCCCATTTGAATTTTGGTACAGGGTGGCAGGGAATGTTGCTGATGCTATACTAAGGAACGGCAAGGGAATGGCAAAGAGCAGCAGCCTATTTGCAGACCACCTTTTTGACGGGCATAACGCCCTGTTCACTATCGACTGCATAATCAGGGAGGCGAAGCACAATGAAAACATGAAGTACAGGCAGGCAGTCGCCCTGCTGTTTGAATAAGCTAAACTTACGATTATGGCAATTACAAATTTTTTCAGCCAGGTGGCAGCCCTCAACTTTACGGGCTGCCTGAACCTGACGATACGCAAGGATGGCGAGAGCCTGACCGTATCAGTACTGTTGCAGAATGATGCCTGCGGTGACACCGCAAAAAGCCACATTCCCCCGCTGATTCTGAAAGGCACGGCGCAGGAACTTGGGGAGGGATTTTTCCCCGCTGTTTCCGAGCCAGTACAGCAGACATCGCAACTGCTTACCAATATGGAGCAGTTCCTTAAAGGGCAGGAAGAAGCCCAGAAAAACTCCGCAATGGAGAAAAAGAAAACCGAGAAAGCTGACAAGCCTGCCACAGAGGTAAGCCCGAAGGAAAAGAAATTCATTGAAGCGATGAAACAGGTCGATGCCCTAGAGGCAGATGGTAAATTTAAGGAAGCGTGGTGCAAAGTGCCGCTTGCATCCGAGTACCCTGACAAAGCAGAGCAGCTGCGCAAGCGCAAAGAGAACCTGAAAAATCAGTTTGCACCTGACCTTTTCGGTGCAGCACAGCCTGCCGAAACTCAAACAGAAGAAGAAGTACATATTGAACCAAATACCGAAGATTATGCTGATAGCGAACCAAATGCCGAGGATATTCCTGATGAAGGAGAAGGGGAATGACATTACACTCACAGACCCCGATGCAAAGTGGAGCATAGATGCGGTGCTGCAATTCTATGCCAATACCTATCCTATCCTGACCACTGCCAAAATAAGCGGTCCTGTCATCAGTGAAGATAAAGTACAGTACCGATTTGAGAGTATGATGGGTACAAAGGGATAACCCTAAATATTAAATAATGGATTATGCTACAACAAATAAGCGGGCAGCTTCGGCTGCCCAACAACGAAAGGCAAAAGCTGCTGCACAAAAACGCAGGGCAGTTCCTGCTGCAATTGGTCAGGAGGAAAGATGCCGCCGAGCTGCAAAGGGACAGGCTGCAATCCGCCCCTGTGGGGCTGCTGCCTATGGTTTTTTAAAGCTACGCTTCCTGCCGCATTTTGCGGGGCAGCCTGTGAAGCCGATAAAGGATGAGGAAGATTTTTACCGTTCCCTTAACCTGCTTTGCGTCCACTATAACATTAGCGTAACGGATAACCGCCACATTGGTTATCCTTACAATAAGGCTGTGGCACTATGGGAAGCTAGCAAGCTGCTACGGGAAAAAAGGGAAAGTGTACAGATACTCGAAGGCAGGGATGGCAAAGGAAGTTTGGTGCTGCAAGCAGAAGAAACATACAACACAGGCAGCACGCTGTACTATATCCCGATTGTACCCCTTTACAGGCTGATGCAAGACCGAAAAACAAAGAGGGCGGCGCAGCTACTGCTTGCTACCTGTGCCTACCTGTATCATGTTGCAGGCATACCCTACTACACAGATGACAGCAGCTACCTCTGTTGGCAGTACGACATGATACGGGAATGGGTAGAAAATGACCCGACCGATTGGGAACAGGAAAGCTACTATGTCAATTGTTCGCAGCTGAATACCGCCGAACATATCGGGAAGGTGATGCAGCGCAGGCTTTGGAACCCCTGCCACCTTAACCGATTTGAAGATTTGGCAGCGCAATTTATTGCGCTTGACAACTTTGCCTGCGACTGCCTGTCTATTGCTGACAAGGCATTACAGCTTTGGCGGGATCACCCGCAGGGGCATGTGTACCGCCACGCCGATACCCGTATATTGCACTCGGAAGATGATGATAATTGCAATGAGGATTGCATTACTATGGACAAATACATCGGCTTTTGCGCCGAAACCGAAGGTTGGCTCTATCATACCCTTTCCGAATGCGTTAATAATGAGTTCAACGAATGCTGTGATATACAGCAGCCAGTACTGACCCGCACCTTTGACGGGCGGATGCAAGATGCCGAAAGCCTCGATTTTGAGTGCAGGCTTTTTTCTCTTATCGATGACTTATGCTACCTATTAAATACTATTAATGATGAAAAATAGTGAAACAACACCGAGCCTTTTTTTCCCTGCTGCCGCTATTGTTGTTTTCAAGCCCGAAAACAATGAGGATGACCTGTATCTTGAATACTATGACATGGACGAAAGCGGTTGCCCTGTCAATCCGAGGCCTCTAAGCGTAAAAGAAGCGCAGGGGCTATCCAAAGCACTTGACACAGGAAAAGCTGCCGCAAAAGCGTTCCTAAAGCCCAAAGGGTTGCTACCATCCTGTGTGCTGCACATTAATCCTGCCGAGAATGGCAGCGTAGTGTGGTACACCAAGCCACAGACCCGAAAGTTATACTTTACTGAAAGTCTCGGACTTGCCAGTCAGGAACTGCCCCTTCCTGCACTTATCTGGGCAGCGGATAAAAGGCGGCTGCACGTGTTTGCCTCGAAAAGCAAGGGCAAGCCATCAATAAGCTCCCCTTTGTACTATGCTCCGTTCTTTAACCTGTACAATAATGGAAATGTCTGCATGGGTTCTGTTGATGTGCGCATCAGCCAGTCAGCAACGTTGGAGGAATTTACAGCAGCTTGGGAAGGCTATTTTTTTGGCAGCTATTTCAGCCACCTAATTGGTGGTCACAACCCTGTCAAGGGCAACCTAATCAGCCTTTACAAAGGGCTTTCTGAAACCAAAAACCCCTTCCCTGCAGAGGAACTTGTAGCTGCTAAGAAGCAATTAAAACATTTACTACGATGAAACCGAAAGCCCACTTTATAGCCCCTGAATTGCTAAACCCAACCAACCCAATCGAAGTATGCCTTATTGGTGCAGGCGGGACTGGCTCACAGGTACTAACTGCACTCGCACGGATGAGCCACAGCCTGCAAGCATTGGGACATGCAGGCTTTCAGGTCACCTTGTGGGATGATGATATTATTACCGATGCCAACAGGGGCAGGCAGCTGTTTGCCGAATGCGAAGTAGGATTACCAAAGGCGGTCGCCCTCGTAACCCGCTCCAATCGCTTCTTCGGCACGGGATGGAAAGCGATAAACAGAAAATTTGACAGCCATTCAGGCAACACTAAAGCAGCTATTTATATATCCTGTGTTGATACTGTTACTGCAAGGTTTGAGATTGCGGAAGTGATAAGAGGTAATAATAATAGCCATTATGCTGACCTAGCGAGGTACTGGATGGATTTTGGCAACGGAAAAGATGCTGGGCAGATTGTACTGGCAACGATTGGAAATGTTAAGCAGCCTAAATCCGATAAGTTTGAAGCAGTTGAAAGCCTTCCATTTGTAACAGAAGAATTTGGAGAGTTATTGCGCCAGTCGGAAACTGATGACGATGCGCCAAGCTGTTCGCTTGCCGAAGCCCTCGAGAAGCAGGAACTATTTATTAATTCTGCATTGGCGCAGATGGGATGTTCCCTGTTGTGGCAAATGTTTCGCAACGGGATGACAACCCATAGGGGGTTATTCCTAAATATTGCCGACTTCAGGACTGTACCGCTTCCAGTCTGAGGCGGCCGCCGCACGAAACCTTCCCGGGGTTTCCGTGCGGCGCTTGACTGCTGCTATTATCTAATTAACTGTAAGCCATTCCTGACTATTAAAAAGGCGGCATAAATGCCGCCCAGCATCCGGCGATGCTCCCATGCTCGCCTTTTGCTAAAACTTTAATTTATACGGTATAAAAGTGGCTAGTCAGTGATTACTATATCAAGGCTGCCTGTAGATGAATAATGGTTGTCAGCATAATGGGAGGAAACTTTGCAATTATATAAAATGCAGGATTTTTTGGCTGGATCATTCCTCGAAGCGTCTGCTCTATACGATAATGATATAGGCCTGCGGGCTATTAACGCTGCCGCAACATTCCAGCCAAACATTCGCAAAAAATCCTGTTGCACAATTCGCAAACATTCCAGTTGACGCACCTCCAGTTCAATATGGGCGGCAATCCATGCGCAGGGGTCTGCGGCAAGCAGTTCTGCTTCTGCCCTTAGCTTATCATTGCTTAGGCTATGCAACAATTCCTGCAACGTACTTATACCAACCGATGTTAAGGGAAATTTGTCCATGATCCTGACGTAAAGAGGCAAAGGTAATAGTGTTATCTCGCTCAAAAATTTACAATAACATTCAAAAGGTTGCAAAAAACGTGCAATCTCGGTATCAGAGCTACAGCACTTTCAGTTGTCCTACCATTATGGAGGGAATCGAACAGCACATGATATGTTTAGGCTGAAGTAATTGTCGCCGCAGTGTGGCGACAATTATAAAAAGTGAATTCTCGCAATATTTGGTGCGAGAATTAAAAGCATTTTTAAAGTCCCATCAAACAATTAGTAGATCTGTATGAGTATATCAGCAGATATATTCAGTCGTTCCTTCAAAGCACGTATCATGGCAAGACTAAGTTTTCTTTTGCCTGATAATATTTCTGATTTGCGGGAGCGTGCACCTAATATTGTTGACAGTTCAGCGTCAGAAATATTCAGTTGCTCCATCCTGTACTTTATCGCTTCAAGAGGTGAAGGCTCAGGAACGGGGTAATACTCGTCCTCATATTTTTTAACCAGCATTGAAAGAATTTCCAGTTCGTCAGATTCTTCGGTATCAGCTTGCAGGTCGAGTTGCATCAGCTCATAGATACGGGCGAGAGTATCTTCATACTGTGAATTATTTTTTATAAGTCTTAACATAACTAATCTCTTTTGCGTTAATCCTATCATACTCTGTATGGGTACCTAACCAGACAATGAAAACTATCTTCAGGCGATACTCAATATCCACAATCAAACGGTAGGTGTTCCCATGTACATTAAAAACAACCCGTTTACCTGTTAGGATTGAAGCATTCCCAAACTGACTTTTTAAGTCATTCGGGCTGTTCCACTCGGCGGCAGTAACATCTTTGTACCAATACTGAAGTGGTCGTTCCGAATCCGGAAACTGCTCCCAATATTCCTTTAATGTCTTTACAGCAATTATCCTCATTGCAAATATATTAAAATGTTACCAATTTGGTAACAGCGGATTATAAATTATTCTAAAATTGTGTCAACAGTGTTGTCACAATTACTATGTGCTGACTAAAAGCGGCGAAATTGTTGTCTCAGTGCGGCAACAATTTAAGCTGTCACGTTATTATCTGCAGATTCTTAGAACGCTCTTGACATTGTCGGTGCTATCCTTTGTCATCCCTAATTGCTTTCTCAGCGATATTATTTCTTCCCGCATCTTTAAAATATCCTCAGCCGGAGTATCATTTTTACTTACATTATTTTGATTTAAGCGCTCCTGTAATTCTTTCATTTCCCTGCCAATTGAAACCTGCTCAGTTATTGCATACTCTTCTGTCTGCTTGACAGATCGGTGCCCCAGCATCTCTTTTACAACATAAATAGGCACGTTGTTGTTAAGTGTTACGGTACTCCCAAAAGTTCGCCTGGCCTTATGGGTGTTAAGCTGGCTTTCAATTCCGCACACATCTGCAATTTCCTTTAGGTAGCCGTTCATCCTTTGGTTAGAAATAACGGGAAGAACGGTGTTTCTGGCAAGGCATTGGGGATGGTCTTTATAGCGGTCGATTATCTTAAGTGCCTGGGGAAGCAAGGGTACGTTAAAGGAACTGCCGGTTTTTTGGCGTTCGCTAATGATCCAAAGTTCGCCGTCATCCCCAAGCTTGATATCTGTTTTCTTAAGATTGTAAACATCAATATATGCAAGCCCGGTATAGCATTGGAAGACAAACACATCCCTGACAGCTGCAAGCCTCTCCACAGGCAAGGAATGGTTTTCAAGCAGCGATAATTCCTGCTTGGTTAAAGGCCGTTTAATAATCTTCTCCTTTTTACCTTTAAACCGCTTAAACGGATCGACGGTAATAATATCTTTGTCAATGGCCCTAAGGACGATTTTTTTGAAGTTCGATATATATTTCAGGGTTGTGTTGTTGCTGATATTTTTGACGGTCTTCAGATAAAACTCAAAGTCCTTAATAAACTCATAGTTAAGTTCCCTGAATTCCATATCATCAATCTCATACTTGAACTTCAGAAATTGCTGTACATGGGCTTTTGCTGTTTCATACCGGATGTAGGTTACTTTTGAATATTCTTTTGGTACAAGTGCCAAAACCTCGCTGTTATGCAACGCAAACTCCTCAATAACTTTTGCTTTAGACACATTTTTGCCAAGCATGAAATCAATAAGCTTTTGCCCGGTAATAGTTTCATTCTCTAACATAAGGTTTGTCCTGTACTGATTAACCTTTGCAGCCAGTGTATCAAGAAACAGATTTACAGCTTTTGCATCTTCCTTTGTCCCTGTAGCCCGCTCCAGTTTTTGGTTCCAGCGTGCAGCGTCCCATTTACGCTTTGTCGAAGTTTCTTTTGGAACTCCGTCTACTGTAACTCGCAGGTAGATAGTACGTTCTTTGCTTTCTTTCGATGAGGTCTTCAAAAAGAAGGTAAGCCCAAAACTTTGCTCTAACATAATTCAACATTTTTAAGTTAATAAAGGGCGAATTATAGCGTCTCTAAGTCAAGATGTTAACCTGCTTTACAGGTTGACAATCAAAAGATTAACCCCTATTTTGTGGCAATTTTACCCTTGACACAAAATTGCCACGATTTTGCCACAACCTTTTTGTGCACTTTTGAAAATTTTGCAGGTAGATTAAAAACAAAAAAACCTGCAAAACATTGATTTTGCAGGTTTTACGATACTTTTTGAAAATTTTGCTTTCTTTTGAAAAGCCTTAAAATTCAATAAAAGTGGAGAAGATGGGAGTCGAACCCACGACCTCTTGCATGCCATGCAAGCGCTCTAGCCAGCTGAGCTACATCCCCAATAAGAGCCGCAAATATAAAACAAAAAATTTCCAAATTCCAAATTCCAAATCACAAACATCAAATTCCAGATAACAAATAAAATAGCAAATCTTTGCGGCGTTCGCTGCAGTCTTTGTAATCTTCTGTACCTTCTCTGTGAATCTCTGTGCAATAACTTATTCGAAACATCTAAAAATCGAATAGTCGAAAAATCTACAATCACCCCTATATTTGCAATGCAAACAAAACTAACTACAGCATGACAACCACACGCCAAAACGGGTCATTATATACAAGCATCAATAACAAAATAGCAACGGTAGAATTTGGGCATCCGGCATCCAATTCTTTCCCGGCTGAATTACTGCAACGCCTTACAAATGAATTAACCCTTTTGAGTAATAATCATGATGTAAACGTGATTGTATTGAAAAGCGAAGGCGAAGGTGCTTTTTGCGCAGGTGCATCATTTGACGAGTTGCTTGCAGTGCAGGATCTTGAGCAGGGCAGTAAGTTTTTTTCAGGGTTTGCTAATGTTATTAATGCCATGCGCAACTGTTCAAAACTTATTGTGGGCCGTATTCAGGGTAAAGCTGTTGGCGGCGGCGTAGGGCTCGCCGCAGCGTGTGACTATGCCATGGCTGTTGAAGCCAGTGCCGTAAAGCTGTCGGAGTTTGCAATAGGTATCGGCCCGTTTGTTATTGCTCCGGCTGTAGAGCGCAAAATGGGTAAGGCTGCCCTTGCCGAAATGACCCTTGGCGCTCACGAATGGAAAAATGCTTATTGGGCACAGGAGAAAGGCCTCTATGCTAAAGTATTTGAAACCATTGCTGAGCTCGATAAAGAGCTCGATATCTTCACCCAAAAGCTGGCATCGTATAACCCTGAAGCTCTTTCATCAATGAAAAAAGTACTGTGGGAAGGCACCGAAAACTGGGACACGCTATTGAAAGAACGCGCAGCAATTTCCGGTACACTTGTATTGTCAGACTTTACAAAAAACGCACTGGCACAGTTTAAAAAATAATTATCTGGATTTCAGCCAGCCGGTAATGCTCAGGCGCTGTTGTTTTACAGGCTTCACTTCGTGCTCCAGCAACTGGCTCTCAAAAATCACCATCCTGCCCTTTAAGGGATAAATGTTCTTTTCCGTTTCCCTGCCATTATCTTTTAGATAAATGGTAAGCTCGCCCCCAAACTCAGGCTGCCAGTCTTCATCATTAAGGTAGCATACCATTGATAGTTTCCGCCTGCTGTCATTTTGAAATGTGTCCAGGTGCCGCTTGTAAAACGTTCCCTCGGGGTACACTGCATAATGGAATTCTTTATCTTTAATACCCAGGTAGCACGTACGGTTCAGGTACTGTACAAAGTCATTTATCTTACTGAGGAACTGCTTCTCTGCTTCATCGGCACTTTCTTCATCAAGCCACAAAATATAATCGCCACGAACCGCGTCAACCACCTTTTCATTAGCCTGGTTGCCAATGGCCGATTTTTTAAACCCGTCGCTCTCATACTTTCTGCGCAGGCTTACCTGCAGCGCATCAATTTCTGAACTGCTGAAAAAACTATCAGCAATGGCATATTTATCGGCCATCAGGGCATCAATAATCTGCTCGTATCCGGGGTTTAGCTTTAAGTCATCCATGGCGCCAAAGATAGTTCAAAACCGTAAACCGATTTGTCGTAAATTTGCCGCATGAGCAAGATACGTATCACCAAGCAGTTTACTTTTGAAACCGGACACGCCCTTTACGGGTATGACGGTAAATGCAAAAACGTTCACGGGCACAGCTACAAGCTATCTGTTACTGTAATTGGCACACCTATAATGGACACAGAAAATGTTAAGTACGGTATGGTGATTGACTTTGGCGACCTGAAGAAAATTGTGCGCCGCGAAATTGTTGATGTATTTGACCATGCCACCGTTTTCAACAAGAACACCCCGCACGTTGAACTTGCTGCCGAACTTAGCGACCGCGGCCATCACGTAATACTTGTAGATTACCAGCCTACAAGCGAAAACATGGTGATAGACTTTGCCGCAAAAATAAAACACCACTTACCGGCAAACATACAGCTTTATTCCCTTCGCCTCCAGGAAACCGAAACCTCTTATGCCGAGTGGTACCAAAGCGATAACTTATAGCTTAATTTGGTAATTTGTTGATTCGTTAGCTTCAATTACCCTAGCTTGTTGACTTGTGGCTTTTGACTGTGGCTTTTGACTAATAATGGCGTGTCCCTTCAGGCCGGGCTGTCCGCTATATCCCTTCTCTGCGCTGCGGGGATGCCGCTTCCATCCCTCACGCAAGCTTCACTCCTGTACCTTAATCCGTATGACCTTGTAATACCTTTTGCCTAGTGGCTTGTGGCTTTCAACTTGTGCCTTGTGGGCTAAGATTGATTCAGTATTTCAAAGAGCGAAAACTTGAATCAAAGCCTGAATAAAACCCAGTGGTAACAGTATTCGGGTTTTGCATTTCGATAAAAAAGGGTGTGAAGAATATCGCCTGCAAAGTTACAAACTTAAAGTTGAATATTTCACATCAGGTTTGAAAAATGATTATCAGCCCGCAGTTAATTATTTGTTAACGGTTATTAGTTTCTTGCACCCCTACTTTCTTGCAGGTTTGAATTTAGTGCATACTTTTCGGAATTTCCTTGAATGAATTCTCCTCTTAAAATAATCTTAAATGCTGCTCTCTGCCTTCCCGTTCATTTTTTGTGGGTGAAGTTCCCTTTTGTGTTTGGGATTCGTAATTCGTAATTCGTAATTCATAAATAAAAAAAGCACCCGTTTTCACGGATGCTTTTAAAGTATTGGGTGGTTTGTAAAGTTATTTCTTCACGATAAGGAACTCTGAGCGGCGGTTCTGTGCGTGCTGCTCTTCGGTACAGTTGTCGCCGCACGGCACCTTAGGCTGGCTCTCGCCATATCCCTGGCCTGATATCCTGGCTTTGTTGATGCCGCGTGATATCACGTACTGCACTGCGCTCTTAGCCCTGCGGTTTGACAGGTTCATGTTGTACTGGTCACTGCCGCGTGAGTCGGTGTGGCCTTTTACCATAATCACCATGTTCGGGTTGGCTTTCAGCGCTTCTACAAGCTTGTCAAGCTCAAAGGCGCCTTCTTTGGTGATGTTGCTCTTGTCAAACTCAAAGTATACATCGTTCAGCACTACTTCGGTCTCGGTCACAATCTTGGCTATCTCGTTCAGGCTGGCGTCAATATTTACCGTGCCGCCTTTGGTCTTGGCTATCGGGAAGGTGTTGTTCTCATACCCTTCAACTGATGCCTGTACCGTGTAGGCCCTGTCACAGTCTATGGCATAGGTTACCTTGCCGTCTGCGCCTGTGGTGCGTGTCTCTATCACGTTGTTCTTCTCATCAAGTATCGCTACTTTGGCCGAGGCAAGCGGTGCGCCTGTCTTGGCATCGCGTACCATCACGATGGCTTCCACTCCGCATACCGGCGTTGCTGTATAGAGCTGGTCTACCCCGCTGCGGTTGCTGGCAAAGAAGCCAAGGCCTTTCTTTTGGTTGATCGAGAAGGCGAAGTCGTCTTTTGGCGAGTTTACCGGCATGCCTACGTTCATTGCATCGCCGCCTTTGGCAAGGTCTATCACGAAGATGTCCATAGCGCCGAAACCTTTTCTTCCGTCTGAGGTGAAGTACAGCTTGCCGTCATCGGCTATGAACGGGAAGTTCTCTGCGCCTTCGGTGTTTACCTTGGTGCCAAGGTTCTGCGGCTCGCCATAGGTGTTGCCTTCCATTACGGCTACCTTCCAGATGTCTGCCCCGCCTATCGAGCCTTCACGGTCGGATACGAAGTACAGCGTCTTGCCGTCTGCGCTTATCGAAGGGTTGCCTGTTGAGTACCTCTTGTCATTGAACGGAAGCGCTACGGGCTTGCCCCACTTGCCGTTTTCTTTTACTGACCTGTACAGGTATACCTGGCCTTTCTTGAGGTTGTTTTCCCTGTCTCTCTCAAACTTCTTTTCCTTGAAGCTTTCGCTTGAGAAGTACATGGTGTTGCCGTCAGCCGTTACGGCCACAGGGCCGTCATGCCACTTGCTGTTCACCTCGGCCACAGGGGTCGGGGCTGAGAAGGTGCCGTTGGCATTGTAGGTGGCTGTATAGATGTCAAGGTACGGCTGCTCGTTCCACCCGTAGGTTTTGCGGGCGGTGTTGCGTGCGCTGGTGAAGTACAATGTGTTGTCATTGGTCAATACCCCGCCGAATGAGCTGTATTTCGGATCATTGATGTCCATAAGCTTCTCATCAAATAGCTTCTCCTGGTTCCTTAGCTTCGGAAGGTAGTCAGGGTCACGCTTGAAGATGATGGCACGCTGGTCATTCGGGGCTTTGGCCGCAAACTGCTGCATCTGCTTGTTGGCCTCGTCATACCTGCCCTCTGCCTTAAGCATCTGCGCATAGTTGTAGTTAAGCTCTGCATCTGCATTGCCGGCTATGGCTTTAGGGTACCATTTTACGGCTTCTTTTGAGTTGAATACGTTGTAGTAGCTGTCGGCAAGCCTTCTGTATACATACGGGTCTTCGCTCTTTTCGGCTAGCTTCAGGTAGGCGTCTGCAGCCTCTACATATTCCAGCCTCTCATATAGCTTGTCAGCTTGTTCGGTATCCTTGTTCTGGGCGCTTACTGCCATCACCGATAGCAGCATCCCAAGGCTTATATAGATATTTTTCATGTCTTTCTCTGGCGTTTAGGTTAGAAATAACGTGGTGAACGGGATACTTTCTTCGGGAAGTTCAGGTCGAACAGCAGCATCACCTCGTGTGACGATGGCGTGGTCACGTTCAGGTCTGACACAATGTGGTCATACGCATAACCTATCCTCAGGTTCGGGGTGATGGCGTAGTTTACCATCGCGCCGAAGCTGTCATCTATCCTGTAGGTGGCCCCTATCTCAAAACGCTCATAGAACAAAAAGTTGGCCGATACGTCAAAGCTCGGCGAAACGCCAAAGGCTGACTTGAGCAATCCTGATGGCTTGAACTTGATGTTGTCATTCAACTGGAATACATAACCCGCCGTTAAGAAGTAGTGCTGGGTCTCTGAGCCGAACTGCCTCTCCTGCCCGTTGTCGGTTATGTCAAGGTGCTTGCTCTTGAGCATGTTCGGCACCGAGAAGGCTACATAGTAATTCTCTGTATAATAGAAAAAGCCTGCCCCTACGTTGAAATAGGTATTGTTGGTGTTCTCGCTGAAAGCCGGGTCATTGGCATCGGGTACGTTGTTCTGCCCGATATCGGTATACAGGCCTACATCATGAAGCGTTAAGCCTGCCTTGATCCCCAGGGCCAGGCGGTGCTCACCTCCAAGGTTCAGCGTGTAGCTGAAATCGCCGTAAAAATTGGTCTCCTCCACCGGGCCTATCTTATCGTTTACTACCGATAAGCCTAAGCCTACATTCTTGCCTACCGGGCTGTGGCCCGAAAAGGTCATAGTGGTGGGTGAGTCTTCTATGTCTACCCACTGCTTGCGGTATAACAGGCCAAAGGCTAAATTCTCCTTCGAGCCCGCATAGGCCGGGTTGATGACGTTCATGTTGTACATGTACTGCGTGTAGTGCGGGTCCTGCTGCGAATATCCCTCAGCAAAAAAACCCAACGCAGCCAACGCTGCAAAATATAGTTTCTTCATGTGCATGTAATTTTCTTTGTATATAGTTTCAGTTTATTAATGCTATAATTGGCTGTTGTTTAACGGAGAATGAAATTACATCCAAAAAAAACAACAGGCGTCAAGTTTAACAAAACTTTCAAACAAATACTACAAAAACTGGATTTTATTTATGTTAGGCTTTTGTTATGTAAAAACACCCTGCCCGGGGGCAGGGTGCCTACTTATATTATTCTTCACGGTTGATGTAAACCCATCCTGTGGCTTTCTCTCCGTTGGCACGCTCAAAGCTGTAGAAATAAGTTCCCGTAGGAAGCTCATCACCACCTTTGCCCTGGCCATGCCACTGGTCTGTATACGCACCGTAACTAAACACTTCCTGGCCGTAGCGGTTAAAGATGCTTATCTTGGTAACATCAAGCGCTGAAAGGTTAAATGTGTCATTCTTACCGTCATTGTTTGGCGATATACCGCGCTGTACCATACAGGTTGTATTATCTACCTGTACAGGTACTGTTACAGCACAAGCGCCCGCAGCATTAGGGGTAACAATTACATTATAAGTGCCGGTTGCAGTAACAATAACCTCACGGCCTGTTTGGGTAAGCGGGTTGCCTGAAGGGTCAATCCAAGAGAAGGTTACCGTATCTTCATTATACACTTCATCATTGTCAAAGTTAACTTCAAGCACATAATTGTTACCGTCACAACCCTGCTCTACAAATACATTTGGCACTGCGCCAATTGTTACTGTAAATGTTTCAGAGAAAGATGCACATCCACCATTAGCTGCTACGGTATTCCTTATTTCATAAGTACCCGGTGTACTTTGCGCAATATTAATTTCTCCCGTAGTTGGGTTAATTACAAGTCCTGCTGTTGAAGAGAATGTACCACCAACACCGTCAAGCTGCGGAAGCGGATTAGTATCATCCTGGCAATAAGAAGTATTATAACTAAATGTACCTACAAGCGGTGTAGTTATGGTTACATTAAAGCTTTCTTCATCTGTACAGTTGTTTGGTGCATTACCTGTTTGCGCATAAATGTAAATTGTCTGGTCTGCAGTAATTACATCACCGGCATTAAGCATAGTGCCGCTGCCTCCGGGGCCTGTAAAGTAATCACCTACGGCAAGCGCCGGCAATGTGTATGGCCCGCATGAAGGAATGTTACCCGGGTTAACAACATTTGGCTGGATATTTATAGTTACAAGGAAATCCTGCTCTGCATCGCATATAGGGCTTCCTCCCGGCTCAAATACATAGATAGTCTGGGTTGTTGTAATCACGTCACCCGCATTTAGCATGGTACCTGTACCGTTAGGGCCTGTATAATAATTACCAATTGTAAGCGCCGGAAGGGTATATGAAGCACAACGCTCTACATCAGCCGGGTCAACAATAACAGGTGCCGATGTTAGCGTTACATTAAAGCTGTCTTCATCAGTACAATTTGGCGTGGTCCCTGTTTGTGCATAGATGTAGATGGTCTGGTCTGTACTTATAACATCTCCTGCATTAAGCATTGTACCCGTACCGGCAGGGCCTGTAAAGTAGTTACCTACTGTGATGGCAGGAAGCGTATAAGTATTACAAGCCTGGACATCATCCATATCTGCAACTTGCGGAACTGTATATATTGTAACAAGGAAATCCTGCTGTGCATCACATATAGGGGTGCTTCCCGGTTCAAATACATAAATTGTCTGCGTTGTGGTAATCACGTCACCTGCATTTAGCATTGTGCCTGTACCATTAGGGCCTGTGTAATAATTACCAATAGTTAGCGCCGGAAGCGTATATGATGTACAACTTTCTACATCTGCCGGGTCCGGAATTACTACTGCATTAGTAATTGTGAGATTAAAACTGTCTTCATCGGTACAGTTCGGCGTAGTGCCCGACTGTGCATAGATATAGATAGTCTGGTCTGTACTTAACACATCTCCGGCATTTAGCATAGTGCCTGTACCGGCAGGGCCTGTAAAGTAGTTACCTACTGTTATGGCAGGAAGCGTATAAGTATTACAAGCCTGCACATCATCCATATCTGCAACCTCAGGCTGCGGATTTATGGTCACAGTAAACATATGTTCATCAAAACACTGGTTGGCTGTACCTGCAGCAGCATACACATATATTGGCTGCGTTTGTGTGATAACTGTATTAGCCGCAAGCATAGTACCGCCACCGTTTGGCTCTGTATAATAGTTACCTGATGTAAGCGCAGGCAGTGTATAGCTTCCGCAGTAAGTACCATCAGCAGGTTCATCAACTACCGGTACGGTTACTTGCGTAACAGTAACAGTTTTTGTTTCAGAACAAACTCCATTTGTAACTTTTACAGTATAAACGCCGCCGGCAGAGACCGTGATTGAAGGCCCCGTTTCTGCAGGAATAACCGGCCCATTGAATGTCCACTCATAAGTTACCGGATCAGTTCCCCAGTTACCGCCAGTTACGTTAATAGTACCCGTACTGCCCACACATATATCAAAATCAGACTCTATGGTAAACTGTGGTTTAGGCTGTACAATAATCTTAAATGACTTAATTGCAGGCGGACATCCGGTAAGGATATTTGCCACCCTTACATATATTGTCTGCTCATTTTGCACTGTGTTAAGATATGATGTTGGCAGCGCATTTGCCACAACATTATTATCTGCATCCTCTTGTGTAGCATAGTACTTAACATCGTAGTTAGCCACTGTAAGCCCTGAAAGCATAGTTGCAGTGTTCAGCGAAAGATCAAACGTTGCAAACCCGCTGTTATCACACAACACAAGGTCATTAGGATTACCTACAGTTTCAGCAATATCAGGGTAGAATTCAACCAGGATTGAGTCTGTTCCTGAACATGTAGAACCAATATAAGATGCCTTAAGGGTGTAAGTACCAGGCTGCGTTACTGTAAGTGTAGGGCCTGTTTCAGGTAATAGGGTTGTACCCAGAAGCCATTGGAATTCATAGTCAAGCGGGCTCAGGCCACTATCTAGTATTTGTTGCTGGCCGTCACATAGTGCAGTACCATTTGATACAAGGAAGTCATCCGGAAGCTGAACCTCACCAAGGTCAAAGCTGCCGCCTCGTAAAAATACTGCAGAATTGAATGACTGGTCACGATAGTCTGCAATTACAAGCTTGATGTGGTATACTGCACCCTGAATAACCGTTGCCTGTGCGGTAAGCATAGTAGTATTACCTATATAACCTATAGGTGAAGCATCAGGATTAGTTGCGTTGTAAGAACCGAAAAATTCAACATTTGCAGAGCCACAGCTGCTATTATACTGCCCATCTCTTATATTGGTCACAGATACCGGTATTGTAGTATTTGGTATAACTGCAAGGTTTTGTGACGTTGTTGATGGCAGAGGCCCCGTTAGGATAAATGCAAAGGCATCTGAATAACCACACTGGAACGTACCATATTCTGCTGATGCAAAAAGGAAGTCGAAACTCATATCTTCCTTAAGCGGAACGAAATCAAACTCAAGAACTGATGCGTTATACATTGTATCAGGATTACCATTTGCTGCATTGATAGCGCTCAAATCAGGGTCTCCAACCCATGCTGCAGTCTGGTTTCCGGCTGTATTGCCCGGATATGGCCCCTGAGCTTCAAAAATATTTCCTGTTGCCAGTACTATACCATCATCAAACGGGAAGTTTGAGCCATTTCGCGTAAAATAACCTATACCGTTAGTTTGTCCGTAATTTGTACCTGTACGGCCTTGTACGTTTGTGATGATTGCACATCCGCTGTTTACAAGAACTTCTTTTACCAGCTGCTCATAGGTGTATAGAGTACCATTAACCTTAATAGGTGGTTCAGGCGATGTTATACAAACCGTAAAGGTTGTTGTTTGGTTTGGCGTAGCAACGCTTGTATATACCCTTATTTTATATACAGCCCCAATCTCATAATCGTCATAACGGTTTACATCCGGGTCACTACATATTATCTGGGTCATAGTACCACACTGGCTGCCTTTGTACACTACAAAATTAAGGTTGGTGCTTGAACCTGCAATGTTAAGCAGAGATATAGTATGTGATGTTGATGTAGCTGTAAACTGGAACCATACGTCATCATCTGCTGTTCCGGCACATGTTTTAGGCTCGGCTGATGCTGTTGCACCCGTAACCGTACCGGTAGCAGTAAGAAGGCATTGTGTATCTGAATTCACAGGAACAACTTTTGCATTAGCGCATTCATCATTCGCTATTTTAGTAATGAATGTAAATGGCCCCGCCCAGCTGCTTGAACCATTTGTACCACCACAATTTGCACGTACATAGAACACATAGAATGTTGCAGGCTGAAGGTCTTGCGCTGTAAATGTTGGTAATGTGCCCGGTACAGGAGTACCAACCGTTGCTGCTGTAGGCGGCGCCAGGTTTGGCAGCTGTACTACAACATCCCAGCTTGTTTCACCATTCATAGGTGTCCAGCCAAGTATAGCCGTAGTTTGTGTAATATCAGCAACCGGCGCTGCAAGGTTTTGCGGCTTGCGGCAGGTAACTACTTTTACATTAATATTATCTATGGCAGCCGGTGGTTGTATACCGCCTGCGTTATTATTTCTCCATTCAAAAACAAGCCTGCGTGTAGTACCTTCATAGGCTTCTACGTTAGCTGTGTATGTGATGGTGGTCCAGTTGCTGCTTCCCAAGAAGTCTGTTCCCAGCCTCTGCCTGTTTGCAGCGTTACCTATTTGCGTACCCGGATTAGGATTAAAATCTACCGGAACCATCCATACCCTGAAATAGTCATTAGCATCGCCTACGCTTTTCCAGTCAAATGTAACATCCACTTCATCTGCGCCCATTGGTATTTCAAGGTCACGGTATGCCTGTACTACAGACTGGCTGGTCACACTATAAGTATTAGTAGCGCCATTATCGCTGGTTATATATAGTGAATTTGTCCCGCCATTATTTACAGCATTACCTATAACCCATTTATTTACCTGGGTACCGTTGTTCAATGTCCATTTAGCAGGGAGTGTTTCAAAATTCTCATCCCATGTAAGTGGTGCAGGAATTTGTGGTGTAATAATAACTAATGGCCCAACCCAGAAACTGGCTCCGCTATCGCCACAGTTGCTTCTTACCCAAAGGTAATATGTAGTTGAAGGCTCAAGAGTAGTGATATTTGCATTAGTAGTAGTAATACCTGTTTCTGTAGGCTCTGTACTTTCTTGCGGTACCGTGTTTGATGTACTTAAATAATAATCATATGTAGGCGTGCCAGAATTTGTTGGCGCAACCCATGTAACACTTGCCGATGTAGTTGTTACACTACCGACTGTAAGTGCAAGTGCGGTTGGTACCCGGCACGTGATTACCTGTACATTAATATTATCAATAGCTGCAGGTGGCTGCTGCCCTACAGTAGCATTATTCCTCCACTCAAACACAAGCCTTCTGGCCTGGCCGGCATAAGCTGTTGAGTTTATTGTAAAGCTTGATGTTGTCCAGGCCCCATTCTGGTTAAGTACACTTGCAACCTGCTGGCCGCCGTTTGCAGCAGTAATTTGTGTGCCTGGTGTCGGGGTAAATGTTGCAGGTACCATCCATACGCGCAAGTAGTCATTTGTACCACCTTCGCCCATTGCTCTCCAGTCAAATGTAATACCAATTTCCTGAGCTGTGGCAGTGCCTAATGCTGGTATTTGTAAATCACGGTATATGTGGGTTACAGAAGCAGCATCAACAGTATATGCATTAGATGCTCCACCGTCGTTGCTTATATACATACCTGTAGTTCCGCCATTGCTTGCAGCTGTACCCACCACCCATTTGTTAGGCTGAGATGCATTATTACGTGCAAAACCATTTGCCGGAAGTTCAAAATCCTGGTTGTACTCAAGTGCAGCAGGTATCTGCCCGCTATTAAAGTATATCGGGCCGGCTATAGGGCTGGTTTCATTAGTAGCAGCACATACAAGCCTTAGGTAAGCCACATAGCTTGAGTTGGGCTCTATTGTAATTCCTGTTGTAGGATTCACGCCAGTTGCTACCCATCCTGTTGTATCGCCAGTTGGTGCAGGGCTGCCTTCAGGAAGCAGTATATACTCCCATGTGCCGGTAGCAGGGCCGTCCCATCTTAGGCCGACAGATGTTGTTGTTATACTGTTTGTTACAATAGCCAAACCTGTAGGCGCAAGACACTTAGGATTTAAACAGTCAGTCACATCACTGTACAAAGAGCCTACGCTACCAGGCGTATTAATTGCTTTAGTAAATATTGTCTGTGCAAATGGGTTTATGATTGAAATTCCCACTTCGTTCGGGAAATTACCTGCTGTGTCCCAGCGCAGCTCAAAAGGCACACCGTGGCATAGCGGCACGTTTACGTTTACCGGCCCTGTGCCTGTCGGCAGGTTTAAGGTAGCAACTACTACACCGTTTTGCCTCACTGTTATAACAGCGCCTTCCCAGCCGGCAAAAGAATCTCTTAATACAAATGTATAGTTACACTGATCGGTTATCGGGCAGAAGCTAGTCTGGAACGTATATGGGCCTGCCCATGCACTGAACGTGCCATTACCGCAATTTGCCCTTACCCAATACTGGTATTGTGTACCAGGTGAAAGATCCGGTGCATTAACCGTTGGCGTAGCTGTTACTTCTGTACCCGCACCTGAAGGTATCGGGCCTCCTGCAACATCAACATAATATTCCCATGAAGTAGCGCCTGCAGCCGTCCATGTAAGCTGTGCAGAAGCATCTGAAGGTACTATTGAAACATTTGTCGGCGCCTGGCAATTTACCCGCTGTACCGTAAGTGTATAAGGAGTTGTTTGTGATGATGCATTAGTAGCTATCACTATATAATATGTTTGCCCGGCTGTTACCGGAAACAATGGAATATTTACAGGAGTTGTGGCACTTCCAGTACCACCCGCAGCACATTGAGTACCGATATTGGTACAACTGGTATAAATAAACATACCTGAATTAGGTCCATTGTTTGTCATGCTTACGCTTATGTTGCCTGTAAAATCTGCAGTATAAGCATATACAACATCATTACCCGCAAGATAATTCCCTGTAGCATTACAGCCCGTTCCGGCTGTACCACTATAGTCGTTGCCAAACTGGGCTGTGTTGCTCGTTTCACTAAATGGCAATGTGGTAATAGCGCGCGGCGCAGCACAGGTAGCCCCATAAGCTACTGTACAAAAAGATACCGGGTTGCTCCACGCACTTGGGTTATCAGGGCCGCAAACAGCCCGTACATAATACTTATAGCACTTACCAGGCTCAAGCACCGGCTGGTAAGGCAGCGGGCCGCTGTATAATACACCTGAACCTACCGGCGCTGCAGCCTGCTCAATAATCTCAATTTCCCATTGGGTAGAGCCATTAGGGTTCCAGCTAAGGTTTGCAGTAGTAAGTGTTGGCGCTGTAGCAGTAGGGTTTAAAACCGGAAGACATTTTGACAACGCCCTTACATCATCAATCAGCCACCTGTCACTATTTGTGGTTGGGGCTTTCATCCAAAAGGCAATATAAACCTCCTGCCCGGCAAAACCACTTAGTGATAGTACCTTTTCTTTGTAGAGCAATTGTTGCGCACCTACACCTGCCAGTTCAGTCTCTGTCCAACCGTCGCTGTCTATCAGTGAGGTGTATGCTGCAAGATTTGATCCGTCAGGGTTTACGTTTGCATTTGATATCCTTACATCAAAAATACTCCCGTTTTCAGTCGCCTGCACAAGCCTTGTCCAGAAACGAAGTTCGGCATTTGCCGGCACGGTAAACTTTTTGGTCACCAACCAGTCTTCCGGGTTGCCACTCTCTACGTTGCCTCTGTTAAGGTAGGCAGCCTGGTCATCGGCAATAGCAGGGTATTCCCTGCCCGGAGTTGCATTACTGGCCTGCGGACTAAGGCCCCATGTGACATCTGTGCCAACATCATTCTGGTATGCCATCCAGCCTGTCGGCAAAGCATCGCCATCATAGCGGAAATTTTCAAGGGGAAGCTGTGCATAAGCTGCCAGTGAAAATACCATCATGAAAAGCATAAGGGTAATTTTTTTCATAGACTTATGTTTAGTTGATTTAGATTAAGTTCCCGAAAATAATGAAAATATTTATCCTTACCTCTTTAAAAGTGAACAGAATGTAATTTTTTACCAAAAAAAACAAAATTAATTACAAATGTTATGAATGTAAAGTTTGTAGGTATGCATAGTAAAAGTCTGCCTGAAAAAGGATAGTTGTAGTACAATCTCTATATTTGAAAAAATTTAAATCAATGCAGGCCGGAAAAAAATATATTTCGCATCAGACCAACATTTCGGGGCGCCGACACATGAACTTAGTTTCCCGCGTGAAAAAAGTTTGTTGCCTGGCTTGATAGCATTAAAGCTGATGCAGGTGTGCTTTTTCTTCTGGGCGATCTTTTTGACTTTTGGTTTGAATACAAAACTGTGGTGCCTAAAGGTTTTATAAGGTTATTGGGTAAACTTGCCGAACTGCGCGACAGCGGTATTGAAATATATTTTTTTACCGGTAACCATGACCTTTGGATGCATGATTATTTTGAAAAAGAGCTTAACATACCCGTGTACCACCGCCCTATGGAATTTTCGTTTTACGGAAAAGATTTCCTCATTGGGCATGGTGATGGCCTCGGCCCTGGAGATAAGGGCTACAAACGCATGAAAAAGGTGTTTACCAACCCATTCTCTAAATGGCTGTTCCGCTGGCTGCACCCCGATTTGGGCGTGAAGCTGGCACAATACCTTTCCGTAAAAAACAAGCTGATTTCAGGCGATAGTGATGTAAAGTTTCTAGGCGAAGATAAGGAGTGGCTGGTGCTTTATTCTAAGCGGAAGCTGGAAAGCAAACACTATGATTTCTTCATCTTCGGGCACAGGCATTTACCTATGGATATTACCGTGGGGCCGGACTCACGCTACATAAACCTTGGCGACTGGATAGGCTATTTTACCTATGGTGTTTTTGATGGGGAAACGTTTGAATTGAAAGAATTTGGAAATGGGGGAACTTGAAAATTTGGAAATGTCTCATATCCACAAAGTCATTTTCAAATTAACGAATTTCCAAATTGTCTAATTTTCTTCACAGCGTATATCCCTCAACCTCAGCTGCAGGCTGGCCTGCCCGTTCCATACGTTTTCCTCAACAGAATATACTGCACTAAATTCCTCTCCGTTACAGGCGAGTTCTTTCTTACGTGCAAGGCCAAAGCCTACGGCTCCAAATCCTTCCGAATCATTTTGCCGTACAAAAAGTTTAAGGTGGGTGTTGTCTCCCCCGATAGGTTTACCGTAACCTGAATCACGCAAACCTTTCGTAAGGAAAACAGGTGTCATATTGCTAGGTCCGAACGGTTCGAATTGTTTGAGTATTCGGTAGAATTTCGGGGTGATGTCAGTTAAACTGATTTCAGCATCAACGGAAATTTCCGGAGTTAGAAGTTCTGGGTCAATAGTTGATGCCACTACCTCTTCAAACTTGCTTTTGAACAGCGGAAACTGCTCTGCATGCAGCGTTAATCCTGCCGCATACATATGCCCGCCAAATTGCTCGAGATGTTCTGCGCAGGCTTCAAGTGCATTGTAAATATCAAAATCTTTGACCGAGCGTGCTGATGCCGCCAGCTTATCACCGCTTTTTGTAAATACCAGCGTCGGACGGTAATACGTTTCCGTAAGCCGTGAAGCCACAATGCCTATTACACCTTTGTGCCACGTATCCTGATAGACCACCGTGGTAAACCTATCCTGCTCGCTGTTATCTTCAATCTGCTGTAACGCTTCAACAGTCATCTGCTTGTCGAGGCCTTTACGGTCGGCATTAAGCGATTCGATATTGGCTGCGAATTCCTCTGCCTGCTCAAGGCTTGCTTCGGTAAGCAGTTCTACTGCAAACCTGCCGTGCTTGATGCGTCCTGCGGCGTTGATGCGCGGGGCGATAACGAACACAACATCACTTATGCACAATTCTTTTTGCTTAAGATTTTGCGTAAGCGCTTTTATGCCCGGTCGCGGATTGCTGTTTATAACCCCCAGCCCGAACTTAGCCAGCACACGGTTTTCTCCTGTGATGGGAACAATATCTGCCGCAATAGCAGTTGCAACAAGGTCGAGGTATGGCACGAGGTCGGCGACAGACTGTCCGCAGTTTTGCGCAAGTGCCTGTATGAGCTTAAAGCCCACACCGCATCCACAGAGTTCGTCATACGGGTAGGTGCAATCATCACGCTTTGGGTCGAGTACAGCCACAGCGTCCGGCAGTTCATCTCCCGGACGGTGATGGTCGCAGATGATAAAGTCAATGCCTTTTGATCTGGCGTATTCGACTTTGTCTATAGATTTAATACCACAGTCGAGCGCAATGATGAGCGTACAGCCGTTGTCATCGGCATAGTCAATTCCTGCTGTAGAAACACCGTAACCTTCAGCATAACGGTCGGGTATGTAGGTATCGACATTAGGGTAATAGGTCTTAAGGTACGATGAAACCAACGCTACCGATGTGGTACCATCTACATCATAATCACCAAAAACGAGAATGTTCTCGCCATTAGCAATAGCCTGCTCAATGCGTGCCACGGCTTTGTTCATATCCTTCATAAGATATGGGTCATGCAAATCACTAAGCGATGGCCGGAAGAACTGCTTTGCCTGCTCATAGGTTTCCACACCGCGCTGCACCAACAGCCCGGCCGTAACCGCATCAACATTGAGCGCTTCGGCAAGGTGGTTTACTTTATAGGAATCGGGTTGTGGTTTGAGGTTCCAGCGCATTATGTATTAAACATCGTTTAAAGATTATAGTTTACAATTTTCTTTAAACTTTTGTATCTCTCAAATCGATTAGTTTTTTGTCTTGTCCCCTCTTTAGCCATAGATTGATATTTATAGATATCCGATATAATTAAAGGGAAATATTCTGCTAACAAAACCTCATTATTATAATTATCGATAAATTTTCGATAATTATTGATTTGTGCTTCGCTCAATGACTGGACAGAATTTGTAATATCATAAACTACAGTAAACAGTGAATAAAAATGAACCTGCCGCTTTAAAATTTTTACACGTTCATTATTATCGTCGATAATTAAATCAATTTGCTCAAGAATACTAATGAAACGTTGTTTATCAACTTCTTTATCTGGATATTCATCATTATATAAATTATAAATTTGATTTAGGTTAGAATTATCTATATCTTCCTCAATCCCTTTTTTCAGGAACACCAACAATGTGCTAATTGAAGAAATGTCTCTCATTCTTCTCCTATCCCCAATACTAAACAGTTTATTATCATCCCAAAAATCTAATTCACTTAACTCAGAAGCTAAATTCATAAATTCTCCTTCAAACCTAGCGTTCCTAAGTTCTTGCGGATTTAATGTCATATTATTACTATTCAATCGAAGAAACATCTTTACAATTGAAGCCCTCTCCACCTGATTTCTTACTATCCTGATTGAAAATACATAAGACCAAATAGCTCTTTTGTCATCGGCATCAAGATCTTTAAAAAATCTATCTTTAATTCTTTCTCTTTTAGGACCATCTGGATCAATTATTGAGTCCTTTAATTTGAAAATATTAGATATGTATTGAAATATTGCTCCACATCTTTGTTGACCATCGATTATTGAATATTTGGTATCACCAGTATGTTCATCTGTTCCAGTATTCCATATGTAAATCTCTGGAATTGGATATCCCATTAAAATAGATTCAACTAATTGAATTTGATTTTTTAATGTCCAAACGTAATTCCGCTGGAAGGAATCGTCAACTTCTAACATACCTTTTTGGTCTAAGTCATATAGCCACTTTACAGTTTGTGGTTGGATATCTATTTGCTCAATTAGTTTCATTTAGTATACTTTTTAATTTCGATATTCCTTTTAAATGATAATCTTCAACTGCCTGCCAATCCGTATAAATCCTATAATTAATTTCGTGCTGGATATTAAAAGTCAATTGTAATTCTGCTTTAAATTTTAAAATTGTTTTCTGCCAGTCAAGTAAAATTTTGTTACCGTAATTTCTATCTTCATCTTTTAAACTGACAAAGCCATTAAATATGTTTGAAGCGATAGCGGTGTAGTTGTGCAAATATTGATTATAAGAAATGCTTTTGTATGCTTCCCAAATACTATTATAAATTTTATTTGAAACAATTATAAGATCAAAGTCGGAATCTTCATTAAATTCTGAGAAATTTTTGTCCGGCGAAAAACTATATCGAGTTTTAGCACTTCCAATTATTGAAATACTATTAAATGGTACAGACAGTTCTTTAGAGATAAATCTTTTGAACAAATCATAATCAGAACTAAAATCTTCTCCATTATTTTGAAAATACCATACTTTTTGACCGAGAAGATATTCATAATATATCTCTTTTTCGGTGTTCTCTTTAATGTAGTTTACAATATCTTCTTTAGTCATAATCCGTACGAAATTATGAATTTGTATCCGATTCTCTCCTCCTCTTCTCCTCAACCTTACCCCCCACAATCACAACTATTTCCCCTCTCGGTTCTTTCTTTGTGAAATGTTCCAGCACCTCGGTCGCGGTGCCGCGAACGGTTTCTTCATGCAGTTTTGAGAGTTCCCGCGACACCGATACCGGGCGGGTGTCTCCAAAATACTGTATAAATTCAGTTAAGGTCTTTACCAGCTTATGCGGCGATACATAAAATATCATGGTGCGGGTTTCTTCAGCAAGTGCCAAGAAGCGCGTCTGCCTCCCTTTTTTGTCGGGAAGGAAACCTTCAAACACAAACTTGTCGTTAGGTAACCCGCTGTTTACCAAGGCAGGCACAAACGCTGTGGGTCCGGGAAGGCATTCTACATCAATGCCGTTCTCCACACAGGCACGTGTTAACAGAAACCCGGGGTCGGAAATGGCAGGTGTACCCGCATCGCTTATCAGGGCAATAGTCTCGCCACCCTTCAATCGCCCGATGATGTTCTCCACCGTCTTGTGCTCGTTGTGCATGTGGTGGCTCTGCATGTGGGTGGCAATCTCAAAATGCTTCATGAGCTTGCCGCTGGTGCGGGTGTCCTCGGCCAGGATAAGGTCAGCTTCCTTAAGCACCTTTATAGCACGGAAGGTCATGTCTTCGAGGTTGCCTATAGGCGTGGGCACAATGTAGAGCTTACCCATCAGTCAAACTTTTTCTCCACCAGCGCCAGGAAACGCTCTTCATACTCCTCTTTGCCCTGCCAGTTGTTGTAGTCGGGCTTCACCATATCGGCAATAAACTCTTTAGCCTCATCAAAAGTGTCAAAGGTATTCAGCTGTGAGATAACACGGTTAAGGTCTTCGCCACTGCCGCCAAAGAGATTTTTCTCGAAAGCTATACGGTCGTTAAGGCCGAGAGCAAGTGTACGGCTGTTGCCTGCCTGTTGTTTATTGTTTATTGTTTGTTGTTCCTCTCGCTGTTGGCTTGTGGCTTGTGGCTTCTCTTCAGCTTTCGGCTCATCTTTTGCCGGTTCCCAGTCACGCCAGTCGCGGGCATTTTCTTCCTGCTGCTGAATCACTTCAGGCTCTTTAGGCAGCCATTCTTTCTGCACGTTTGCCGGCTCGGGGACACTTTCTTCAACTTTTGGCTCCTGCCCTTTCTTTACAAATTCAGGCTCTTTATAATCACGGTAATCCTCAAAAGTTATTTCCTTTTGCTTTGGCTCATCTTCCTTTTTTGGCTCAAAGTCAAAGCTGAAACCGGTTGAGCTTTCAGGGTTATGGGCCTTAGGTGCCGCGGCCTGAGCTTCCTTTTCAGGTTGCTCATTGCGGGTTTCCTCTGCCGACTGCGACTGCGACTCTGAACTTTCAGTTTCCTCTTCCTCTTTTTCCTCCGTAATTTCTTTCTCCTCTTCCGATGCCTGGTATTCCTCTACAGGCTGTTCAGGGTCAGCATCGCCTTGAGGGTCTTGGGTATTAGGTTCCGGGTCTTGAGATTCCTCTTCAGTTTCTTGGGTATCGGGTTTTGGGTCTTGAGCTTCTTGCTCTTCCTCAGTCTCTTCAGTAGCCTCTTTTTCCTCTTCAGATACAACCTCTTCAGCATTATTACCTGCGGTTACGCCTTCGCCTTTATCATTTTCTTTGTCTTGTTCCGCATCCTGGGTATTGGGTTTTGGGTCTTGAGTTTCTGCTTGTGGCTCATTCTCTTCTTTTAGCTTGTGGCTTGTGCCTAGTGGCTCTTCAGCTTGTGGTTCTTCAGCCAATCCATAAATATCCTCAAGTTTCTCTTCTGCGGAAGCATACCCTATTGTAGGCTTTACATCATTAAAGTTATCTTCAACAAACCGCAGCACCGATATTTTTTCATACAGCTTCAGGGTTTCCTGCTGTAGCTGGTCAAGCTCGGCCCTGTTCTTCAGTTTCAGTATGCGGTGTGCTATGCTAATCAGTTCGGCTTCTAACTTTTTCTTCATAACTTTTAGGATTCTATAGGGTAACGGAATGGTTTTTTAATAAATTTGTTTCCATACAAAGTAACAGAAAATGTTTCTGTTTTACTGCTGAAAAATACAAAATGTTTCTCGAAAATACAGTTAACCATAAAGAGCAGTTCGGGTGGATTGAAGTCATCTGCGGGTCAATGTTTTCAGGCAAAACGGAAGAACTTATCCGCCGCCTGAAACGCGCGCAGTTTGCCAGGCAGAAGGTCGAAATCTTCAAGCCCAGCATTGATACCCGCTACCATGAAGAAATGGTGGTGAGCCACGATGCCAACGAGATACGCTCGACCCCCGTAACGTCTGCAGCCATGATGCGCCTGCTTGCGCAGGGGTGTGATGTAATTGGTATTGACGAGGCCCAGTTTTTTGACGATGAAATTGTAGCCGTATGCAACGACCTTGCCAATAGCGGTATACGCGTTATTGTAGCAGGGCTTGATATGGACTTTAAAGGTAACCCGTTCGGGCCTATGCCGGCGCTAATGGCCACTGCAGAATATGTTACCAAGGTACATGCTGTATGCACCCGGACGGGGAACCTGGCGAACTACAGTTTCCGCAAGGCGAATAATGACAACCTTGTATTACTGGGAGAAACCGAAGAATATGAGCCACTGAGCAGAGCCGCTTACTTTGAAGCGATGAAGGCTCAAAGCCACAACCCCCTGCCCCCCAAGGGGAAACTTCGCAAAACGCGGAAACTTTGTAATTTAAGACAGCGAGATGTAGTGCCCAACAAGCATGCCTTCCGCAAGGAAAGCTTCTGCCCTGTATAATGGCTTTTTGTTATAATCATTCCAAACCAGGCTGTAGTTAAAGGCTTTCCCAGTATTTTTAATCCCGATTATAAGTTCTGCAAGGCAGGGCAGCCCGCCTTCTATCCACATTGAACTGTAGCGGCCTTCATATGCTTTAGCCCCGGCTTCTTTACGGCATGCGCTCTCAACGGTAACTGAAAAGCGAATGTTATTGGTGAACTCACCCATCAGGTTACCGGTTTCGTTCTGTATAAGGTAAAAGGAGCCGATAATATTGCTCATGCCACTGGTTTTCAACACTTCAAAAATAGGAAAATTTTAAACCGTTTACATAAGTATTCATTATATTTGAAAAAATTGACAGAAATGAAGTCTGAAAAACTCAAAATAAATATAGCGCAACGTATTCTTGACTTATCTAATGATAAACTGCTTAAAAAAATATCTGCGATTTTAGACGCAGAAAATGTTGTTGGTTATAATGCCGACGGCAAACCAATATTTGAAAAAGACTATGTCAATGATGTCAATTCAGCAATTCAAGAATTCAATGAAGGAAAAATGGAAACATATTCTTCTGAAGAAGTAAAGCGCAGGATTTTAGGTGAATGAAAATTATATGGCGCAAAAAAGCTTCGGATGAATTAGAAGCAATATATAATTTCATTAAGTTGGAAAGCTCGCAAAATGCTGTTATGGTCTTTAATGAAATTTTCAATTTAATTAATTCATTACTATTGTTTCCTGAGCGCAATCCAGTTGACAGGACAATCAACAAATCTAATGTGAGATTTGCATCGCTGTGGAATTTTAAAATAATTATTCAATAGAAAAAGACGCGATTGTAATACTTCGAATTTTTGGCACTAAACAAAATCCGAAAAAACTAATTCCTTGAGCCTAGCAATAAAAAACATCATCTCTGCAACATCTTCCCGGTTTGAAGGGATACATCCTGACTGCGAAATTGATAATGTCGCCATTGACAGCCGGTCACTGCAGAATAATTCGGGCACACTATTTTTTGCATTGCCGGGGCAAAACCGAGACGGGCATGACTATATAACGCAGCTTATTGAAAAAGGCGTCCTGAATTTTGTTGTTACGAATATTCCTGAGAATGCCTTTGGCAAGGCTAACTTTTTCGTTGTTGAAAATACCCTTAAAGCATTGCAGGATTTTGCCCGGTGGTACAGGCAGCATTACACATTTCCTGTGATTGCAATAACCGGAAGTTGCGGAAAAACCATTGTAAAAGAATGGCTTAATTACCTGCTTAGCCCTGACTACAATATTATCCGGTCACCTAAAAGCTACAACAGCCAGGTGGGCGTACCACTGTCAATCATCGGCATTAATGAGAAACATAATCTTGGGATTTTTGAGGCAGGCATTTCTACCGTGAATGAAATGCAGAAGCTGGAAGAAATCATTCGTCCTGAAATTGGCATTTTAACCAATATCGGTTCAGCCCACGATGAAGGATTCACAGACAGGCAGGAGAAAATTCAGGAAAAACTGAAGCTTTTTGAAAACTGCAAAACCATTATCCTTAAAAAGGATACTGAAGTTTTGAAACTTTTAAACCCCGGTTTAAAAACATTTACATGGAGCTTTGATGATGGTGCTGATGTAAAAATCAGCCCGACGCCTATGGGCAATGCTACAGCGCTTGATATAAGTTTCGGCTTAAATAAATTTACTGCATCTGTACCCTTTATTGATGAAGCTTCCATAGAAAACGCAATAACCAGTTTAATGGTTTTGCTGCACATGGGCTACAGCAATGAAATCATTATTGAAAGGCTGGCAGGGCTCTACCCTATGGAACTTCGCCTGCAGGTGAAAAATGGCATTAATGGCTGTACAATCATTGACGATACGTACAGCAGTGATTACCAGTCACTGAAAATAGCGCTTGACTTCCTTGAACAGCACAAAACGCATGAAAAGAAAACTGTTATTTTATCTGATGTTTTCCAAAGCGGGTTTGAAGCCGGCATATTGTACAGCAAAGTAGCAAGCCTGTTGCAAAGCCACAACATAAGCCAGGTTATTGGCATTGGAGAGACTATAAGCCGCGAGCTGGCAGATTTCCCGAATTTTTATCCTTATGCTACAACGCAGGAATTTCTGGCACACTATCGGGCTAACGCATTTGATAATGAAACAGTACTGGTGAAAGGCGCCCGCAGTTTCCGCTTTGATGAGATTGTTGTTTTTCTTGAAGAGAAAACCCATGAAACGGTGCTTGAAATCAACCTCAATGCCATTGTACACAACCTCAACTTTTATAAAAGCAGGCTGAAACCCCAAACCAAAATAATGGTAATGGTAAAAGCTTTTGGGTATGGCAGCGGCAGCTATGAAATTGCCAAACTGCTTTCTCACCAGAAAGTAGATTACCTGGGTGTGGCCTTCGCCGATGAAGGTATCGCCTTGCGCAATGCGGGAATCAATACGCCTATCATAGTGATGAATCCTGAGACAAGCGCTTTTGCTGCTATGGCAGCTTATAACCTTGAACCGGAAATATATTCCGCTAAAGAGCTACGGGCATTTGTCGCGCTGGCTCAGCAGAAGAACCTTTCAGACTACCCCATACACGTAAAGCTGGATACCGGCATGCACCGTCTCGGCTTTATGGAAAACCAGCTGGAGGAGCTTATTGACCTGTTACGGAACAACAACTTTGTGTCCGTAAAAAGCATCTTCTCGCATCTCTCAAGCAGCGATGTGCCGGAGTTCAGAGATTTTACGCTTCAGCAGATTGAAAGTTTTGACAGGTGGTCGCAAAGGATTATAGATGCGTTGGAAATAAACCCCATCCGCCATATACTTAATACTTCGGGAATCTATAACTATCCGCAGGCACAGTATGATATGGTTCGCCTGGGCATTGGATTGTACGGTGTTGGGAATGATGAGCAGGAACGTTCTCAACTGGAGACTGTAGGTACGCTTAAAACTGTCATCCTCCAGATAAAAGATATTGTTTCAGGCGAGAGCATTGGTTACAGCCGCAGGTTTATCACAAACAAGCCAATGCGAATTGCAACACTTCCCATAGGTTATGCCGATGGCATACGCCGAGCATGGGGCAACGAAAAAGGCTATGTGCTGATAAACGGCAAACGCGCCACAATAACCGGGACAATATCAATGGACATGATGATGGTTGATGTAACCGATATTGAATGCCGGGAAGGAGACACGGCGATAATTTTCGGCAAATCACCATCGGTTGTTGAAATGGCACAGGCCTTACAAACTATTCCATATGAAATTTTAACAGGAATTTCTCAACGAGTAAAGAGGGTTTTCTATAAAGAGTAGATTGTTTTTAGTAACTTAGCTTTAAACGAACCAAAAACTTGAATGCGTATGGCTTTTTTAAAAGAATTTAAGGAATTTGCCCTTAAGGGAAATGTTGTTGATCTTGCTATTGGTGTTATCATTGGTGCGGCTTTTGGCGCTATCGTAAAATCGCTGGTAGAAGACATAATCACTCCACTAATACTCACGCCGCTCTTAGAGCGTGCCGGGCTTGAAGACATAAAAGAACTTACCTGGGGAGCAGGCGTGAAATACGGAATGTTCCTTTCAAATGTAATATCATTCTTAATCGTGGCATTTGCTTTGTTTATGATTGTAAAAGGAATAAATGCCATGCGTAAAAAAGAAGAGTCTGCTCCTGCGGCACCGCCTGCACCAAGCAACGAGGAAAAACTCCTTATGGAGATACGCGATGCCTTGAAAAACAGGCCGCTTAACTAAAGACGTTTCCGTTACACTATATATTCTTAATGTTCCACTAAACCGCCAAATCAAAGGCGGTTTTTTT
Source organism: Flavobacterium sp. J372 (assembly GCF_024699965.1). Classification (NCBI taxonomy): domain Bacteria; kingdom Pseudomonadati; phylum Bacteroidota; class Flavobacteriia; order Flavobacteriales; family Flavobacteriaceae; genus Flavobacterium; species Flavobacterium sp. J372. The sequence continues at coordinate 3,183,936 of NZ_JAJOMZ010000004.1, forward strand.
TGCAAAATTTTGCCATGAAACCTTTAGTTCAGAGAAACTAATTGCACTAATTACAAATCCTTATTTCAAATAGAACACCTACAAGGTCTCAAAAGACCTTGCAGGAGGTGTACCCCGCCAACCTTCAAGGTTTCCAAAACCTTGTAGGTTTAAACATAATCTGTGCAAATCTGAAAAAATCTGCGTCATCCCCGCCTGCACCATTTCGGGCAGGCACGTTTCAATAAATTCATTACTTTTGACACTCATTTAATTCTATCAAAACTATGAAAGTTGCTGTTGTAGGCGCTACCGGAATGGTAGGCGAAGTAATGCTTAAGGTGCTGGCTGAACGTAATTTCCCTGTAACCGAACTGATTCCTGTGGCATCGGAGAAATCTGTGGGTAAGGAAATTGAATTCAGGGGAAACAAATACAAAGTTGTAAGCCTTGACACTGCCGTAAGCATGAAGCCGCAGATAGCGCTTTTCTCTGCCGGTGGCGATACTTCAAAAGAATGGGCACCAAAGTTTGCTGAAGCAGGCACAACAGTTATCGACAACAGCAGCGCATGGCGTATGGACCCGACCAAAAAACTGGTGGTGCCCGAAATCAATGCGCAGGAACTGACGCCATCAGACAAAATCATAGCCAACCCCAACTGCTCTACCATACAGATGGTGCTGGCACTGAACCCACTCCACAAAAAATATAACATTGAGCGCGTGGTGGTAAGCACCTACCAGTCGGTTACCGGTACCGGCGTTAAGGCCGTAAAGCAGCTGGAGAACGAGTATGCCGGCATTGAAGGCGAGATGGCCTACAAGTACCCGATACACCGCAATGCCATACCGCAGATTGATGTGTTTGAAGACAATGGCTATACCAAGGAAGAAATGAAAATGACCCGCGAGACCAAGAAGATCATGGGTGATGATTCTATAAAAGTGACGGCTACCACCGTACGCATACCTACCGTGGGGGGGACATAGCGAGTCGGTTAACGTGGAGTTCACCAATGACTTTGACCTGGCGGAAGTACGCAATATTTTAAGCGAAACCCCGGGCATTACGCTACAGGATAACATAAGCGCGTTTGAATACCCAATGCCGCTGTATGCCGAGGGCAAAGATGATGTTTTTGTGGGCCGCATACGCCGTGATGAAACCCAGCCAAACACGCTCAACATGTGGATAGTGGCCGATAACCTGCGTAAAGGCGCGGCTACCAATGCCGTACAAATTGCGGAGTATCTGGTTGAGCATAAGCTGGTTTAAAAGAAATTTCAATTATATTTATAACCTGCAATGCCTGATGGTATTGCGGGTTTTTTAATTATTAAACTCTATCGAATGGATGTAATTTTCGATTCAAATGTTTTTGACAATTTAATATCAGGGGAATTAGAAATTGATATTATAAAAAATAAAGATCATAAGATTATTGTAACACATATCCAAATTGATGAGTTGAATGAATGTAAAGATACTGAAAAGAGAGCTCAACTATTTAATAGGGTTGTTGAACTAAAACCTGAAAAAATTTCCACAGAAACATTTGTAATCGGAGTCTCCCGTATCGGCAGTGCTAAAATTGGCGGCAGCAAAATTTATGACAGTATCATGCGAGGCAATCCAAAACATATTAATGACGCCTTAATTGGAGAAACCGCTGTGAAAAATAACCTGATGTTAATTACAAATGACATAAAGCTTAAGAAGAAAATATTAGAATTAGGAGGAAAATGTATGTCTGTTCAAGAATTCAAAAATTTATAACTTCCCAATCTTTTCTTAAATGCAATTAAATTGCAATAGTGTAAATTAGTTTCATTACATTTGCACTACATGAAAAGAAAGTTCGCCATATTCAACCTGGCTTTAATGGTGCTGGTGCTGCTCGCAACGGCCTACCAGTCTTTTCATGCGTTTAGTCACGAGCATATCGGGCACCTCCACGAACACCACGAGAAAAAAGCAAAGCACTTCAGCGGGCATGATAGCCATGACGATGAGGACTGCAGCGTATGTGATTTCCACTTTGACTTTTTTACCGCGCCGCCGCAATTCTGCCTCAGGCTCGATTTCCCTTTTAAGGCTATACCTTACACCTTCAATGTTGTTGAGGGTGAAGCCAACTTCTGCGGAAGTCTTTTTGATTTAAGGGGGCCGCCTTCACAGGTATAATATCCGTCACAACAGTCATGCTGAGCTTGTCGAAGCACCGTACTGTTGCGCTTCGACAGGCTCAGCGTGACTGACTCGTCGCTGCAAACACGTATATTCATACTAATTCATCATCATGAACTTTTACCGATTTCTCCTGCTGTTGGTTTTGGCGGGGGGCTGGTGTTCACAGGCGCAGCATACATTGCGCGGCAGTGTAACATCAGCACAACATACACCGCTTGACGGGGCGCACATTCATATAGAAAGTCTGCATGCCGTAGCTTCGCCTGACGGCAGCTATGAACTGCATGGCATCAGCACGGGCAATCACCGCGTTATTGTTTCCTATCTTGGCTATAAGAGCCTTGACACTATAATTGATTTTGACAGCGACAGGATTCTTAATGCCTTTTTGCAGCCCGAAAGCCTGAAGCTTGAGGAAGTGCAGGTGGCTGTTCGCAACCCCGAAAAAGAAACCCGGCATGACCAACGCATTAAACAGGAAGTGCTGGAACGCTATAGCAATGCTACCGTGGGCGATGCCCTGCGCGAAGTGGCGGGAACCTACACATTGCGCACAGGCAGCAGTATTGTAAAGCCTGTCATAAATGGTATGCACAGCAGCAGGGTTCCTGTTTTTAACGGCGGAGTACGATTAGAAGACCAGCAATGGGGCGTGGAGCATGCCCCTAACCTCGACATTAATTCAGCACAACGGTTATCAGTTATCAAAGGGGCTGCAGCGTTGCAATACAGCGGTGACGCGGTTGGCGGGGTGGTGCTGGCCGAGCCGTTCAGGGTATTGCAGGACACGCTATTCGGGCGGACGATACTTACGGGCGACAGCAACGGGCGCGGCGGGAGCATAACGTCATCTATTCACAAAGGCGCAGTGAAAGGCTGGGCATGGAATGCTGCAGGCACGTTTAAATATATGGGCGACAGGCAGGGGCCTGATTATGTGTTGAGCAACACCGGCAACCGCGAGGCTAACTTTGCAGGAGATGTTGCTTACCGCCGTGAAAGTAATGAATTTACTTTTGGCTATAGCCTTTATAATACAACAATAGGCATAGCTAAAGCAACCCATATAGGAAGCACCGGAGATTTGGTTCGGGCCATCAACAGCCGTGAGCCATCAGTTATTGAGCCGTTTACATATAACATTGGCGCACCACGCCAGGAAGTGATGCATCACACAGTAAAAGCAGGTTATACCCGTAAAAGCGATGATACTGAAACCGCGCTGGAATATGCCTTGCAGCTGAATGACCGTAAGGAATATGACCTGCGCCGCGGCCAGTATGAAAACAAACCGGCGCTTGATTTGACCCTGGCTACTCACAGCCTTACAGGGCATTGGAAAAAAGAATTGGAAACAGGCTCTGTGATGTTGGGCGCAAACGGGATGATGCAGCGTAACGAGGCAAGTCCTGATACAGGCATACGTCCGCTCATACCCAACTACAGCCGGTATGATGCCGGCGCATTTGGCATGTACACGCACAAGTTTAGTGAAACGCTTCTGGCAGAAGCAGGGCTACGATATGACTTCAGCCATGTAAATGCTACCAAGTTTTACCAAAAGAGCCGGTGGGATGCACTTGGGTATAACGACGGAAGTTTAGACCATATCATAACCGGCGATTTTGGGACGCAGTGGCGCACAAATCCCACCTATGACTATCACAACCTTTCGGCGAGCCTGGGCATCCGCAAAACGCTTGAAAGTGGCTTACAGCTTTTGGCAAATGCAGGTTTGGCCGTGCGTAACCCTAACCCTTCAGAACTTTTTAGCGACGGACTGCACCACAGCACGGGTACGATAGAGCTGGGAGACCTCCGCATCGGTAAAGAAAAGGCGGTGAAGCTGTCGGCAACGGTTTTAGATAATGAAGGCGATTTTACGTTCAGCGCTATGCCATACATCAATATCATCAATAACTATATCTATTTACAGCCGACGGGTGCAGAATATACTATACGAGGTTCGTTTCCGGTTTACTCTTATCGGCAGACAGATGCATTGCTTTCGGGGCTCGACGTACAGGCAGGATGGCAGGTAACGGATGCTTTCAAATATACTTTCACAGGGGCGTACATTTATGGCCAGGACACAAGGAACGACTTTCCAGTAGTCGACATGCCGCCGCTCAACATAACAAACGCCATCCGCTACACTTCATCTTGGAAAAACTTGTATGCCGAGTTACGAAGTGAAGCCGTGTTCCGCCAAAGCCGTTATCAGGATAATAACTTTTTTACTGATGTGGCCGTAGGTGATGAGCTTGTCCCGATACTTACGGATGTGAGCACTCCCCCGCCCGGCTATCACCTGCTGCATTTTACATCAGGATTACAGTTCAGGATAGCAGGCGTGCAGAGCGCTTTGTCACTGTCAGTACATAATATTTTCAATACATCGTACAGAGATTATCTCAACCGCCAGCGGCTTTACCTTGACGAAGCCGGGCGCAATTTTCAATTACAATTAAAACTGAATTATTAAACACTAATTTTTATACTATGAAGCATTTTAAAATTTTCGCAATCGCACTTACAGCACTATTCGCAGCATCATGCAGTGATGACGATGCAACAACGGCAGTACCTGTAAACGAAGAAGAAGTGATAACAACCGTAACGGCCACATTTGTACCGCAGGGCGGCGGCGATACAGTAACGCTTACCTATCGTGACCTTGACGGAGACGGGCCAAACCTTCCTGTACCTACGATTTCCGGGCCGTTTATCTCGGGTAAAACATATGCAGGTTCAGTTACGTTTCTGAATGAACTGGTGAATCCGGCAGAGAACATCACTGAAGAGATTGAGGAAGAAGGCGATGAGCACCAGATTTTCTTTGTACAGACAGGAGGTAATTTAGGCACATTCACGTATACTGATACTGATGTAAATGGTAAGCCTGTTGGACTTAATGTTAACTTCAACACATCAAACACTGCCGCAACGGGACAACTGCGCATTGTTCTGGTTCACGAGCCTAATAAAAATGCAGAAGGTGTGGCACAGGGCATAATCACAAACGCGGGCGGGGCTACAGATGCAGAAGCGGTATTTAATATACAGGTGGTACAGCCGTAGCAGCTTGGCAGTCGCAGTTTTCAGTCGCAGTTACAGTATACCGTTACCGAAAACTGCGACTGCGACTGTTGACTGTAACCACTATTAATTTTTTGTTAAATCTGCAATGATTATTTGTTTACATTAGTGTTGATTTTAAGTGTGTTACCAACCTTTAAAACTAATGCTTATGAATTCACAGTTTACAAAAATCGTACGGATACTGCTCGGCATCATCCTTATTCTCTTTGGCGCAAACAAGCTTTATGCTTTCATTCCGCTACCCGAGCCTTCGCCTGAAGCGGCAGAATTTATATCGTCACTTGCGGCTACGGGCTATGTGCTTACCATCATTGCCATCTTCGAAATTTTCATCGGGTTGCTGCTGCTTTTCAAAAAATGGGTGCCTTTTGCATTGGTGCTGCTGGTTCCGTTGTCATTGAATATTTTATTGTTTCACCTTTTTTTAGATGTACCTTCGGTTGGTACGGCAATACTGGTAGCAGCGCTCAACGGCATACTGCTTTACAAACACCGCCAGAAATACAAGCCCCTTTTCGCCTGATGTTATATTGATTGCCTATATTTGCTTATAACCTATCCATCAATGAAAAAACTAATATTAACCATGGCTGCCGTAAGCAGCCTGACCGCTACTGCCCAAACCACTATGGACGCTACGCCAAAGCGCAAATACCCTACAACCAAAAAAGACAATACTAAAGATGTTTACTTCGGGACAGAAATTGCCGACCCTTACCGATGGCTGGAAGATGACCGCTCCGCACAAACTGCTGCATGGGTAGCCGAACAAAATGAGGTAACATTTGAGTATCTTGATAAAATACCTTTCCGTGATGCGATACGCGAGCGTATGAAGCAGCTTTGGAATTACGAGCGGGTGTCGGCACCGTCTGTTGAAGGTGAATATACCTACTATTACAAGAATGACGGCCTTCAGGACCAAAGCGTGATGTACAGACGCGACAGAGCAGGAAAAGAGGAGGTTTTTCTCGATCCCAACACTTTTTCTAAAGACGGGACAACATCGCTGGGTGGTGTAAACTTTACAACAAAGGGCGATCTTGCAGCCTATTCTATTTCCGAAGGCGGTAGTGACTGGCGTACCGTTCTTGTAATAGATGCCAAAACAAAGAAACAGATTGGCACACCGCTTACCAATGTAAAGTTCAGCGGGATGGCATGGAAAGGCAATGACGGCTTTTATTACTCCAGCTATGACAAACCAAAGGGAAGTGAACTATCTGCAAAGACAGATCAGCATAAACTGTACTACCATAAGCTGGGTACGCCTCAAAGCCAGGACAAAGTAATATTTGGCGATAAAGTAAAGCGCCGTTATGTAGGCGGCTATGTAACTGAAGACAACCGCTATCTTGTGATTTCGGCTGCCAACAGCACATCAGGCAATGAATTGTACATACAAGACCTCAGCAAGCCTAACAGCCCGATTATAAAGGTTACCGATAATTTTGACAGCGACAGCAGCGTGATTGACAATGTTGGCACTAAACTATATATACATACTAATTACAAAGCACCAAATGGCAGAATAGTTACTGTTGATGCTGCAACACCGCAGCAGAAGAACTGGAAAGACCTGATACCGGAAACAGAGAACGTACTGACACCTTCAACAGGCGGGGGCTATATTTTTGCTGAATACATGAAAGACGCTTTATCGGTTATCAGCCAGTATGATTACAACGGTAAATTTGTCAGGGATATCACCCTTCCCGGACCGGGTTATGCAGGCGGCTTTGGCGGTAAAAAGACAGACAAAACCCTTTACTATGCTTTTACTAACTATATCACTCCGGGGACAATATTTTCTTTTGACCCGATGACAGGAGAAAGTGAGGTATATGCCAGGCCAAAAGTAGATTTTAATCCTGATGATTACGTGTCTAAACAAGTGTTTTACACATCAAAAGACGGTACAACAATACCTATGATGATCACTCACAGGAAAGACCTTAAGGTTACCCGCAAGACACCTACAATACTGTATGGCTATGGCGGCTTTAACGTAAGCCTTACACCATCATTCAGCATTGCCAACGCAGTATGGATGGAAAACGGCGGTATTTATGCTGTACCTAACATTCGCGGTGGCGGAGAATATGGTAAGAAGTGGCATGATGCAGGCACAAAAATGCAGAAGCAGAGTGTGTTTGATGATTTTATTGCTGCGGCAGATTACCTAATTACCAATGGCTACACATCACCCGACTACCTTGCTGTTTTCGGCGGGAGCAACGGCGGGCTGCTTGTAGGGGCCACCATGACGCAGCGGCCAGACCTTATGAAGGTAGCCATCCCGGCAGTAGGCGTGCTGGACATGTTGCGCTATCATACTTTTACCGCAGGCGCGGGCTGGGCATATGATTATGGCACGGCTGCCGACAGTAAAGAAATGTTTGAGTACCTTAAAGGCTACTCACCCCTTCACAATATAAAGAAAGGCACACAATACCCTGCCACGCTTATAACTACCGGTGACCATGACGACCGCGTGGTACCGGCACACAGCTTCAAATTTGCCGCTACACTACAGGAAGCACAGGCAGGCCAAAATCCTGTACTGATACGTATTGGTGTAAAGGCCGGGCATGGTGCAGGAAAATCAGTAACGCAGGTTATCGATGAGTATAGCGATGTACAGGCATTTACGCTTTATAACATGGGTGTTAAACCTGATATGAAGAAATAGTTTATTAATTGAACACCTGGCTGGCTAAGCAGGGTGCAATAAATAATAAAACCGCCTCAAGTAAGGCGGTTTTATTATTTATTTAGATTTCTCCACTCCGCTGCACTTCGGTCGAAATGGAACCTAATCCCGATTCGCTATGCTTAAATCTAATTCTTAACAACCTTCTTTGTCACGCTACTGCCATTTACATCTTCAATCTTCGCGAAATAAATGCCCTGGCTAAGCGCCGAAATATCGATGCTGTTTTGTAAGACATTGCTAAGCACACGCTGCCCTGCCTGGTTGTATATCTCAATTCTAGCAATGCCTGTATTGGCTTTTATGTTGAGGATGTTTTTAGACGGCACAGGATAAACCGTGACCGTTTCGGCGGTGAACTGCGGCAGTCCGGCGGCGGCGTCAACAACTGTTGTGGTAACAATGTTGGTGTCAATAGCCGGGTTAAAGTCAAAGAAAATATGTGCCTGCTCTGTAAAAGTATCACCCAACTGAACATTAGCTTTTGGCTTTATCTTGTAAGCAATATACCCGTGTGATGCAGGCTCATTTACAGTAACAGCCGGTAAATAAATGGCATCAAACGTAAATGTGGCCTCGGCACCATTTATTATTTCAACACGGCCGTTATGGCTCATGCTTTCAATCTGCATGGTTGTCCAGTCCAGCTTGCTGTCAATAGGGTTCTTTACCACTACCCTTTCAGCATAATAGTTACCCGTGTTTTGGAAACGGATAAGGTAGTGAAGGTACTCATCAGCATCTTCAAGCAGTATCTGGCTGCCTTCAAGCACCGTGATATCATTAGGGTCGTATGAGCCTACTACCGTTGCAGTGTCCGTTGCTGAGTTGTCGTCAGGCGTCGCGTCACCTGCTACTGTAGCATTTGCGGTTAGCACCACTTCATCACCAAGATTTATCGTTGGTATTGTTTTAGCTATGAAGTTAACTATGAATTCTTTTGACTGAAATACCGAAACTGTACCAATATTGTAATTGAGGTTATCTCCTGTAACAGTTGCTTGCGACGATGAATCAGGATCATAATTTAGTTTTGCACTATCAAAATTCACCACAAGACTGCCTCCCGCAGGTACTGTCCCTGTGTTTTTAACGACAACTTTGTATCGAACCGGGAATCCAGGCCTTACTTCAGTTATATTGTAAATTGAAACGTCAAGATCGGTAATTTGCGTTGTTGTCTGCAGGCAGAAATTAAGCGTACTGTTGCCTCCGCTGTTATTTGTGAAAGCAGATTGCTGTGACTGCGGCGTAGCCGTGAAATTTGCCAGTGGCGAAGTGATTGTTGTATTATATGTGCCCTGATTTGTATTTGTCGTGAAAACACCAAAAACATTTGTAAAAGATGACCATGTATTACTACCATTAGTTGATGTTACCAAAACCTGCTGTGCCGTTGTATCTGTTGGTGTACAACCATTGGCATCAACATCAAAACGTACAGTGCCGGTAATTGTATTATAATATTCACCAACATTTTTAAACCAGCTTACAGAATCATCAAGCACCGAGCAGGCAGCGATATCATTTTTGCCATCGCCATTTATATCTGTCACGGCTATACTGCTCGCAGGGTCCGCTTCCCGGTGTTAAGTATATAATTGGAGTGGAAGAAAATGTGCCTGTATTAACATTGTTACGATACCATACAAGTGCTTGCCCATTGTGTGATGTTGAAACGATGTCTTTGTTGCCATCACCATCAATATCACCCACCTTTATCATCTCAAAGTTAAGAAACGTAGTCGCAATAAATTTTTTCTGACTGAAAGCACCAGACCCCATACCCTGAAACCATGCAATTTCAGTGGGCTCTTGCAATAAACTTACCAAATCATTCTTGCCATCGGCATTCATATCGGTTATTATAAATTCTCCAAAAGGTATATTTTGCAAATCTGTTGCAGGGCTAAAAGTGCCGGTACCCAAATTTTTATACCATTTAACAGCTACAACTTGACTACCGATGTTGTTTGTAGAAGTAAGCATATCAGGCTTACCGTCATTATCAATATCGCCAAAGAAAATTTTATTAGGATATGGCCATGTAGTCCATGGTGTAATAGCATAAGGATTGGCAAATGTGCCATTGCCATTGTTTTTATACACTTTAACAGCAGGAGCTATATAAGCAATTATATCTTTATCTCCGTCACTGTCTACGTCAACATAATTATAGCTGTAAGCAGGGTTGCCAAACTCTTCAGGTATTATAAGCTGTTGTGTAAATATTCCCTGCCCGTTATTCTTATAACAAAATAGAGAAGTATAGCTGCCTTGCATAAAATATGTGCTGTTCGCCATAATGTCGAGGTCGCCGTCATTATCTATATCAACAAGCGTGGCATTACATGCGCCATTCAGAGAAGAGGTCACAATATTCTGGTTTCCTGTAAAGCCTTGCCCGTTATTATTTTTGTACCAAGTAATCTTCTTGTCGGTTCCAGATGATACCACAATATCTATATAGCCATCACCATCAATATCGCCTGTGTCCGCTTTATTAGGGTCAAACACTGCGCTGGTGATGTTCACTTCGCTATTAAAGCCATCCGGCGTGTTTTTATACCACGACAATTTGTAGCCCGCATTACTTGCAACAACATCAATACTTTCGTTGGTATTTATATGGCCAACCGCAAAATTGATGATGCCGGCCATATTTTGGGCGATAACCTGCTCAGCCGCCACAATACCATTTCCCATGTTTTTGTACCAGGCCAATTTACCTGTTTCCCTTCTCGACAAGCCAATGTCGTGTTTACCATCATTGTCAAAGTCGGCGGTTTCCAGCCAGAACCAATCATAGCTATTATTTGCCGTTAGTGGTGTAACCAGGGTTTGCCTCGCACCAAACTGACCATTATTATTGTTTTTGTACCACACCAAACTTTTCAAGGAAAAGCTTGAATCCTGTTCCCATCTTATAAATACAATATCTTCATTACCATCACTATCCATATCAGCAGCTGCGATATTAAAACCTATAGATGCTGTATCTATAGGTTGCATTGCTGCAAAATTCCCGTCCCCGATATTTTTAATTAAACCCATTGTATTTACATGGTTATACACAATATCCGGAAGACCGTCATTAGTGAAATCTGAGCATGTAAACACTATAGTTGCATCACTAAGTTGGGCAATTACAGTGGGCGAAGCGAAATTCTGCCCGTTAGTATTTTTAGACCAGCAAACAGCATTATTTTTTATAAACACAAGATCAGGTTTTCCATCAGCATCTATATCAGATAAATAAAGGTTTACATCTGCAATGGTATTGCCAAGACTAGCTATCATCACTACAGGAGCAAAATTACCTGCTCCGTCATTCTTGATAAAACCTATGTGTGCTGACTGACTTTGTTCACTATATCTATGGAAAATAATGTCCTTGTCTCCGTCACCATCAATATCACCTGTAATAAATCCGCGCATTGACTCACCTGTAAGTATAGTTTTACCCCGGCCAAATGTACCATGTCCATCAATATTTTTATGCCATAGGATTTTTGTTGACCCCTTACTTACAACATCATTTTTACCATCACCGTCAATATCTGCAATTGCAGTATACATCAAATGAAAGTCGCCGGATGTCTCGTCTGTTATTATTTCCCGTGCAAAACCCGTTTGGGCTTGAGCTGCCCCGCAAATCGCTAAAAACACAAGCGTAAAAATTTTCTTCATAAAGTGATTTATTCTGCCGCGAATATAGCATATTGTTTTGATTTACAGCAAACAAAATACAAGCGACCGATATGTGGACTGTTTTACAAGCACACTAAATAAAGACTAAGCTGGAAAATTTCAGAATTTCAAAGAACGTTTGCAAGACTTGAAAAACTTTGAAAACTGAAGACTTTGAAACTTGAAGACTTGAAAAATGAAACCTTAACTTTCTACACTGCAAAATTACGGCGGCTATTTTGAACCGGCGTTACAAAACCCTTTCAAAAAGTTACCGTTCATCGATTATTTTATAAGGAAGAATTTTCTTGCATTTTTTTAATTGAAAAACATATTGAACAGCACCTGTTAAAGAAGTGTTAATCGCTGCTCTGCAAAAATTCAAAAGTGAAGGCAAATAAGGCAATTTATTGTTCAGGTGTTAAATTCTGTTAAAACGAGGCGCGAAAATTAATTATCGTAACTTTGTTTTTTATACCACAAAATGCCGGGCAAAATTTTATCAAACATCAACTCCCCAAAAGACATTAAACAGCTTTCAATTAGCGAATTACATCAGTTGTCGCATGAGTTGAGGGAGTTTATAATTGATGTGGTTTCGGTTAAAGAGGGGCATTTGGGTGCGAGCCTGGGCGTTGTAGAGCTTACTGTTGCCCTGCACTATGTTTTTGACACCCCTAATGACCTGTTAATCTGGGATGTAGGCCACCAGGCGTACGGCCATAAGATACTCACTGGCCGCCGAGACAGCTTTGACACCAACCGTCAGCTTGGCGGTATCAGCGGCTTCCCAAAACGCGATGAGAGCGAATACGATGCTTTTGGCACAGGCCACTCAAGCACTTCAATTTCAGCAGCTCTGGGCATGGCGCTGGCCTCAAAATTAAAAGGTGATTCTGAAAAAGTACACATTGCTGTGATTGGTGATGCCTCGATAGCATCAGGAATGGCTTTTGAGGCCCTGAACCACGCCGGGATGACCGATGCCAACCTGCTGGTGATACTCAACGATAATTCCATTGGCATTGACCCGAGCGTTGGCGCACTCAAGCATTATCTCACAGAGGTAAAAGCAGGCCGTAATCCGCGCCAAAACAACATGATACGCTCGCTGAATTTCAATTATAGCGGACCTATTGATGGCCATAATCTTGAAGTTCTGGTTGCCGAACTTAATCGGCAGAAATCACTGAAAGGCCCACGTTTCCTGCACATTGTTACAACCAAAGGCAAAGGCATGAAACTGGCTGAGGAAGACCAGGTGAAGTACCACGCCCCGGGTAAATTTAACCGCGAGACTGGTGAAGTTTTGCCGGTTAAAAACGAAGGGCTTCCGCCCAAATACCAAGATGTTTTCGGGTTAACCCTGGTTGAGTTGGCGCAGCAAAATGATAAAATCATCGGGATTACGCCGGCCATGCCATCGGGCTCGTCTATGAAATTTATGATGGAGGCTTTCCCGGATCGTGCCATTGACGTTGGCATTGCCGAGCAGCACGCCGTAACCCTCTCCGCAGGCCTTGCCAGCCAAGGAATGACGGTGTTTTGCAACATCTACTCAACCTTCCTGCAACGGGCATATGACCAGGTTATTCACGATGTGGCTTTGCAAAATTTGCCTGTTATTTTCTGCCTTGACCGCGCCGGGCTGGTTGGCGAAGACGGCGCTACACATCACGGTGTTTTTGATATTGCCTACCTCAGCTGTATACCTAACCTTATCATTTATGCACCGCGAAATGAGTCTGATTTACGAAACATTTTATATACCGCCCAGCTTGGGCTGCCCCACCCCATTGCTATTCGCTACCCGCGTGGCCGTGCAGAAAACGCCGACTGGCTGAAGCCGTTTGAACGCATTGAAATAGGTAAGGCACAACAGCTGAAGTCCGGTAGTGAAGCTGCGATTTTAAGCACGGGTACAATCGGCAACAATGTTACCAAAGCGCTTGCAAATAGTAGTAGCGCTGATAAGTTTTCGCATTATGATTTTGGGTTTATAAAGCCGCTTGATGAAGAGCTCTTACATAAGATTTTTGCAGAATTCAAATCCATCATTACTATTGAAGACGGTACCGTTATCGGCGGTTTCGGCAGCAGCATTACGGCCTTTGCTGCAAAGCATAACTACAGAGCTGCTATCAGGGTTTTAGGGATTCCGGACAACTTCATTGAACACGGAACAGTAACCGAACTGCAACAAATTTGCGGTATAGACGTTAAATCACTTACCGATATTTTTTCGGCTTACTAAAATTACCGACTTTTGCACCGAATTAAAACCGTTTCCCGATGAAGTTCAGGGTATACCTCACTACAGTAGTGTTTTTGGCGTTTTTTTCTCAATTGAAAGCACAGGTGCTTATTACTACAACCCTGCCTGATACCATTACTTACTGGACGAAAACCAATACCGTGGGCCTTGACATAAACCAGGTAGCTTTTGTTAACTGGAGCGTAGGTGGTAATAATTCGGTTGCCGGGCTTGCCAAAGGCGCTTTCATCAGGAAATACACCAAAGGCAACCTCAACTGGAATAATGAGCTAATACTGAAATATGGGCTTAACAGTCAGGAAGGGCGTGAGATGCGAAAGACAGACGACCAGATACAAATGAACTCGACCTTCGGCTACCGCACAGACACGATATCTAACTGGTACTACAGTTCAAAATTTACTTTTAATACCCAGTTTGCCAACGGTTATGCCTACCCTAATACCGATATTGAAATCTCTGCCCCATTTGCACCTGCTTATATTTTCCTGGGTGTTGGTACAGAGTACATCCGCAAAGACCTTGGGCTTACTGCTTATTTCTCGCCTCTTACTGAAAAGACTACTTTAGTCCTGAACCAGATGCTTGCAGATAAAGGTGCATTTGGGGTTGATGGTGCCATTTATGACAGTGAGAGCAATAAATTACGAGACGGCAAAAAGTCGCGTACTGAAGTTGGTATACTTGTAACCAACCAGATAAAGCGCCCAGTAGCTAAAAACATAAAAATGGATCACCGTATAAGTTTCTACAGCGATTACCTGAACAATTTCGGGAATATTGATGTAGACTGGCAGCTGTCGCTTGATATGACCGTAAATGAATATGTGAAGGCCAACATAGGCACCCATATTATTTATGATGATGATATAAAAGCTACCGAAGAGCGTGATGGCGGAGTAGTGACCGTAGGCCCGAAACTTCAGCTGAAGCAAATACTAGGGCTTGGGCTGAGCTATACTTTTTAGTCAGATTTTTCGATTATTAGATCTTTCGACAGCATGACTATTTCAACAATTGACCTCTTCGATTACTCGACAGCATGACTGTCTGAATGCTTATTCTTCATATACTTGGTAATTCGAACAGTCGAAATCGAATATCCAACTTTCGAAGATGTCGAACAGTCGATTATTTGTTCCCTGTTATCATATTGTACAACAGCACTGCCTTACCATCGGTAAGGGTTGATACAAAGTGGCAGATATGCAGCAGCCTGTCATATAAGTTCATTTTTTCGGTGATGAACTTTTCGGGAAGCATTTTCAGCAGCAGGTTGTCATAATTTCCCGCGGTGCCGTCATACTTTTTGTTGTAAGCGGTACAGAAGCTATCCAGAAGTACATTAATCATCCTGTAACCCATTATCTCCTTTTCTACTACTTCACGGCTTTGGTAGATATTCTTCACGCTCAGATTGATGATATCACGCATTTGTGCAGTATATCTGCCCTGATTTGTGAGCGCGTGGGGATATTTACCTTCCAGTATCAATTCTTCGTTCTCAAGGAAGGTGCTTACCGCATCGCTGATAAGGCTGCCTATTGCCAGTGCACGCAGGTAGCTCAGGCGGTCTTCCTTAGTTGTCAGCGTATTATATTTGGCTGCGTCTATAGAATCTTTTACCAGTTTTATGAGGTATTCCAGGGCAAATTCTTCAGGAATTAGGCCCAGGTTGATACCGTCTTCAAAATCGATAATGGTGTAACAGATATCATCGGCCGCTTCAACCAGATACGCCAGCGGGTGACGCTCATAACCTATATCTCCACTTGTTTTATTCGGAATCATTCCCAGCTCTTTCGCCACGTCCTGAACAAACTCTTTATCGCATTGGAAGAACCCGTACTTCTTATCAGATATATTGGCAGTCGGCTTTTTAGGAAGCGATTCTTTGGGGTATTTCATGAAAGTGCCAAGCGTGGCATATGTGAGGCGTAGGCCGCCCTCAACGCCGGGGCGTGATGATGTAAGCAGTGTGAAACCGTTGGCATTGCCTTCAAAATCAATCAGGTCCTGCCACTCTTTATCAGTAAGCTTATCACGGTACTGCTGCCCGTTGCCGGTTTTAAAATACTCGCCAATAGCTTTCTCACCCGAATGCCCGAAGGGTGGGTTGCCAATATCATGTGCCAGCGCCGCCGCTGCCACAATAGCCCCAAAATCGTTCATATGGAAACCATGCACTTCGCTTAAGTATGGATGCTTCTCTATGATTTTCTTGCCTACCAAACGCCCAAGTGAACGCCCAACTACACTCACTTCAAGGCTGTGCGTGAGGCGGGTGTGCACAAAGTCGGTTTTAGAGAGCGGTATCACCTGCGTCTTGTCCTGCAGGCTGCGGAACGCCGACGAGAATATAATACGGTCATAGTCCACCTCAAAGCCGAGGCGGGTATCATCCTGTTCTTTACGTAAACGCTTGCTTGTATCGCCCTGCCTTTTAAGAGACAGCAGCTGTTCCCATTGCATCATGGAGTTTTTGTTTCAGGTTTAAGGTTTCAAGTTACTCACTCTTGCAGCAAAACTTGTGGCTTGTGCCTTTTGGCTAGTTACTCTTCTTTACGTGGTGTTTTTACGAACTTCTTATCAGCCAGTACAAAATCCTTTGACTTCATTGGGTAGTCGTGATAGCTGATATCGCTTGGGTTTTCAATCACCGAGCGTATCGTTATCTTATCGCCTTCCTTAAAGCTATTCACCACTATTTTATAATCCAGCAGGTACTCGCCACAGTGGTAGTTGCCTTTCTCATCTTTTCCGATAATGCCGGTGTATATATCCTTTTTATCTTTTGACATGATTTATTCTGATTTGCCTATATCATCGAAAGAATTTTTCCGACTCATTGCTTCATTATACAATTTAATATCAACTACATAGGTGTTAGAGAAGTTGTCGTGCCAGCCATACGCGTCATCACCAATAAAAGATAATGCCTCAAAAGGTATCAGCCTGCACAATGTACGCAGCACAATTGTCCCAAAAGATGGTTTTGAACCGTCGGCCATTACAACCATTGTCCCGGTGATTAACTTCCCTACCGTCCTCTGGAAAATTGATTCCGTTACAATGAAGTAAATCATTAATAGCAGCAGGCTGTACATGATATCTTCGAGCGTAGTCACAGTCTCAATCCAGGCCGTAAATCCTTCGGGATCTATTACAATCGCGATAAAACTCAACACGAACACAATCACATACCGGAAAATTAGGTCTATCACAAAATTCCCGAATCGCTTGCTTTTTACAGCAAGCACATCATCTGTTATTTCCATAAGGTGTTTTCAATCAAATAAGGAGCAGTTGCCTGCCCCTCATTTTCTGTTTGTGTTTGTTTTAAGGTTAAGATCCGCACATTTCGCAGTCTTCAGGGTCAGCATTGCGTGAACGCTCAAGCATCGCCCTGAACTCTGCCGCACTCATGCCTTCTGCTTCCGCCTCAACGGTTACAACTTCAGGCATTGCGGCTGCAACCGGTGCAGGCTCAGCTTTTTTATCGTTATTCAGCGTAAATTTAATAGCATCAACCGCGCTCTTCGTCCTCAGGTAATACATGCCTGTTTTCAGGCCGCTCTGCCATGCATAGAAGTGCATCGACGTAAGCTTGGCAAACGTAGCGCCCTCCATAAACAGGTTAAGTGACTGGCTCTGGTCAATGAAGTATCCGCGCTGGCGAGACATATCAATGATGTCTTTCATACTCATTTCCCATACGGTTTTATACAGCTCTTTTATATCAGCCGGGATGCCTTCAATATTCTGGATTGAACCATTTGCCCTCATGATCTCCTGTTTCAGGGTCTCGTTCCACAAGCCAAGGCGCACCAGGTCTTCAAGCAGGTGCTTGTTCACCACAATGAACTCGCCCGAAAGTACGCGGCGCGTGTATATGTTTGATGTATAAGGCTCAAATGCCTCATTGTTGCCCAGTATCTGTGATGTAGAAGCTGTAGGCATTGGCGCCATAAGCAGTGAGTTGCGCACGCCATGCTCCATAACTTCTTTACGAAGCGAAGCCCAGTCCCAACGCCCGCTAAGGTCGCTGTCATTAAGCCCCCAGAGGTTATACTGGAACTCGCCCTGAGATATTGGCGAACCTGCAAATGTAGAGTATGGCCCTTCTTCTTTCGCCATTTCCATAGATGCGGTAACGGCGGCAAAGTACATGGTTTCAAATATTTCCTGGTTTAGCTTTTTAGCCTCATCACTGGTGAATGGCAGGCGCATAAGTATAAATGCATCCGCAAGGCCCTGCACACCCAAACCAACCGGACGGTGGCGCATGTTACTGTTCTCGGCCTCTTTCACCGGATAGTAGTTCCTGTCAATAACCTTGTTAAGGTTACGGGTTACGCGCTTAGTAACCTGGTATAGGTAATCGTGGTTGAATTTGCCATCTTCAACAAACATTGGCAGTGAAATTGAAGCCAGGTTACATACGGCAACCTCATCAGGCGCAGTATATTCCATAATTTCCGTACACAGGTTTGATGAACGTATAGTACCAAGGTTCTTTTGGTTTGACTTGCGGTTAGCGGCGTCTTTGTAAAGCATGTATGGCGTACCGGTCTCGATTTGAGACTCCAGTATTTTTTCCCAAAGCTCACGTGCCTTAATGGTCTTACGGCCACGGCCCTGTGCTTCGTAAGATGTATACAGCGCTTCAAACTCATCGCCATAAACATCATATAGTCCCGGGCAC
The DNA here is from genome assembly GCF_024699965.1 of Flavobacterium sp. J372. NCBI lineage: Bacteria > Pseudomonadati > Bacteroidota > Flavobacteriia > Flavobacteriales > Flavobacteriaceae > Flavobacterium > Flavobacterium sp. J372. The sequence continues at coordinate 3,202,593 of NZ_JAJOMZ010000004.1, forward strand.
TCGTTAGGGCACATCAGCGTCCAGTGTGCATCTTCCTGCACGCGCTTCATAAACAGGTCACTTGTCCACATTGCGTAAAACAAGTCACGTGCACGCATTTCTTCTTTACCGTGGTTTTTCTTCAGGTCAAGGAAATCCATGATATCAGCATGCCATGTCTCAATGTACACAGCAAAGCTTCCCTTGCGCTTACCGCCGCCCTGATCAACATAACGTGCAGTGTCGTTAAACACACGCAACATCGGCACAATACCGTTTGATGTACCGTTTGTACCGCGGATGTAAGAGCCTGTAGCCCTCACGTTGTGTATAGAAAGGCCTATACCACCCGCCGACTGCGATATCATGGCTGTTTGCTTCAGCGTGTCATAAATACCTTCAATACTGTCATCGCGCATGGTCAAAAGGAAGCAAGACGACATCTGCGGCTTTGGCGTACCCGCGTTGAAAAGCGTTGGCGTAGCATGGGTAAAATATTTTTTAGACATCAGCTCATACGTTTCTATAGCTGAGTCTATATCGTTCAGGTGGATACCTACAGATACACGCATAAGCATGTGCTGCGGGCGCTCAGCAATCTGGCCGTTCACCTTAAGCAGGTATGAGCGCTCAAGTGTTTTGAACCCGAAATAATCATAGTTGAAGTCGCGGTTGTAGATGATGGTTGAGTCCAGCTTTTCAGCATTGGCCATAATCACTTCATACACTTCGTCAGAAATAAGCGGAGCCTCCTGGTTGGTGCGGGGGTTCACGTACTTATACATGTCGTGCATGGTTTCAGAGAACGACTTCTTGGTATTCTTATGCAGGTTGCTCACAGCTATACGTGCAGCAAGCTGGGCATAGTCAGGGTGCGTAACCGTCATAGATGCCGCCGTTTCAGCTGCAAGATTATCCAGCTCACTTGTAGTAACGCCGTCATACAGGCCTTCAATCACGCGCATGGCTACCTTTACCGGGTCTACCAGCTCGTTAAGCTCATAACATAATTTCCTTACCCTGTCGGTAATCTTATCAAACATTACCGGCTCTCTTTTACCGTCTCTCTTTACTACATACATATGGCGACATTTTTTAGGTTAGAACTGGCAGCATAGCTGCATATATAATGGTTTGTTATCTTATTAAAAATCAGCATCAAAGCTTATTTTCTGCGAGTCTCCGCTTTCTTTGTTGAGCACGCCCGCCTTCTGGTATTCGCTTACGCGCTTCTCGAAGAAGTTGGTTTTCCCCTGAAGCGAGATCATATCCATGAAATCAAACGGGTTGCCGGTGTTGAACTGCCTTTCACAGCCAAGCTCTACAAGAAGCCTGTCGGTTACAAACTCAAGGTACTGTGTCATCAGCACGGCATTCATCCCGATAAGGCTCACCGGAAGCGACTCGGTAATAAATTCACGCTCAATGTTAAGCGCATCTATCAATATTTCTTTTATCCTGTCTTTCGATACTTTATTTACAAGATGGTGGTTGTGCAGGTGCACGGCAAAATCACAGTGAACACCTTCGTCTCGCGAAATCAACTCATTTGAAAAGGTTAGGCCCGGCATCAACCCGCGTTTCTTCAACCAGAATATAGAGCAAAATGCACCTGAGAAGAAAATACCCTCAACGGCCGCGAACGCAATAAGCCTTTCGGCGAAAGAGTCGCTTTTAATCCATTTCAGCGCCCATTCCGCTTTTTTCTTGATGGCGGGAAACACTTCAATAGCATGGAACAGTTTGTCTTTTTCAGCCTCATCTTTCACATAAGTATCAATAAGGAGCGAGTATGTTTCGCTGTGTATGTTCTCCATCATGATCTGGAAACCGTAGAAAAACTTAGCTTCCGGATACTGCACCTCGTTTACGAAATTTTCTGCGAGGTTCTCATTCACAATACCGTCTGACGCCGCAAAGAACGCCAGGATATGCTTGATGAAATACTTTTCGTCAGGGCTGAGTTTAGTGTTCCAGTCTGTAATATCCTGGTGCAGGTCAATTTCTTCAGCAGTCCAGAAACTAGCCTCCATTTTCTTGTACCAGTCCCATATATCATGGTGCTTGATAGGGAAAATTACGAAGCGGTTTTTGTTTTCCTGTAAAATTGGCTCTATTGCAGACATATTATTTTGACTTTAATTTTATTATTTGTATGGCGATTTTACCGCCGGAGTAGATTACAAAGATTGGCATTTGAAAAAGAAAATGAAAGCCAAACTTATCCACAATCAGGCATAGTTTTTAACAACGCTTAACATTAAGGCAATCAAATATTAAATTTATAAATACCTGAAAAGCAAAATGTTACGAAACTAAAATAGCAAGATGAGATAGATGTAACGCCCTGTAAAATCAGGGCTTAAGAAGCGATTAACGCCTGCGTTGCGCAGGTTGTTCTTTCAGTTCGGCAGCCACTTTTTCAAGTTCAGCATACCAATCTTCCCTAAAGCGGCGTATCAGCGCCTCGCGTACAAATTTATACACCGGTACTTCAAGTTCTTTACCAAGGGCGCAGGCTGGGTTGCAAATGTCCCACCTGTCATAATTTACCGCCGCAAATTCGGTGAAGTCCTTTACCCTGATTGGGTACAAGTGGCATGAAACGGGTTTTTTCCAGCTTACGATGCCCTGGTTGTAGGCCTGTTCTATTCCGCACAGGGCGGTTTTTCCGTCAAATATTACGTACGCACAGTCTTTATTATCAATGAGCGGTGTTTCAAGGTCGCCGTCAGTCCCGGTAACCCATGTGCCCTGGGCCTCAATAGCAGCAATCCCTTCCGGGCGCAGGAATGGTTTTACCAGTGGATAGATCTCTTCAAGAATGCGGGTTTCCTCTTCATTAAGGGGTGCTCCTGCATCGCCGTCAACACAGCAGCCGCCATGGCATGCCGAAAGGTTGCACACAAAATCTTTCTCCAGTATGTCTTCAGACACTATTGTTTTACCCAGTTGAAACATGCGGCAAAGATAACCATTACATTTTGTATAAATATGTGCTAAAATCCTGCCAAAAAATTAACGGTGTGTTAGCTTCGGGTTCATAAATATTACGGTACTTTTGCGCTTGCAAATAATTTCGCACAAAGATGAATTTCGACTGGAGAGAAATGTTTACCGTGAGCATGGTGCTTTTTGCCGTGATAGATATTGTGGGCAGCGTACCTATTATAGTTGACCTACGCAACAAACTTGGCCATATACAAAGCGAAAAGGCTTCAATAGTTGCTTTAATCATTATGGTGGCGTTCCTGTTTGTTGGTGAAGAGATACTGAAGCTTATCGGGATTGATGCCAACTCGTTTGCCGTGGCGGGTTCGTTTGTACTTTTCTTCCTGGCGCTCGAGATGATACTCGGTATACGCCTTTACAAAGAAGATAATCCAAGCACAGCATCAATCGTACCTATTGCTTTCCCAATCATCGCGGGTGCCGGCACAATGACGACAATATTATCTTTAAGAGCTGAATACGAAAAGATTAACATTATAATTGCCATAGCGCTTAATGTGATTATTGTGTTCGCAGTACTTAAGTCTTCAGCAAAAATTGAGAAAGCATTAGGTGTAAACGGCCTTGGCGTAATCCGCAAAGTATTTGGGGTTGTGCTGTTAGCTATTGCTGTTAAATTATTCGCATCTAATGTTAAACAATTGTTTCTTTAGTTATAATCTGCATAACTTTACCACAGAATCATTACGATTTATATAATGAAATTTTTTATCTACACTCTTATCGCGATTGCAATTGCCCTGATCGCATTTAACGTCACTCTTCTTGATTTTGATAACCTGCTTGCCGGTAACAGCCTTGTAGCCCTTATTGGCATCATTGCCTCTATGTGTGCGGTTTGCATATTGCTTATCTTCAGGATGGCGAAAACTATTGAGGAGAAAACCAGGAACCTGTAGTTTCTCTGATATGTTTGACGTTTTAATTATAGGCGGTGGTGCAGCAGGAGTATCCTGTGCCCTTGTGCTCGGCTCATCTCTTAAAAAGCCTTATGCTGAAGGCAAGAAGGTAGGCATATTCACCCACCAGAAAGCTTCAGCCCTGCAAGACGGGCTTTACAACAATGTTTACGGCATCGCTCCCGGCACATTAGGTAAAGACATAATGGCCCAAAGCCTTGCCCACCTTTCAGGCACTTATCCTGATGTAGTACAGCTACCCGGAGAAAAAGTGATGAAAGTGGAAGGTACTGCCGGCAATTTTACCATTATAACTAACAAAGGCGACTATAAGGCGCGGATTATTGTAGTGGCAGTAGGTTCGGCAGCAACTTTTGATATTGCGGGACTTACAGAATATATTATTCCGCACAAAAAAGCTTTACCTGAAAAAAACCGCATACAATTAAAGAATGAAGACCACCTGGTTGCTGATGGCATTTATGTTGCCGGGACACTTGCCGGTGAAAGAAGCCAGCTTAGTATTGCAGCCGGAAGCGGCGCTGCGGTAGCAACTGATATTATGACGTTGTGGAATAGCGGCACACAGAGCCAGCACCACGATAGCACAAGAAAATAAAAAAACCGCTGCATAGCGGTTTTTTTATTATTCAGGCAGGTTGTAATTATATGTAAACTCCCCTGCTTCTATTGTTACAACTATGTTGCTGTACTCATTATACAGCTGCCCGCTAAAAGTCCCCCTCAGCCTGTTATCACTGTTAAGCAGTGTATTTGAATCAATATCATATTCTTCTCCGTCAACCTGCTTGCGTATGGCAAGGTTACTGTCTTGTGAATATGCCCATCGTGTGGCACGGTTAGCCCCTGTTTCGTATTTATTTATCCTGAAAGCAATGTATTCTCCCGGCACACCATTATTAGACCCTACTACATTAAGATATCTTTGGCCTGTAGAACCCACTTTTTCTGTAACCTGTACATTATTATAAACTTTCTGTACATCATTCACAATAAATGTCATTTCGCCATAGGGCGTGTTAAGCAGTTCAGTGGTTTCATCTGAACATGACGAAGCCGTAAGCCCTATAATTATAGCAAATACCAGGAAGTATATTTTTTTCATATTGTTAACCTTTGAAAAAGTACTGCAATATAATAACTTTTAGCACTCACTATTTAGATTTTGACTTTAATTTAATCATTACGCTTATTGCTTCAGGTAGAGGCAATGGTTGTAATAGTCTATGATCGCTTTGCCCTGAAGCAGCACATCAGCCCCAATTATACCATGTACAGGCCTTGCTTTGTAAAGCCGAAGCGCTTCATTTACATGCGACATATCGAAAATAACAAGGCTCAGCGCGTCGGTTTTCCAGCGCCCCATCTGCAGCATATTTTCAAACGAAGATTTTGTGAGCATCCCTACACCGCCTGCTCCGGCAGCTTTGGTTTCAGAGTCGAGCGCGTTTAGCTTAAAATGTTCAATACCCTCAAAATCAACGCAACTGTTTGATGCCCCGGTATCAAGAATAAAATCGCCTTCTATCCCGTTAATCTTAGCCTTTATTCGCAGGTGCTGGGTCTTAGAAATTTTAAAGCTGATTTTTTTGTAGCCTTTATCTTTAAGGGTATCGTACAGGTTTTTCATTTATGACATTATGATTGACAAATTTGGTTTAAATTAAAGTATTGTTATACTGAAACACAAACCCAAATCGTAATTTTGGCACAAATTTACAACATGACTTTTACCGATACACATACACACCTTTACAGCGAAGAGTTTGAGCAAGACCGCGAGGCAATGATAATGCGAGCTTTTGACGCAGGCGTAACAAGGCTTTTTGTGCCGTCTATTGACTCATCATATACACAACAGATGTATGAGCTGGAAGCTAAATATCCTGAAAATGTTTTTCTGATGATGGGCCTGCACCCTACCTATGTGAAAGAAAACTATAAAGACGAGCTTGACCATGTGGAACGTGAACTGGCCGGGCGAAAATTTGCCGCGGTAGGCGAAATTGGGATTGACCTGTATTGGGATAAATCTACACTAGGGTGGCAGCAGGAAGCCTTTAGCAGGCAGATTGAACTTGCAAAGCAATATTCGCTGCCAATTAATATACATTGCCGTGACGCTTTTAATGAAGTTTTTGAAGTATTGGAGTCACATAAAGATGATAACCTGTATGGCATCTTCCATTGCTTTACCGGTGATTTCGCTCAGGCGAAGCAGGCCATCAGTTATAACATGAAACTGGGAATAGGTGGTGTTGCCACTTTCAAGAATGGTAAAATTGACCAGTTTTTGAATGAGATACCCCTTGAAAACATTGTTCTTGAAACCGACGCTCCCTATCTTGCACCTAAGCCCTATCGCGGTAAGCGGAATGAAAGCAGCTATACTGTTATTATAGCACAGAAACTGGCTGAAATATACAGTATGCCTTTAGAAGAAATTGCCGACATAACTACTAAAAATTCAGTTGAAGTTTACGGCATTTAACAAAGATTTTCTAATAAAATCCATTAATTTTTTGTTCATTTGCAGGATTGTTTAACCCGCAGCAAGCACATGTCTAAATTTGACCATATAAGGCCTTTTTACGATACAGAAGTAAACGGGGCTATAAGGAGCGTGATACATCACCCAATGATGAAAGCGCTCATGAGCTTTACATTTCCCGGAACACCTGAAGAAGTCTGGACCGAATGGCTGGAGAAAACGCATTCAAAACGTGATTTTCAGATCAATTTCATTTACCAGGCCATACAAAGGGTTCTTGAAAAAACATCTGACGGGCTTACCACTTCGGGTTTTGAAAAGCTTGAAACACACACACCCTACCTTTATATATCAAACCACAGGGACATCATACTTGATACATCATTGCTTAATGTGTGCCTGTATGACCATAAGCTTACCATGACAGCCAGTGCCATTGGCGATAACCTGGTGCAAAAACAGTTTTTGCAGGTACTGTCAAAACTTAATCGTAACTTTTTGGTACAACGCGGGCTTTCGCCAAGAGAACTGCTGCAAAGCTCTAAACTAATGAGCGAATACATTTACCAATTATTGATGAGGGAGTGCAGATCTGTATGGATTGCACAGCGTGAGGGACGGACTAAAGATGGTAACGACGCTACCCATCAGGGTGTACTGAAGATGCTTGCCATGGCCAGCGATGAGGAGAACCTTATGGATTATTTCAAAAAGGTTAAGATTGTGCCGGTTTCAATTTCTTATGAATATGACCCTACAGATATGCTTAAAATGCCACAGCTGTTGGCAGAGGCTAACGATGAAGTTTACATAAAAGAAAAGAATGAAGACTTCATGACACTGATAAGCGGAATCATGGGCCAGAAAAAGCGAATACACCTGCATGTATGCGAGCCCCTGGACAAAGAACTTGATGCGATTGCTGCCACTGAAAGTAACCCAAATAAACAGATACAGGCACTTGCGCAGGTTATTGACGATGCCATATTAAGCACCTATAAGCTGTGGCCCACCAATTATATAGCCTATGACATGCTCAATGGATCTGACAGGTTTGCTGCACACTATTCTGAAAAGGAAAAAGATCTTTTTGAACGCCGGCTTGAACTTCGCATAGATGCAGATGACAAAATTGTGCGTGAAGGTTTCCTGGCTATGTATGCCAACCCGGTTGTTAACCAGATGAAATACCAGAATGCACTATAGGCCAAACATCCTGCTTATTTATACCGGCGGCACCATTGGCATGGTGAAAGATTTCACTACAGGAGCTCTTAAGGCCTTCAATTTTAAAAAACTGCTGAACCGCATACCCGAACTACGCCACCTGGACTGTAATATTGAAACGGTTTCTTTTGACCACCCTATAGATTCATCAAACATGGATCCGGATAAATGGACAAAGATTGCAGCTATAATAAATGACAATTACGACATTTTTGACGGTTTTGTGGTATTGCATGGCTCAGACACTATGTCGTATTCAGCATCAGCGCTAAGCTTTATGCTTTCTGGGCTTACCAAGCCAGTGATTTTTACAGGCTCTCAGCTGCCAATCGGGGATTTGCGTACTGATGCCAAAGAAAACCTTATCACTGCCATACAGGTTGCGGCCCTACAAAAAAATGGCAAACCCGTAATCAAAGAAGTTTGCCTGTATTTTGAATATAAGCTGTACCGGGGCAACCGCACAACAAAGATTAGCGCTGAGCACTTTAATGCATTTACATCGCCCAACTACCCTGCCCTTGCAGAATCTGGCGTGTATTTGAAGGTAAATGAAGATTTGCTGCACAGCAATAACAATGAACAATTTAGCGTAAAAGATAAGCTGGATGCAGGTACTGTAATTATCAAAATATTTCCTGGTATAAACAAAGCAGTACTAACATCAATAATGGCAACTCCGGGCCTTAAAGGCGCTGTTATTGAAACTTATGGCTCGGGCAATGCGCCTACAGATGAATGGTTTGTAGATATTTTAAAGGAGGCAATAGCAAAAGGCATCCACATCATTAATGTTACCCAATGTTCCGGCGGAAGTGTGAATATGGGGCATTATGAAACCAGTACCCAATTAAAAGAAATAGGGGTTATTTCAGGCAAAGATATTACAACCGAAGCTGCCATTACAAAGCTTATGTGGCTGTTAGGGCAGGAGACTCCGGCAAATCAATTCATGTATGCTTTTGAAAGCAGCATCTGCGGCGAATTGACACAATAGCCTTTTTTTAATGGTTATTAAATAGTATTTTTGGCGCCAGCTTAGAGAGGTGGCCGAGTGGTCGAAGGCGCACGCCTGGAAAGTGTGTATGCTCCAAAAGGGCATCGAGGGTTCGAATCCCTTCCTCTCTGCGAAAAAGGACTCAATTATGAGTCAAAAATATCTTAAATAGCTAAAAACCTGCAAGTTAACAATTTGCGGGTTTTTTATTTTTAGCCTGCAAATACACAAAATTTGCAAAAATGCACAAAATTTTTGTGGTGCATTCGTGGCGCAGAGGCCCGAAAAAAAAAGTGCGCCACAAAATCCTTGTAACTCATTGATTAGCAAGATGTAAAGCACGTTAACGACTTGATTTTTAAGTACAACAGTTCGACCTTTATTAACTTTAAATGTTTGAATTATGTTGGAAAGCAGTTTTGGATTAACCTTCTTTTTGAGGACTCCGCGAAGAAAGACCAATATCAGGTCTATTTATTTGAGAATTACCGTTGACGGTATTCCTAAAGAAACATCTATTAAATGTACCTGGGATTTAACCAGGTGGGATCAAAAAACAGAACGTGCAACCGGGAGCAAGGAAGATGCACGCGTCTTAAACAATGTGCTTGATGCAATAACCGTCAAAGTAAATAAGAGAAAAGCTGATCTTATCTATGCCGAGGAAACAATCACTGCACAAAAGCTTATCGATTATGTCAAGGGAAAGGTTGCTTCCAGGGCAAAGGTTCTGGAAGAATTCCAACTTCATAACGACGAAGTCAAAGCCCTTGTACCAAAAGAGTATTCAGCAGGAACACTTGAACGTTTTGTTACCGCTAAATCTCACGTCAGGGATTTTATAAAGTTTAAGTACAGGGTAGATGATCTGGAGTTTAGGGAACTGAATTTCCAGTTTGTTAAAGATTATGAATTCTACCTTAAAACGGTCAAAGGATGCTGTAATAATACTACGTTGAAATATATATCGAATTTTAAAAAGATAGTATTGCGGGCAATTGCAAAGGAAATTATAACGGTTGACCCTTTTAAACTTTTCAAGGGGAAAAAGACGAAGACCAATAAAAAGCCTTTAAGTAGGGAAGAACTCCTAAAAATCGAGAGGCATAGTTTTTCTACACCAAGACTTGAATTAGTACGCGATATTTTTGTATTCCAATGTTATACGGGCTTAGCTTATATTGATGTATTTAACCTAAAAGCATCAGACATTAAAACTGGCATTGATGGTGAGCCATGGATTATGACTGAAAGGCAGAAAACCGGTTCAGAAACCAATGTCCCACTGCTGCCACAAGCTTTGGAAATCATGTCGCGTTACAAAGGTCATCCACTCAGTGAAAAGCGCGGTGCTGTGCTACCAGTCAAATCAAATCAAAAGATGAACGCCTATCTGAAAGAAATCGCAGACTTATGCGGCATCAACTGCGAATTGAACACGCACAAAGCGCGTAGAACGTTTGCAAGTACAGTAACCCTCGGCAACAATGTTCCGATACATGTTGTGAAGGAAATGCTCGGCCATCATTCCATTCAGCAAACGGAAGAGTATGCTATCACTGAGAAACAGAGTATATCACGAGAGATGCAGGGACTAAGGCATAAATTTGCCGTTGAAAAAGCAAGCAAGCCTGAAGTAACGTGGGAGGCCATTCATAAATTAGAGAATGAACTTCAGGAAATGAAAATGAAATTCCTCACCATTCAAAGTGCATAATAATTAAGCCTTAAGATAAATCTTAAGGCTTAATTATTTAATAGAGATTATAGCTTAGGTTTGGAAGTGTAAGTTTTAGTACCAGGAATAGCTGTCTTGAAAGCTCCAACAATTCCAACGCTGAAACGGGCTCGCGTTATTCCAACATATAATTTTGCCCTCGCTTCATCTTTTAAGGCAGAACTGTTATTCTCTATCCATTTTTTCATATCAGAGGTAGGATAAATTAAAACACGATCGAATGTCTTGCCTTTTGAAGTCCCAAAGTTTGCAACTGCAAAATCCAGATCCGCTTTTACAGTAATACTCCACCGTAATTGCACAGGATCAAATTCCTCTAAATATGATCTTGCGTCAGCTTCGTTTATTAAATAAATGCCAGTATGGTCACTCTCACCGCTGCGGCAGGACTGACAGTCGCAAGCTGATGTTGCAGCGTATTGTGGATAAAGTTTTGATGAGTAGTCGCAAATAAGCTGGTTGTTCCGGTGTGATGCGGCAAGTGTTGTTTCATCAATGTTCCCATTAATTAACTTTTTGCATTCAGTCTGCAAAAATTCTTTTATTTTCCCGTCAGCATACTTTTTGTATTTTGCTTCGTGGTGTGTCAAGTAAGTTACCTGTCGCGGATCGCCTACAAGCGTGATAGTACTCGCGGATTTAAAAAGAAGTTTTATAATTTCCAGATCGTAACCTGCCAGATCTTGTACCTCATCTATAAAAATATGGGGGTAAATCCTCCTTATGCGGTCTATGATTTCGCCTTTCAAAGCTGCATCAGCGTTTACGACGAATTTGGCAAGTTTATCGGAGTAGATTCTCCCGCCACCCGTGAAGTAATGCTTTATAAAATTTTCGTGCTCACCCCAGAATAACGGATGTCCGTTTGAGACTACACGCTTTCCCTGCTTATCGAATTTTGCTCCAGATCTTTGATTTACCAGATCTAATCCTCTGACCGATTGCGTGAACATTACTTCATTAAAGGTTCCCTGATAGGGCTTTACGCCATGCTGAATTAGAAACGAAAACCACGTTTGTATTTTTATATTGCTGGGAACATACTTGTTCAGTTGAATAATTTTGCTGCGAATTTCTTCCTCGTTGTATTCCGTATACGTCGTGATCAGGGACCTGTTTGTCTTTGATCTTTAAAGCCTCCTTTACGATTGCGGTTGTCTTTCCCGATCCTGCTGCTGCAATGACAAGCTTATTGTTCATTACACCAGGCTATTGCATCCAAAATGTACTTCGGATAGGTGATTGATTTTGCCGAGTTGAATATTTTCATCGCGCATTCGGTTTTATTGTCCTGCATATATTCACTGATTGCCTCCTCAGTCTTATATATAGTCGCACTGATGCCCAATATGTCGCAGAGGTTTGACAAATTGCCTGCATTGGCCCTGACGATTTGCGGTTCCAATGTGTTAAGGCTATTATCAGAATCGGCAAAGATTTTAATGGTCATTGATCCCGCATAATCTTTGTACTTTTTCGTGATTTTTGTTGCGTAATCTTTGTCATTGTCGGTCAAAACCGCGACAGGCTTTTGAACCAGTTCCGCTATTTCCAGAAATCTTTTAAAAGAAGTGCCTACTGAAATAATGTCTATTTCGTTTTCTATTGGCAATGTATTGGCATGGCTGTCTTTGTATGCACGCTGAAATACAAGTTCGTCAGACGGGCCTTCAACCAATAGCGCTTTCTTTGAGAGTATCATGCGTAAAGTTTCGTAGCCAGGCAATTTTTCGAAAAAATCGTATGTGTCAGACTTCAACGCCGTCAAGCGGATTTCCTTTCTATTATGAAGCAATATCAGATTTTTTAAACTCAACTTGTTTGCAACAAAGCTACTATGCGTACTGACAATAATCTGCTTGCCCTCACATTTTTGCTGGATACTTTTAATGAACTGATTCAGTTTTGTATGAGATAGGTGGTTTTCCGGTTCCTCTATTAAAATGAGGTTTGACTCTTTCGCTTTTTTGTGGGCAAGAGCCAAGTTGGTTTTGATCAGGCATTGCTCGCCCTTTCCTATCTGATGGAATGGTATGCCTTCGAGATAAGTCATTAGCGATGTTTCCCATGAATTTTTTGCTGACAAATCAACTGAAATATGAACGGTCTTTGTCGATATATCGGCTTTGCCGGTAATTTTTGTATTGATTGCCGCAACAGATTTGTCCGACATAAACGTCTCCTTCATTTTCCGATAGGCTTGGGATAAGTCTACGATTTCCTTTTCAATCAGGTCGTCCTTGATAATTTTGGAAATATAAACATCCGACCCATTTTGAAATCTTGTTCCGGAGGAATCTATCATTACTGACTTTACAGGAAGCGTCCTGATCGATACTGTATCCCGCGCAAAAGTCGTCCACGTCATCTTATAGAATTCAATCGGAATAGTCATGACATCGCCGAGAATTAACTCGTTATAATCATCAATATAATCGTGGTCGAACTCTATTTTAAAACTTATTCCGCATCCCTTTTTTCGCTGAATGTTAGCATCACCTTCGAAGAGGGGGAGTGGGTCACCACAAAAAAAATCTCAATCACGATCTCGGGCGGCTTCTGTGGGGCAGCAGTTTTAAGACTGGCAAGGTAATCGATTTCGACGTCCTTATTAAATAAGTATTGTGAAAGTTCGTTCTTAAGATAACGTCCGCAAAGCAATCCTGATAATGCCAAATGAATAGCTTCAAGAATTGTAGATTTTCCGGCTTCATTGTTCCCGACAATGATATTTATACCGTTTGATAATTCCAACGGAAAAAGTCCTTTAAAGCATTTATAATTTACAATATTAATTCTCTCGATAAAGTTCATTAAGCGATTTCGTTTTAAATTTGATTTGAGGCGCGCTATATTAACAAAAGTTTAGCTAATATAGCAAAAAAGAAAGGCATGTTGTCGAAAGCAATTCCTACTACCGGCAAGTATTCAAACAAATAGCAGTGCATTTGGAGAGTTGCTTGTAAATTGCGGACGGCGCGAATGAACCTTACGGTAAAATTAGTAGAATGGAAGATTATTTTGTTTCGGCAGCGAGTATAGTTTATACAAAAAAAGATTGCTGCCTGGCAATGGTTACGATGAACGTTGCTTGCAGCAACGCCGGCAGGCAGGCTTGGGATTGCTCCCCGAACTTACAGAGGAACTGGAAAATTTTGCAACATTTTTCATCCTCATTAATCAGCCAATGACAAACCGGCAAATAAGATTGCTTGCCTCTATTAATAACGAGCTGATAAGTTCCTTTATTTCCGCGATATAAAGCGGAAACAAGTCGATTATTGGGCTATTTTCAGTATTACTTCACTTCGATACCCTGGATGATATGAAGGACGATAGTCGATATATCCCATAACTTGAAGTTCCTTAAAGTATTTATGGTAAGTGGGAATTGTGTGGATGTGTGACAGGCTCATCAATTTACTCCGGCTCACTTTAATTATACCGCTCTCGCCCTGCCTGTAACCTAAATACAATATGGCGGTAAGCAATGCAAAATGCCAAACATTAAGCCTGTTGTCCTTTTCAAATATTGAAAGATATTTTAGAAGATTTGCCAGTTCCATATTTAATTTTCCCCGAAAAGTTTCAGAAGGTCAGACTTATTGTAGTAGTAGGAACCCAAGACTTTTTTGTAGCGAATCTTTCCACTGATACGCAAGTTTTGCAAGGAGCCGGCAGAAATGTCCAAAAGCTTTCGCACTACCCTTCCCTTTAACCATTCAAAGTCTGTTCCGGCATTTTCTGTTCTTTCACCTTGCGCTAATAGCTGCCCGATCTGTTCAAGGAGCAGTAGCCCAAATTGGCGCAGGTCGTCTTTAGTTACATTATTGTCCATCGTTCACCAATCGTTTTCATATGTAAAAATGAAATTACGTAGTGTTTCAATACCTTTTGCAGATGTGGAATTGGATGGCGTTAATTGACCTTTAGTGTTATTACGTCGTAACTGACATGAAAACTGTTTTTACTTTGCGGCATGAATCCAGATGAGATAAAAAAATATTTTGAGAAAAACCCGCCGCCGGTTGCTGTTGACTGGAAGCCTTGGGCTAAAATCAGTGACACCCAGAAATTCCTTAATAGCTGTTATACTTCAATTGCCAGCTTTAAAGACCCTATGACAAGTGCCCTTCGTATTGGCATTTAAAGGAATTTTATGATGATATGCGCTCAAAGGAATAGTAAAGCATCAGTGATTGTAGTGAAAATCCTCCCTTGAAGATTGTAACGGAAAGCGCAGCGGTGTCGGATGCCCCAAAAAAACCAGCCCTAAAAGAACTGGTTTCCAACGTGGATAACGAAAATCATTGCGCTCCCATAATTTTTTTGGATTTGCAGCATTTGCCCTCCGGCATATTCTAATTCATATGTGTATTCTTTTCCTTTCAGTGGAGTAAACAATTTTCTATACTTCTTTTTAGTGGTATTGTAGATTTTTAAAACTATAAAAGTTTGAAACCAATTCTTGTCCATTGGTATTTCATAATTGTATATTTTATGACTGCCATCTGAGTAATCATAATAATCAAATGCAAATTAGAAATGCGTCAACAAACTGGCGCTGGCATCTTAACTACGTAAATTAAAACCTTAAAATCGTAATTTTGCAGGTAAATTAGGAGTGCCAATGACAACATTATATATAAAAAATATGGTTTGCAACCGCTGTATCATGGTGGTAGAAAACGAACTCGGTAAACTTGGCCTGAAGACAAAATATGTACGATTGGGCGAAGCTGCATTGGAAAATGAGCTTTCAGTCACGGAAAGGGAAAAGCTGAAAGATATCCTGATCTCCCTAGGATTTGCCCTTATAGATGACAAAAAGGGCAAGATTATTGAAAAAATAAAAAACACAATAATCCATTTGGTGCACTACCACCAGGGTGAATTGAAGACCAATTTGTCAGATGTGCTTAAGGATGAGCTGAATCACGACTACAATTACTTATCCAGTCTTTTTTCAGAAGTGGAGGGCACTACAATCGAGAAGTACTACATTGCGCAGAGAATAGAAAAGGTAAAGGAACTCCTGGTGTACGACGAATTGTCATTGAGTGAGATTGCCTTCCGCCTGAATTACTCCAGCGTTGGATACCTGAGCAACCAGTTTAAAAAAGTGACCGGACTCACGCCGAGCCATTTCAAACAGGTAAAGGAAGAGAAAAGAAGGCCCCTGGATAGTTTATAAAAGTTACAAATCAATTAAAGAATTCCACAATAAACGACAAGGATGCCGTAGCCAAATTTGCAGGGTAATTAAACCAAGCAAAATATGGCAGCAAATGACCTTTATACTATAAAACAGGTGTTCCCTGTTCTGGGTATGACTTGCGCTTCCTGCGCGGCAAGCGCTGAAAGTATCGTTAACTTTCAACCGGGTGTCAAGAGCGCTTCAGTGAACTATGCTACGGGAAATTTGACAGTCGAATTTGAACCCGGCAGAACAGATGTCATCCAACTGCAAAAGGCGGTGCAGTCTGTGGGTTACGACCTATTGCTGGAAGATGAGGAACAAAGGCAGGAGGCATTAGAAGCGATTTATGCCCAAAAGTATACACAACTTAAGAAAAAAGCTTTCTGGGCTGTCCTTTTCTCGTTACCCGTAGTAGTACTAGGGATGTTCGCTATGGATATGCCCTATGCGAATGAGATGATGTGGGTATTTTCTACTCCTGTCGTAATTTGGCTGGGTAGGGACTTTTTCATCAATGCATGGAAGCAGGCAAAATACCGCTCTGCCAATATGGATACATTGGTAGCGCTCAGCACCGGCATTGCTTACCTGTTCAGTGTTTTCAATATGTTATTTCCGGCCTTTTGGCACAAGAGAGGCTTGCATGCGCACGTCTATTTTGAAGCAGCAGCGGTTGTCATCGCATTTATCCTGCTTGGTAAGCTTTTGGAAGAAAGGGCTAAAGGAAGCACCTCCTCGGCCATCAGGAAGCTGATGGGCCTACAGCCAAAAACTGTTACGGTAGTGCTCGCAGATGGATCGCTTCGGCAGACTCCTCTTGACCAGGTAATCCCTGGCGATGTCATACAGGTGAAACCGGGCGAAAAGATAGCGGTGGATGGTATAGTGACCTCGGGAACGTCGTATGTGGACGAAAGTATGTTAAGCGGAGAGCCTATACCGGTAGCCAAAAAGATAGCCGAAAAGGTATTCGCAGGTACGATTAACCAACGGGGCGCTTTTGAGTTCAAGGCGATAAACGTAGGGAAAGAAACCATGCTTGCACACATAATAAAAATGGTGCAGGATGCCCAAGGCAGCAAAGCACCCGTGCAGAAACTGGTGGATAAAATTGCAGGCATTTTTGTTCCCGCGGTGATGGGTATTGCAACCGTTACCTTTATGCTATGGTGGGTGTTAGGTGGTGAAAACGGCATAGTACAGGGGTTACAGGCAGCTATTACCGTTCTTATAATAGCCTGCCCCTGCGCATTGGGGTTGGCGACTCCCACTGCCATTATGGTTGGTGTTGGTAAAGGCGCAGAGAATGGGATACTTATAAAAGATGCCGAAAGCCTTGAGTTGGCGAAACGAGTTACTGCCGTGGTACTTGACAAAACGGGGACTATTACAGAAGGAAAGCCACTTGTTATGAACATTGTGTGGCTGGATAATGATGATACATCAAAAAATGTCCTTTTGAGCATGGAAAAGCGCTCCGAGCATCCTTTGGCAGGAGCAGTGGTTAACCACTTTGGTGATCTTCCAACGATTCCTTTATCCAACTTTGAAAGCATAACAGGTAAGGGGCTAAATGCCCGGCACAATAACGAAAACTACTTTGCAGGCAGTAAAAGGCTGTTAGAAGAAAATAATATCCGTATTGATGTGAGCCTGCAAAAGCAAGCTGAGGAATGGGATAAACTATCGGTTACGGTTATATGGTTTGCCGATAGCAGACAAGCCTTATGTGTAATCGGCATATCGGATAAGGTTAAAGAAACTTCTGCCATGGCCGTCCGACAGATGCAGGGAATGGGAATTGAGCTTTACATGTTGACGGGCGATAACCACGCTACGGCCAGGTCAATCTCAGAACAAACCGGCCTACGGTATTACAAGGCCGAGGTATTGCCACAGCAGAAAGCCGATTTTATCAAAGAACTGCAAGGTAAAGGAAAGGTAGTGGCAATGGTGGGCGATGGTATCAATGACAGCGCTGCACTTGCGACAGCCGATATAAGTATCGCGATGGGCAAAGGTGCAGACATCGCAATGGACGTAGCCAAGATGACCATCATTTCGTCAGACCTCACAAGGATACCACAGGCCATACGTTTGTCAGAAAAGATCGTAGCTACAATTAGGCAAAACCTGTTTTGGGCATTTATATACAACTTGATCGGCATCCCTATAGCAGCTGGGATTTTATACCCGGTGAACGGTTTCCTGCTGGATCCTATGGTCGCAGGAGCTGCGATGGCGCTCAGCAGCGTAAGCGTGGTGTCTAACAGCTTACGCCTAAAGCTGAAAAAATAAAACATTAAATGTCACAAATCAAAGAAGAATTTTCACAATGATGAGGCGTGATTAAGTGCTGAAATTTGTGGGACAAGATAATCTATAAATTATAACCGATGGACAACAAGGAATTTCTATTTAAGACAAATATCAACTGCGGGGGATGTGTGGCGAAGGTAACTCCATTTTTGAATGATGCTGAAGGTGTCTGCCACTGGGAAGTTGATACGCAAAATAAAGACAAGGTGCTGACAGTTAAATCCGAGGGTATATCTCAGGAGCAGGTGATGCAGACGGTTCAAAGGGCCGGCTTTAAAATAGAACCTTTGCCTCAGTAGACCTTACTAAAACCTGTATATAGCAGGAAGAATGAAGCTTAATTGAATTTTTTACATCGAATATCAAAAAAAGATAAAGAAATCTATCAGAAAGATTAACTTATTTGTAAATTTGTTGTATTGAAGTACTTTAGAACACATATAGGCATAACTCTCTTGTTTTGTTTGGGGCTTTTCCTTGTTCCCACACAAGGGCTTGCCTGTTCCAAAGGGTCAGTTAAGACGGAACACTCGTCCAAAACGACACATTCATCATCCTGCTCCAAGAAACAATCGGCAAAACCTGATCATAAGGCCTGCTGCAATGGGAAGCCTTGCGCGAAATGCAAGCACGGTAAAGATTGTGGGGGGCAAATGCAAGCACAGTTCCTGCCGGTGCGTTTCACCGCAAACTTCGCCTAATCTTGTAGGCATTATGGAGGTAGTGGCAAACACTCAATTAGCCATAATAAAAAAACGGGAGTTTTCTTTTGAACAAGCCTATTATTCTTCTGGCTTTTACGCTCTCTGGCTACCGCCTAAAATAAGCTAAAACTATGGCTTGACAGCCATAGGTGTGCCTTGTCAAAAGCTGTTCCGGCTTTTGCAAATCCCCTATTTGTATCATTTATTTAAAATTTAAAACAGAAATGGGCTTATCAATCCCCCGTTTCTCAAAATGTAATTATTATGAAATCATTATCAAAAATAGTGATGGTAATCGCCGTATTACTATCATCAATAAACGGCTTCGCACAAATCAAGAATGCGAAAACAGAAACCGTAAAGATTTATGGCAATTGTGGTATGTGCAAAACCACCATCGAAAAAGCAGGTAACGTAAAAAAGGTAGCCAGTGTGGACTGGAACAAAGATACCAAGATGGCTACGCTCACCTATGACGGCGACAAAACAAATCAGGATGAAATCCTGAAACGTATCGCTTTGGCTGGTTATGACAGTGAGAAGTTCCGTGCGCCGGATGACGCATATGCTAAACTGGCTGGTTGCTGCCAGTATGATAGACCAGTGAAGACGGTTGCCAAAAACAAGGAGGCGGGAATGGACATGAATGCCGGACATGGCAATCACGACCATAGCCAAATGGCAGCTAACAAAGATGCAGCCCAAAACCAATCACAGCTAAAGGCTGTATTTGACAACTACTTTTCAGTGAAAGATGCTTTGATAAAAACCGATGCAGCGACCGCATCTGCCAAAGCCGCTGAATTGGCTACATCCCTTAAAGCAGTCGATATGAATAAGCTATCGGCAGAGGAACATACGGCTTGGATGAAAGTAATGCAGGACTTAACGGCCAATGCGGAAAGCATTTCAAAATCAAAAGACGTTGCAAAACAAAGAAGTGCTTTTGCGGCACTTTCGGGAAGCATCTACACACTGGCTAAAGTGTCTAAACAGGACACCCCCGTTTATTACCAGCACTGTCCTATGTACAATGGAGGTAAGGGAGCCAATTGGCTAAGTAAAGAGAATGCCGTTAAAAATCCATATTACGGCTCACAGATGCTTACCTGCGGCAGTACGGTCGAAACCATTAAATAACAGGTCTGAAAGCTATGGTACAGTACAATGACATGGTGCAGGCACTTAAAGACCTAAGACAGCGTGGGTACAGTATGGACTTTAGTCTGTTGCCGGACTGCCTTTACTGTGCGTCAAAGAGCCTGAAACTAAAACCGGAGGATTTTACGGTTACGGAAACTCATAGGTTTGAAAGCCTCGACAGTAGTCCTGATAACAATGCCGTGATTTATGCCATATCGTCCAATGACGGTAAGAGCAAAGGGGTACTTGTTGATGCCTATGGTACTTATGCTGAAGAAATGTCCCATGAGATGGTAAAAAAATTAAATGCAACATAACTTTTAAAATCCCTTGTTATGAAAAAATACACGTGTCCTATGCACCCGCAGGTGCTAAAAGACGAACCAGGCAAATGCCCTCTTTGTGGCATGGCATTGGTTCACGTTGGCGGTACGTCAGCTTCTCATGAACACACATCAGAACATGGGCATTCCGGGCATTCTCAACATGGCCATGCTGATGAAAACTTTAATAAACATGAGGGACATCATACAGGCGATTTCCTCACACGTTTTTGGATAAGCCTTGTCATTACAATCCCTATCCTGCTCCTGTCGCACATGATACAGCAATGGTTAGGTTTCTCCCTTGTTTTCAATGGCGATAAATATGTGCTGCTGGCATTGGGTACGGTGATTTATAGCTATGGAGGCTTGCCATTCCTAAAAGGAATGATTGGCGAGATAAAAGCCAAGGCCATAGGCATGATGACCCTTGTCGCCATTGCCATATCCGTAGCCTATGTCTATTCCGTAGCCGTTGTATTTGGCTTGCAGGGTATGGACTTCTTTTGGGAACTGGCAACCCTTATTGACATCATGCTGTTAGGGCATTGGCTGGAAATGCGTTCCCAAATGGCTGCTTCACGGGCATTGCAGTCATTGGTGGCTTTGCTGCCCAACGATGTTACCGTGGAACGTGGCGGAGAAGCCGTAAAGATAAAGCTCGAAGACCTGCAAAGCGGTGAAACGGCTATCATAAAACCGGGTGAAAAAATTCCAGCCGATGGATTGGTACTGGAGGGGCTTTCGTATATCAACGAGAGTATGCTTACCGGAGAAAGTGTTCCCGTAAAAAAGGAAAAAGACGGAAAGGTCATCGCAGGCTCTATCAATGGCGATGGTGCGCTGAAAGTCAAGGTAACAGCCGTGGGAAAAGACAGCTACCTGAACAGGGTTATCAATCTTGTGCAGGAAGCGCAGGCTACCAAGTCTAATACACAGAACCTTGCGGACAAAGTTGCCAAATGGCTCACCTTTATTGCCATTGCCGTTGGCATAGGCACATTTGCCTATTGGTATGCAAGCAGTGGAGATATTGCCTTTGCGCTTGAAAGAATGGTGACGGTGATGGTAACGGCCTGCCCGCACGCATTGGGCGTGGCTATCCCGTTGGTGGTCGCCATTTCCACAACGCTTTCGGCGACCAATGGCCTGCTCATCCGCAACCGTACGGCATTTGAAACCACCCGCAAACTTTCCACCGTCATTTTTGATAAGACTGGTACACTCACCAAAGGTTCCCATGCAGTAGAAAAGGTTATACCGTTAACGGATGAATATAATGCCGATGAGGTTATCCAGTATGCTGCCGCAGTACAGCAAAATTCGGAACACCATATTGCTAAAGGCATTATGGCTACATTGAAAGAAAAGAGCCTTGCCTTATGGAAATCTGAAAACTTTAGCTATATGCAGGGCATAGGTGTAAAAGGTGTCGTGAACGGCAAAAATATCGTAGCTGGCGGCCCGAATTATTTCACCGAAAACCACCTTTCCCTGCCGGAAATACCAAGCGAAATCAATCAGGAAGCCGAAACGGTCAACTTTGTCCTCATTGATGACAGGGTAATCGGCATCATTACTTTGGCAGACAGCATCCGTGAGGGTTCGGCACAGGCGATTGAGGAACTCAAAAAAATGGGCATCAAGTCCTTTCTGCTCACCGGGGACAACGACAGGATTGCTGCTGCCGTAGCCGGAAAATTGGGTATGGACGGGTATTTGGCCAATGTGCTTCCGCATAACAAGCAGGAGAAAGTAAAGGAGTTTCAGGCAAAAGGCGAAATCGTAGCAATGACTGGTGATGGTGTAAATGATGCACCTGCACTGGCACAGGCAGATGTTGGAATTGCCGTGGGTTCCGGTACGGACGTGGCTGCCGAAACAGCCGATATCATATTGGTGGACAGCGACCCGAGGGATGTGGTCAAACTGATTGACTTTGGCAGACTTACCTACAAGAAAATGATACAGAACCTGATATGGGCGGTTGGCTACAACGTGGTGGCAATACCACTTGCAGCAGGTATATTCTATCCAAATTTTGTTTTAAGCCCAGCAATGGGTGCGGTATTGATGAGCGTAAGTACGATAGTAGTAGCGATTAATTCCCAACTTTTAAAAAGGAGACTGTCATGATAGAGAAAATTATTTCATGGTCAACGCACAACCGCTTTTTCGTGTGGATAGGCATACTGCTGATTGTGGTTGGGGGCGTATGGTCGGTAATGACCACACCGGTTGATGCCATCCCCGACCTTTCCGAAAATCAGGTCATCGTTTACACCGAATGGATGGGACGTAACCCCCAAATCATGGAAGACCAGATTACCTACCCTTTGGTTTCCAACTTGCAGGGTATTCCCAACGTTAAGGCCATTCGTGCAGCATCTATGTTTGGCATGAGTTTCATCTTTGTTGTATTTAATGACGATGCAGAAATCTATTGGGCAAGAACCCGTGTTTTGGAGCGGTTGAACTTCGCTCAAAAAGCATTACCACAAGGGGTAACTCCCACTCTCGGTCCCGATGGAACAGGCGTGGGTCATGTTTTTTGGTACACGCTTCAGGGCGATGGTTACGATTTGGGCGAACTCCGTGCAGTGCAGGACTGGTATGTAAAATTTGCAATGCAGAATGTAGAAGGTGTGAGCGAGGTGGCCTCTTTCGGAGGTTTCCAAAAACAATATCAGGTGAGCGTCAATCCCAACAAACTTATTTACTACAACATTTCAGCAATGGATGTGGCAAATGCCCTTAAAGCCAACAATCGTGACGTTGGAGGAAGTATCTATGAAATGAACCGTATGGGTTATATGATTAGAGGATTAGGTTATATCAAAGACATCCGGGATATAGAAGAAATTTCCGTTGGCTCAAATAAATCCATTCCCATCAAGCTGAAAGATGTTGCCGATGTACAAATGAGCAGCGACATCCGATTGGGAATTGTAGAAGAAAACGGCGAAGGCGAAGTAGTGGGCGGTGTGGTGGTTGCCAGATATGGCGAAAATGCAAAAGAAGTGATTGACCGTGTAAAAGAAAGGTTAGGCGATGTGGAAAAAGGTTTGCCTCCCGGAGTGAAGATTAAAATTGCTTACGACCGTAGCAATTTAATTGAAGCTGCCATTGCAACATTGAAAGAGGCGTTGTGGGAAGAAATTATTGTGGTTTCATTAGTGGTGCTGATTTTTCTTTTCCATGTGCGAAGCGCAGTAGTGGCCATTGTTACCATTCCCTTGTCGGTGCTGATTGGCTTTATGTTCGTGAAAATGTTTGGCATTTCACTCAACATTATGTCATTGGGCGGTATTGCCTTAGCCATTGGCGATTTGGTGGATGCGGGAATTGTGATGACTGAAAACGCTTATAAAGGTTTAGTAAAAGCAGTTTTAAAATCAGAAGAATAATGGAAAAGCAAAGAATAGGAAATACAAAAGAATTGAGTGAGGAAGAACGTATCAAAATCATTGAACGCTCATCACGCACTGTTGGAAGAGCCGTTTTCTTTTCCATATTGGTAACGCTCATTTCATTCTCTCCCATATTGTTTCTCGAAGGGCAGGAAAAGAAAATGTTTTCGCCTTTGGTATGGACAAAAACCTTTACTATGATTGGCTCCGCCATTATAGCATTATTTGTTGTCCCAATGCTGTTGCGTTCTTTAATGAAAGGCAAGCTCATTCCTGAAAGCAGAAACCCCGTTGCAAATTTCTTTATAAAAATATACAGCCCTGTTTTGCGCCTTTGCCAGCATTGGAAAAAAACGGTAATTGCTATTGCTGCTTTAATCGTGGTGGGTAGCATTCCTTTTGTAGTGCGTTTGGGTTCGGAATTTATGCCACCGTTAGACGAAGGTTCTCTTTTGTTTATGCCCGTTACACTTCCTGATGTTTCCAACAACGAAGCCAAACGTATTTTGCAGGTGCAGGACAAGCTCATTATGTCCGTTCCCGAAGTGGAAAATGTTCTGGGCAAAGCAGGTCGTGCCTATACTGCAACCGACAATGCTCCGGTAAGTATGATTGAAAGCATTGTTGTATTAAAACCCCAATCGGAGTGGCGTAAAGGCATGACCACCGAAAAGCTGATTTCGGAACTGAACGAAAAAGTGCAGATACCTGGTGTTACAAGTGGTTGGACACAGCCTATAATCAATCGTATCAATATGCTTTCGACAGGTGTCCGGACAGATATTGGTGTGAAAATTTATGGGCAAAACTTAGATACTATCTACAACCTTTCAAGGCAAATTGAAAAATCATTGAAAGGTATTGATGGGCTTGCAGATTTATATGTAGAGCAACTCACAGGGGGGAAATATTTGGATATAAGAATTAATCGGGAAGAAATTGCCCGATATAATCTTTCTATTGAAGAAGTGAATATGCTTATTGAAATGGCATTAGGAGGAATGCCTTTGACCAATACCATTGAAGGCAGGCAGCGTTTCAGCGTTTCCATACGCTTAGCGCAGGATTTTAGAAGCGATATAGAAGAAATAAAACGAACGCCTTTGCAGACATCGGGTTACGGTGTTATTCCATTGTCAGCAGTGGCGGATGTTGAAATTTCGGAAGGCCCGCCAATGATAAATTCTGAAAATGCCATGCTGCGGGGAACGGTTCTGTTCAATGTGCGTGGCAGGGATATGGGAAGCGTAGTTGGCGATGCTAAAAAACGTATTGATGCAGATTTTCAAAAGCTGCCCAAAGGCTATTTTATTGAATGGAGTGGGCAATATGAAAATAAGGTTCGAGCAGAGAACCGTTTAAAAATCATCATTCCCATTACGCTTTTGATAATTGCTTTTGTCCTCTATTTCACTTTCCATTCGGTTAAGGAAATGGTGATTGTCCTTTCAAGTATTCCCATTGCATTAATCGGGGGGTATATTCAATGTATTTTTTCGATGTGAATTTTTCGGTAGCTGTTGCGGTAGGTTTTATTGCCTTATTCGGCATTGCGGTAGAGACTGGTGTATTGATGCTCGTCTATATGAATGAAGCCATAAGAGATACAGTAGAAAAAAGAAAAGTGCTGAACTCTCAAACGAAGATGTCGAGAAAGCCGTGTTTTCCGGTGCCGTAATGCGTGTACGACCTAAACTGATGACGGTAATGGCCGATATGATTGGTTTAATGCCTATTCTTTTGGCAACAGGTGTAGGTAGTGATGTCATGAAGCCTATTACAATACCTTTTGTTTTTGGCCTAATAACTTCTACTCTTTTCGTATTAATCGTTTTGCCAGTTATATATCAAATCGTCAAGGAAAGAGAAATAAAAAAATATGGTAAAGTAGAATTTTTAGAAAACATAGATTAATGAAAACAGTAAACCCACATACAATTCCTGTAACAGAACTTATCACTGAACTTGGCAGTGATATAAAACAAGGATTGAACTCCCTTGACGCTGCAAAGCGTATTGAAAAATACGGGAGTAATAGTATTCAATCCGATAAAGGAAAACACCCTTTAAAAATAGTCCTGTCGCAGTTTAATAACCTCTTGGTGTATTTGTTGTTGTTTGCAGCCGCCATGTCGTTTTGGTTTCAGGAATATTTGGATGCAACGGCAATTCTGCTTGTAATACTTGTTAATGCAACCATTGGCTTTTGGATGGAAATGCAGGCGGAACGCTCCATGAATGCGCTGAAAAAAATGGTCAGTGTCCCTTCCAAAGTTTTCAGAAATGGTAAGCTGACCGAAATAGCATCCGAAGAATTAGTTCCGGGCGATTTGCTGTTTGTTGAAGCAGGTGAGATGATTACCGCAGATGCAAGAATTATTTCCGCTACACAACTTTCCATAAATGAAGCATCGCTTACGGGCGAAGCCATGCCTGTTGAAAAAACAGCAAGCGAACTTTCGGGAGATATTCCACTTGCTGACCGCACCAATATGTTGCACAAAGGCACTTTCGTTACCAACGGAAACACCACTGCCCTTGTGGTTGCAACAGGTATGCAAACCGAATTAGGCAAAATCGCACACCTCGTGCAGGGAGCAGAGCAATCAGCCACTCCACTTGAAAAAAAGTTACAGGTATTCAGTCGTAAACTCATTTACATAACAGTTGCTTTAGTGGTGCTGATTTTCATTGTCGGTATGTTCACGCATGGCGATTATGTGGAATTGCTTGAAACGGCCATTGCCCTTGCAGTAGCAGCCATACCCGAAGGACTTCCCATTGTGGCAACCCTTGCATTGGCTCAAGGGATGATGAAAATGGCAAGGCATAATGTCATCGTAAAAAAACTTTCGGCAGTAGAAACCTTAGGAGGCACAACCGTTATTTGCACCGATAAAACAGGAACACTTACTCAAAATAAAATAGAAGTAACAGATTTAATCCCTGCTGATGAAACTTCTGAAAAGAATAAACAACTCCTTCAGCATATAGCTGTTTTATGCAACACCGCATCCATTCAGATTTTAGAAAACGACATTAAAGAAATTGGCGACCCGCTGGAAACGGGCTTACTGAAATATGCACACAACAAAGGAGAGAATGTTGAGCGGTTGCGTCAACAGTTTCCTAAAATAGATGAAGTCCCGTTTTCATCGGAAACAAAAATGATGGCAACGCTACACGGCAATCAAAACGATTTTATAGTTTGTGCTAAAGGCGCAGCAGAAGAAATACTCAAACAGTGCAGTCATATTCTTAACGGTTCTGAAATTAAAGAGATGAATGAAGAAACAAGAAACCAATGGAAAGACAAATCTGAACAATTGGCATCATCCGGTTTAAGAGTTATTGCTGGTGCTTTTAAAGAAACTGCTTCAAAAGATGTTGCACTCACAGACAGTTTGGTTTTTGCCGGACTATACGGAATGATGGATCCGCCAGCCGAAGATGTGTTTGATGCAATCAATGAATGTAAAGATGCAGGTATTAAAGTAGTGATGATTACAGGCGACCATCCTGCCACTGCAAATTATATAGCCAACCAACTTCATATATCCGAAAACACGCAACCTGTCATCGGCAAGAACATGAAGCCCTTTGAACAGTTAAGCGAACAGGAAAAAAATCTTTGGGCTGACACTTCTGTTTTCGCAAGGGTTACACCCGCTCATAAATTGGATTTGGTAAGAGTGTTGCAGGAAAAAGGAAACATCGTTGGCATGACAGGTGATGGTGTAAATGATGCTCCTGCTTTGAAGAAATCAGACATCGGCATCGCAATGGGAGTGAGAGGAACACAAGTGGCACAGGAAGTGTCAGACATGGTATTGAAAGACGATAAATTTTCGTCCATAGTTCATGCAATAAAGCAAGGTCGTGTTATTTTTACTAATGTTCAGGAATTTGTGATTTACCTGCTTTCCTGCAACATGAGCGAATTGTTTGTGGTGTCATTAGCTGCGTTGTCCAATCTGCATTTTCAATTAATTCCGCTGCAAATACTTTTTATCAATCTAATAACAGATGTGTTGCCCGCCCTTGCTTTGGGCGTAAGCGAAGGCAGTCCGTATGTTATGAAACACAAGCCCCGAAATCCGGCTGAACCGCTGTTAAAAACAAAACAGTGGTATGCTGTTTGGATTTATGCGGCAATCATTTCCGTTTGCACATTGGGAGCAGTATTCTTTAGCCATTTTGTTTTGCATACAGGCGAACACTTTGACCCGAAACTCTGCAACAACATTTTATTCTTTACTCTTATTGTTTGCCAGTTGTTCCATGTGTTCAACATGGCATCGGTCAAAACTTCTTTTATAAAATCTGAAGTATTCCAAAATAAATATGTTTGGTATGCACTGCTTACAAGCGGGTTAGTCGTGGTTTCCGTATTTTTTATTCCTCCAGCTCGTGAAGCATTGAATGTTCAGTCGCTGAAAGCGGAAGACTGGTTGATTGTTTTCGTATCTGCTTCGATTTCACTATTGGTTATTCAAATTTTAAAACGAACAAATCTAATTCACGATGAAGATTAACGCTGAAAATATAAACATCATTAAGGCATCAGGCGAAAAAGCTCCGTTCAACAAAGGAAAGCTAAAACAATCGTTGCTGCGTTCTGGTGCAACTAACGAACAGGCAGATGAAATTACCAATGAAGTAATCGAAATGCTGGTTGAAGGAATGTCCACCCGGAAGATTTACAAAACTGCATTTCGATTGCTGAGAAATTATTCCCGTCCGGCAGCAGCACGTTATAAACTCAAACAAGCCATTATGGAATTGGGACCTTCCGGTTTTCCGTTTGAGCAATTTGTTGGCGAACTTTTAAAACATAGAGGTTACAAAACGCAAGTGGGCGTAATTGTAAAAGGACATTGTGTAAACCATGAAATTGATGTGATTGCCGAAAAAGACGAACACCATTTTATGATTGAGTGCAAATTTCATAACCGTCAGGGTTACTCGTCCGATGTTAAAATCCCGCTATACATTCAGTCAAGATTTTTAGATGTGGAAAGACAATGGAAACAGTTAGATGGTCATTCTGAAAAATTTCATCAGGGTTGGGTAGTAACCAATACTCGCTTTTCAGAAGATGCTGCTCAATACGGAAGGTGCATGAATATGAACCTTGTGAGTTGGGATTACCCCAAACATAATGGGTTAAAAGACTGGATTGATGGTTCGGGATTACACCCCGTAACCTGCCTTACAACGCTTACCCAAAAAGAGAAACAACAATTATTAGACAGAAAAATAGTGCTGTGTAAAACCATGCATCACAATCAAAGTGTGTTGCAAAACATAGGCATCCATTCACCACGGTTGGAAAAAGTAATGGAAGAATGTTCGGCATTGTGTGAAGAATTCTCAGCAAAGAAATTTCAAAGTATAAAACAATAATTATGAACGACAATAAAATCAAAATCCAATTCTTAGGTGCTGCCGGAACAGTTACCGGCTCAAAGTATCTTGTTACTGCTTTTGGTAAAAAAATACTGATAGACTGCGGTTTGTTTCAGGGGCTAAAAGAACTCCGGCAACTAAATTGGCAACCATTAGCCGTTTCAGCAAAAACTATTGATATAGTATTACTAACACATGCACACTTAGACCACACAGGCTACCTCCCCTTACTGGTGAAGCATGGTTTTAGCGGAACAATCAACGGCACTTCACCAACCTTACAGATTGCCGAAATCATTTTAAAAGACAGTGCAAAAATTCAGGAAGAAGATGCAGAGAGAGCGAACAAATTCCGCTACTCAAAACACAAGCCCGCTTTGCCGCTTTATGGCTTGCCTGATGTGGAAAATACTTTGCCGCTTTTTCAACCGCAACCCCTCAATCAATGGTTACAAATTAACGAGCATATCCGATACCGTTTCCGATACAACGGACATATTATTGGTGCTACATTTATTGAATTGCAGATTGGCGAAAAAACATTAGTCTTTTCCGGTGATATTGGCAGGGAGATAGACCCACTTTTGTTTCCACCGGAAAAGCCTGAAAAAGCGGATGTTTTATTTATTGAAGCCACTTATGGCAACCGCCTTCATCCTGTCGAACCAGCCATCAACAATTTGGAAAAACTTATTAATCGTTGCATGGCAAGAAACGGCACTATCATCATACCGAGTTTTTCGGTAGAGCGGACACAGTTACTCATGTATCTGTTTTGGCAGTTAAAAAAGACCAATAAAATTCCCGATATACCTATTTATATGGATAGTCCTATGGGAAGAAATGTTTTGGAAGTTTTTCATAGAAATACAGATTGGCATAAACTCTCCACCGATGAATGTTCTGAAATGTGCAACACCATAAAGCGTATTAAAAGTGTTGATGAAACTTTTGCACTTGCAGAAGACAATACACCTAAAATAATTATTGCCGGAAGCGGAATGGCGGCAGGAGGCAGAGTGCTTACTTACTTTGAAAAATACTTAGGCGATGAAAGCGCAACTATTCTGTTGGTTGGCTTTCAGGCGGAAGGAACAAGAGGAAGAGCTTTACTTGAAGGTGCATCTGAAATCAAGATGAGAGGTAAATTCTATGCAGTAAAAGCTCATATTGAAAATATTGAAGGATTATCCGGTCATGCCGACCAAAATGGATTGATTGACTGGATGAGAAAACTGCAATCCAAACCGGATAAAATTTTTATTGTCCACAGCGAAGCGGATGGCGCAAAGGGATTGCAGGAAAAAATAAAAGAAGTTTATAAATGGGATAGTGAAATTCCTGTCCTTAATCAGCGAAACGAATTTGAATTAAAAATCAAAAGGCCATGAAACACAAAGAAATTATCACAAACTGGAATGTAATTACAGGGGGGCCCTGCACGGGGAAAACCACGGTAGTAAACCTGCTTGCCGAAAGAGGTTACAAAACCACTATTGAACATGCACGTCATTACATTGATACGCAAAAAATAAAAGGGCGCACGGTTGAAGAAATTCGTGAAAACAAAAAAGAATTTCAGTTAGGAGTGCTGAATATGCAGATTGAAGAAGAAGCAACCTTAGATGTAAATGAAATGGTGTTTTTAGACCGCGCCTTACCCGATGCAATGGCATACTATCAGTTCTTGGGTTTAGAATATGACGACAGGTTAATAGAACAGTGTAATAAATATTGCTACAAGCAAGTTTTCATATTAGACCGTTTGCCGCTTACCAACGACTATGCAAGATTAGAAGACGAAGCAGAGCAAATCCGTATTCATAACCTGATAATTAAGGTGTATGAAACATTCCCTTGCCCTATTGTTCATGTGCCGGTTCTGCCACCGGAAGAACGGGTTGATTTTATTCTAAAACACATTTAGAGCATGAAAAAGATAGTTTCAACAATAGTATTATTGGTTTGTCTGCTCCAGCTTCACGCTCAAGACACAACTTATATTTCGCTGGAAAAGCTGTTGCAGCAGGTGGAAACTAATTACCCGTCCATTATTCAGTACCAATACAGCATACAGTCTATTCAGGCAAAAGCAGACGGTGCAAAAGCATGGATGCCGCCCACTTTTTCAACAGGCATCATGCGTTTCCCTTACGACTTCTCCATGCTCAAAGAAAAAAACGACCCAATGAACCAGGCGGGTATTGCTTTTTCCGTTGAACAGATGATACCCAATCCAAGCAAACTGAACGCCAAGAAAAGTTACATCAGTTCACTGGCTGAAATCGAAAAATCAAAAAGTGAATGGACAAAAAACGAGTTGAGGCGTGAAGCGAAAATTCTGTACTACAACCGTTATGTAACCGAGAAGAAACAACGCATTCTAAAAGAAAGTGAAGAAATACTTCAATTGCTCATCACGACATCCGAAGAGAAATTTACCAATAACCAGTCGCAACTGCAAACGATATATAAAGCAAAAGCCCGCTTAGCCGAATTAAAAAATATGCTGGTGATGCTCAACAGCGTGATTGCAGAAAGCAATATCGGATTAAACACGCTGATGTTGCGTGATGCAAACACGCCATTTCAGATTGATACACTCATTTCGCCAAGCAACTACCTATTCAGCATTGCAGATACTGTAAGCATTTCTAACCGTAGTGATATTACGGCGCTTGACAAATACATTCAATCCATGAAGTTGGAGCAAAAAGTAATGAGAACAAGCGCAAGACCTGACTTTGGTATCCGTGCCGAACATGCCCAAATGTTTGGTATGCCAAGCCAATGGTCAGTTATGGGAATGGTAACAATTCCCATTGTTCCCTGGTCGTCTAAAATGTATTCCTCTGAAGTAAAGTCAATCGGTTTTCAAATTCAGTCTATGGAACGGGAAAAGGAAACAATGCAACTCATGGCTTCAAAAATGTTAGCCGAAAAAACTGCGATGCTTAATTACGAAAACGAACAATATCAGAGCTACACAAAAAATATTGTTCCCGCCTATGAGAACAACCTGCAAGCCAACCTGCTTGCCTACAAGCAAAACACAGGCGATTTTTTTGTGCTGCTGGATGCCTGGGAAATGTTGCTGATGAAAAAAATGGAAGCGTATGACAAACTGTTCAATATTTTAAAATTGGAAGCCGAATATGAATACGAAAGAGAAATTAAATAGCATCTGCATTATGGTGTGTTTGCTTTTGGTAGCTGCGTTATCATCCTGCAAAAATGAACAAGGTGAACAAGGGTATGAAAATCATGAGAAGGTTGAGGGCGAGTACATCTGCCCCATGGGTTGCGAAGGTGATAAAACCTATCCGCACCCCGGCGATTGTCCTGTATGTAATATGAAATTGCAGTTGGTGGAAAAAGAATTGGAGCAGGCAGTTTCACCAAACAAACTGGTCTTGTCAAATCAGGCAACCTTTAGACTGCAATCAGGCAACAGTGGAAAAACCGAGAAAGCGCAAGGCTTTATTACCCTCGCTCAAAACAGAAATCAATCCGTTGCAGCCCGTTTCGGAGGAAGGATTGAGAAGCTATACGTTAAATTCAGCAACCAATACGTAAAGCAAGGCGATAAAATCATGGACATATACAGCCCCGGCTTACGCACCTTTCAGGAAGAACATCTTTTTCTTTTCAAATCAGGTGCAGATAATTATTTAATAGAAAAGTCGAGAGAAAAGCTACGTCTGCTCGGTATTACCGAAAATCAGATTGCGCAGTTGGAAAAAAAGGGAGCAGTTGCCCTAACAGTTTCTGTTTTCAGTCCTTCAAACGGATATGTTTTTTTCAATGCTTTAACATCGCAGCAAAACACTACTGCAAAAAGCACATCGGCAATGAACGACATGGGTACGCAGCAGAATGCCATCAATACAAGCTCTTATGCTGTTTCCGCTTCGCAAATTCGTGAAGGCACATATGTAAACGAAGCACAAACCCTTTTCAATATAAATGATTTACAGGAAGTTTGGGTATTGGTTTCAGTTCCCAACCGAAACGTAAGTCAAATTCACGAAAACCAATCTGCACAAATAGTTTCTGAAAGCGACCCTTCAAAACTTCTCAACGGAAAAGTTGCTTTGATTGAAAAGACATTTGAAGAAACTGACCAGCGTTTTGCAAGAGTTAGGATTGTGTTGCCCAATCCCAATAATTCGCTGAAAATAAATTCGCTTGTTACCGCAGGCTTTGCTTTGAGCGGTAATGAAAATTTACAGGTTCCATCAACGGCAGTTTACACTACGGGATTGAATGCTTACGTATGGGTCAAAACAGATACTACCCGCAATGGAGCGGGAGTTTTTCAGGTGCGGAAAGTAATTGCTGGAGCAAGCAACAACGGAATGACAATCATTAAAAGCGGTCTTTCACCTACTGAAGAAATTGCAAAACAAGCGGGTTTGATGACTGACAGTGAAACTTTTTTAAATGCAAATTGACATGAAGCAGTTTATTATCTCAACTATATTGCTTTCAATACTCATTCTTACGGGTTGTAAGAACGGGCAAGAAAGCCATCAGGAAACATCCGGCAGTTATTATACTTGCCCCATGCACCCAAGTGTAGCAAGCGAAACACCTGGTTCTTGTCCCGTTTGTAATATGTCTTTAATCAAAGTAGAGAAGAAAGAAACCGACCATGCAGGAATGCAAGGCAACATTATCACCATTGACAAGCATAAGCAGGCATTGGCAGGTATTGAAACAGATACCGTCAGAAAAAGAAACATTTTATCATCTTCCGTTATTTTAGGAACAGTTGCCATTAATGAAGAACAGGTAAAGACCATTAGCAGCCGTGCAAAAGGAAGGATTGACGAACTGTTTGTAAGAAACACAGGTGTATATCTTCAAAAAGGAAGACCCCTTTACAGTATTTACAGTGAACAACTGCAAACAGATGAAAAGGAATATCTGTCCGTGCTGGAAAAAGCAAAAACAACAATCCCTATATCTAAGCTGACAAGCGATTTATTAAGTGCTGGAAAAAACAAATTGACATTGTGGGGTTTAACCGAAAAGCAAATTTCCGAACTGGAAACATCGGGCAAAACAAATTCCCTCATTACATTTTATTCGCCCGAAGCGGGATATGTAAGCGAAGTAAACATCAACGAGGGCATGTATGTGGCAGAAGGCAGTCCACTTGTAAAAATCACCTCGCTCAATGAGGTTTGGGTCGAAGCGCAATTGTATCCCAATGAAATTTCAGGACTTGAAGAAATCAAGACCTTTCAGGTGTTTGCCGACAGTAATCCCGGAGAAGTTTACAAAGGTACGTTGGTTTACTCCAACCCGGTAATAGAAGAAGGCAAAAGAATTTACCTGCTTAAAATCAGGGTAAACAATTCAGCCGGTAAACTTATACCCGGCACATTGGTTTCGGTCGTTCCCGAAAAATCGTTTACCAATGTGCTGGCAGTTCCTAAATCGGCAGTACTGCTGGAAAAGATGAAAACCGTTTGGGTATTGGCCCATGATAACACATTTGAGCAACGCATGGTAGAAACAGGTGTGCAAAACAAGCAGTGGATTGAAATTACATCAGGATTAAAACCAGGTGACATCGTTGTTACCGAAGGTGCATATTTAATCAGCAGTGAGTTTATACTTAAAAGCGGAGCAGGACAAAGACATGACCATTAAATCTGATAGGCAGTTGGACGCTGCTCCAATGTAATTAAAGTCCCGCCATGAGTGTAAGCATCATAGTAGTAGCGATTAACACAAATATTTTCTAATATCTAAAAATGAGTAAAAATGAAAAACAGAGCAACTTTGGTGGCAATAGCTACTACCATTTCCTTAACCGTTCTATCTTCTTGTAGTAAAGATGATATGGGCGATATGCCAATGGGTAAAAACATTGATTATCCGGCAGCTTACGTAGTCAATGGCGAAAGCGCAACCGTTTCTGTCATAAAACTAAGTGACAATACCGTGAGTGAAACCTTTGACATCATGAACTCCGGCGGCAACATGGTCATGTGGCCGCATCACATTTACAGCCATCAAAACCATTTAGCTATCGGCGTACCGGGCATGGATTTGAGCGCAGGCCATTCCGGTGGCATGGCAGGCATGAAAGGGCGTATCCTGATAATGGATGCCGTAAAAGGAACCGTTTTAAAAGACATTGAAACTCCGGCAATGAACCACAATGCCGTTTATTCCCCTGATGGTACAGAAATATGGACAACGCAAATGGCAATGGATGGAAAAGTTTTGGTTTACGATGCCAATACCTATGCTGTCAAAAATACGATTGCCGTAGGTGAAGACCCCGCAGAAGTAACCTTTAGCATGGATGGCACAAAAGCATACGTGTGCAACGGCGGCAGCGGTACGGTTTCGGTTATCAACCCATCGACCAAGAGTGTGGTTGCAACCCTGACCGTGGGTGACGACCCGGTAGGAGCCTGGCCAGCCACTAACGGCAAAATGTATGTGGATAATGAGGCTTCACAGACCATTTCGGTTATTGATGTAGCTACCAATGCGGTAACTGAAACCATTAGCTTAGGCTTTATGCCCGGATATGCAGCCCACAATGCTTCAAAAAATGAACTGTGGGTTACCGACCCAATGAACGGAAAGGTGCATTACTGGAATTGGGACAACGGCATGAGTATGTGGATGCACGCCGGTGTTTTTGATGCAGGTGCAGGAGCGCACGCCATTGTATTTACACAGGACGGCAATATCGCTTATGTAACCAATCAGGAAAGCAACACGGTTTCGGTAGTCAATGTATCATCCCATGCCGTAACAAAAACCCTTAACGTTGGCAAAAAGCCCAACGGCATACTTATAAAAATGTAAAAAGGAGCGGTACAGATAATATCATCTGTACCGCTTAACAAAACTGTTATCGGTTGTCCGTAAGGGATTTCACAACGGCAACCACTACAAAAAGTACTTGTTTAATTAAAAAAATAATAAAATGAAAAATCTAACATTATCAATCATTGCTGTTATCATGGCATTTGTAACAGTATCATGCAATCAGGCATCCAACAAAAACGAGCAGTCTTCAAATGATACTGCTGTGGTATCACAAGAACAGCCAGCTTCCCAACCAAAAGAGGATGATACGGTAGCTGCGCCCGCTGTGAGCGAAACACCGAGCGGTCAGGAAGCAATAGCAACAGGAAAAGAAGAAACAAAAAACTTTTCTATTGCGCCCATAGTTACCGATTATCTGTCCTTAAAGAACGCCCTTGTTTCGGACGATGACAAAGCTGCCGCCAGTTCAGGGAAAAAGCTGTTAGCTACCCTGAATAAAGTGGACATGAAAGCCGTTCCTGCCGATAAGCACAAAAAGTACATGGACATAGCGGACGATGCTAAAGAACACGCAGAACATATCGGGGAAAATGTCGGCAACATCCACCACCAGCGGGAACATTTGGCCTCGCTTGGCGAAGATTTGAAAGACCTGATTGATTTGTTCGGTACATCGCAAACATTGTATCAGGACCCATTGCCCGATGTTCAATGACGGTAAGGGTGCTGTTTGGTTCAGCGAAAACAAGGAAATCAAAAACCCTTACTACGGTTCTAAAATGCTGACCTGCGGTAAGGTGGAAAAAACAATTAACAGCAAATAAATTTCGGGTTATGGAAAATATGCAAAACAATCACAATGCGGGTCATGCCTCGGAGCATGGCACGCACAATCCAAAACATGCTTCGGGCATGTACAAACGCTTTGCGGTGATGGCTGTCGCCATGTTCGCAGTGATGTATTTTATCATGTACGCCATGATTGACGAGTGGCAGAACCTGATACCCAATATCAATAACCTGTACATGACCCTGCTGATGACCTCGGCAATGCTGCTTATCGAATTAGCGATAATGAAAGTGATGTACCCCAACAGGAAGATGAATTGGGCGATAGCCATCATCTCGGTTGCCGTTGGCATCTTTTCATGGTTTGGTATCAGGGAACAAATCAATGTCGGGGACAAGCAGTTTGCAAAGGGTATGATACCCCATCACGCAGCAGCCATATTGATGTCCGAAAAGGCACACCTGACCGACCCGGAACTGATAGAGCTGCAAAAAAACATACTTAAAACCCAAGCGGAAGAAATTGAACTGATGAAGCGCAAGCTAAAAGAGTTTGAAGAAAGTAAATAATAAAATTTAAAAAACAGTTTCGACATGAGCAAAATAATAATCGGCTTTATTTCCTTATCAGCCCTGCTATTCACCGCTTGCGGACAGGTAGGGTCAAATAAGGATGAAGCGACACAGCATTCGCAGGCAACTCCGGAAAGCCACGGGCATAGTAACCAAATAGGTGAATTGGTTCCATCGGATGAAGTCTGCATGGTCAACGATGCCTATATGGGCAAAAAGCAGTTTGACGTAAAATTTGGCGGTAAAACCTACTACGGATGCTGCGAAATGTGCAAGGAGCGCATTCCAAAGGATGCCAGCGTGCGGGTAGCAGTAGACCCCTATTCCCATAAGCAGGTGGACAAGGCTCTTGCGGTGATTGCCGTTACGGGAAACAACGGTGAAGTATCCTACTTTGAAAGCAGGGATAACTACACCAATTATTTAAAAAAGCAAAAACACTAATTAACTTTTAAAATTAACTAACGATGAAATATGTAATCTCAACCGTTCTTGGTATCGCCGTATTTATATTATCGGCATGTAACGGCAATTCGGAAAAGAAGAACAGTTCTGCCGAAACCCATACGGACACTACGGCACACGCCAATCATACTGCAAGCACAGAGCCGACCATACCGGGTCTGTTCGGGCAGTACGGGAAGTTGGTGTCCGCTCTTTCTTCAGATGATGACAAGGAGGCGGTATTTGCGGCGCAGGGCTTGGTAAAGACACTTTACAGCTTGGATACGACCCGTTTTAGTGCAGAGCAGCTAAAGGCTTATAAGGACATCTCCGCCAGCATCGAGGAAAATGGCGTGCATATAGCCGCCAACTTGGGCAACATCCACCACCAAAGAGAACACCTGGTCATGTTAGGCGAAGACTTTTACGATTTGGCCAAATCATTCGATTTGGGCAAGCCCGTATATAAGATAGCCTGTCCCAAATTTAACGATGGAAAAGGAGCATTTTGGTTAAGCGAAACAAAGGAAATCAAAAACCCGTACTACGGTGCTAAGATGCAGGGCTGTGGCTCCGTAACGGAAACTATTGCAAAGAACTGATATGTCTTTAAAAAAGAAAATCATATTGGGACTGGCTGTTATCCTCATCGGCATACAGTTCTTTCAGCCGTTACGGAACCAGGCGGATGAAGTGCCAGCCACCCATATCGAAAGTGTGTACGCCGTACCCCAAAATGTAAAGGCTATCCTTGTCCAGTCCTGTTACGACTGCCATAGCAACAATACGCGTTATCCGTGGTACAGCCGCATCCAGCCAGGAGCATGGTACATGGCGGAGCATATCAAAAAGGGCAAAGAGGAACTCAACTTTAGCGAATTTGGCGAATATTCTGCCCGCAGGCAGCGGAACAAGTTCAGGGCTATGGCGGGGCAGGTCAAGGACGGGGAAATGCCTTTGTCGTCATACACACTCATCCATCGCAATGCAGTATTATCACCGGAGGATAAGCAGGATTTGATAGCGTGGTTTGGCATAATGGAAGACAGCATTAAATAAAATTTTTCAACGAATGAACAGATATAAAAAAATACCCATAAGAATACTGCAAACAGTGCTGATACTGCTTTGCACCCAAACGTTGTTTGCACAGAAAGTAGTGCATTACGACCTGTATGTAAAAGATACCCTTGTCAACTTTGCAGGTAAGCAAAAAAGGGCGATTGCCGTAAACGGGCAAATCCCGATGCCCACCCTTACGTTTACCGAGGGCGACACTGCCGAGATTGTAGTACACAATCAATTGAAAGAAAGTACTTCGTTGCACTGGCATGGCGTGTTCCTGCCCAATAAGGAAGACGGTGTACCCCATCTTACGCAACAGCCCATTGAACCTGGTACAACCTATACCTACCGTTTCCCGATTATCCAGCACGGTACACACTGGTATCATTCCCATTCGGGATTGCAGGAGCAGATAGGTATGTACGGTAATTTTGTAATGAAGAAACGGGAGGATGACAAGACCTTTAGAAAAGGGATTGACGATTTGCCGACCGTACCCATTATACTAAGCGAATGGACAAATTACAACCCCGACAACATCAACCGGATGCTGCACAATGCCAACGATTGGGCGGCTATAAAAAAGAACGCTACGCAGTCATACGTTGAAGCCATTAAAGAGGGAAAATTTGGCGTGAAAGTAACCAATGAGTGGAAGCGGATGCTGGCAATGGATGTGAGCGATGTATATTATGATAAAATCCTTATCAATGGCAGCAATGCACCGGAGCTAAAAACGGTTGACGGCAAAACCTTAAAGGCGGGGGACAAAGTACGGCTTCGCATATCCAATGGCGGTGCATCTTCCTATTTCTGGCTGCGTTACGCTGGAGGTAAGATTACTGTGGTCGCCAGTGATGGCAACGATGTCGAACCTGTCGATGTGGACAGGCTGATCATCGCAGTGTCTGAAACTTACGACATAGTTGTAACTATACCGCAAGAAGGATTGTCGTATGAATTCCTGGCTACGACAGAAGACAGGACGCAATCCGCAAGCTATTATATCGGCAGCGGCGTGAAGCAGCTAATATCCCCGCTTCCCAGGCTGAAATATTTTGAAGGCATGAAAATGATGAATGATATG
Source organism: Flavobacterium sp. J372 (assembly GCF_024699965.1). Lineage (NCBI taxonomy): Bacteria > Pseudomonadati > Bacteroidota > Flavobacteriia > Flavobacteriales > Flavobacteriaceae > Flavobacterium > Flavobacterium sp. J372. The sequence continues at coordinate 3,242,224 of NZ_JAJOMZ010000004.1, forward strand.
ATGAAGATGAACGGCGACCTTGATGATATGGGCATGAATATGAGCCTCAACCAAATGGACATGAATGTGGTCATGTACCCCGAAATAACCGGAGAAGCGAATAAAAGCGACGACCATAGTGCGCATGGCGGGATGGATATGGACAAGGATCCCAACCGCTATAACGCCAATGCATTGGGCGACATCGTGACCCTGAATTATGCCATGCTCAAATCCCCGTATAAAACCTCACTTTCTGGAAGTGCTCCCGTAAGGGAATTGAAATTCACCTTAACGGGAAACATGAACCGTTATGTGTGGAGTATGGATAACAGGGTACTTTCGGAAACCGATAAAATCCAGGTCAAAAAGGGTGAGATACTACGGATCACAATTTTCAACAATTCGATGATGCGCCACCCCATGCACTTGCACGGGTTTGATTTCCGGCTGCTCAATGGCAAAGGGGACAATGCACCCCTGAAAAATATTATTGACATTATGCCAATGGAGACCGATGTCATTGAGTTTGCAGCCAATGAGGAAGGTGACTGGTTTTTCCATTGCCATATCCTCTACCATATGATGGCCGGTATGAACCGGGTTTTTGAGGTTGGAGATTACGAAAACCCCAATCTTCCCGATAAGGCTAAGGCTTACAGGGAATTACAGAGGGAAAGCAATATGCCGCATCTGATGGCTCAAAACGACTTTGCTACCAATGGCAATGATGGGGAGGCGATGCTGCAAACAGCAAGATGGAGCCTAGGTACAGAATGGCGCCTGGGCTATAATGACATGCATGGGTATGAGGTCGAAACGCATTTGGGGAGGTTTATCGGGAAGATGCAGTGGCTGATGCCCTTTATAGGTTTCGACTGGCGCTACCGAAGGATGGGGATTGACGAACAGGAAAAGAACATCTTTGGGCAAAAAAATGAAAAAGATACCCGTCGCGCCGTTAGTTTGGGGTTTGTATACACCTTACCCCTTCTGGTGAATTTTCAGGCTGAGGTATATCATGATGGCATCGTGCGCTTATCGCTGATGCGTGAGGACATCCCTGTCTCTAGCAGACTGCGCGCAGGATTTATGGTCAATACCGATAAAGAATTCATGGGTGAATTCAGGTATATCATAGATAAGAATTTCGGAGTAAGAGCCCACTATGACAGTGATATGGGATTTGGGGTTGGCCTGGCCCTTACTTATTAGCAAGTATGTTCAATCTAAATTATATAACTATGTCACACAAAAAATTTGAAGAATGCATAAGAGCCTGTCTGGCCTGTGCCATTGCGTGCAACCATTGCGCGAGCGAGTGTCTGGGTGAAGAAGAGGTAAAACATCTTGCCAAATGCATCAGGCTTGACCTTGAGTGCGCAGCAATATGCAGGGCAGCGGCTGAGCTTATGAGCCTGGGCAGCAGCTACAGTGTTGACCTTTGCCGACTTTGTGCCCAAATATGCAATGCCTGCGCCGAGGAATGCGACAGGCATGCAGCAATGGGGATGGATCACTGCAGGGAATGCGCCGATGCGTGCAGGGAATGTGCCGAGGCATGCAACACGATGATTAGCTAAAACAATTAAATTTTAAATTATTAACAACAAAAAAACAACAGATTATGAAGAAACCAATTTTATTATTTACGGCAGCAGCCTTTTCATTGATGGTATCGTGCTCGGATGATGATTCGGCCAGTGGGGTACAGTTGCAAAATCATGATGACAATGAGATGATGATGGTCATGCATTCTATGATGGATGAGATGTCGTCCATGGAGATGACGCATGACCCGGACGTGGACTTTGCAGCCATGATGATTATGCATCACCAGGGCGCCATCGCGATGGCTAACCTTGAGATTGAAAAAGGGAAAAATGCGGAAATGAAGGCAATGGCCCAAGCGATCATCACGGCACAGCAGCAGGAAATACAGGAACTTCAGGGAATTCTTGCAGCTTTGCCTGTTGACGGTATGGATATGGATTTCATGGAAGAGCAAATGATGGGGATGGATAAAATGGATGCTATGGCCGACCAGCAAATGATAACAGGAGATATTGACAATGATTTTGCCAGCCTGATGATCATCCACCACCAAGCGGCAATCGACAGCGCTTCATCTTACCTGCATCATGGCAGCAACGGTGAGCTGTCCGCTATGGCCAATGCAATTATCGAGATGCAGTCCGAAGAAATCATAACTTTTAGCAACTGGCTTGCAGAAAACAAAAGGTAATAATCCTTTTGCTGAGAGAAGCCCCTGCGATTGCAGGGGCTTTGTTGTATATGGTAAAGCCAAAAGCATTTGCACTAAAGGTTTTCAGCCGACACCATTTTATGTCTTGGCAGCCCGATTTCCTGCTCCTGCGGATAGGGAGCACGCTGGGTCATCGATACATCCTCACGCAGCTTTTGCTGCGTACGCGAGCTTTCAGCATCGCTTTCCCTGTAGCGAGGGTCAGGGATGAAAGGCATTTTTTCCATCTTTGAGATTGTGATGGTTGGAAAATGGTAATCTACTTCGACCGTGCCTAAAAGGAGATAGCAGCCACCTCCTTTGAAAGGATATCCTTTGAGGCTACCCGTGAAATGCGCCGTGTCGAAAAATTCCCCGTTGGCATCTATCCAGGTGCCAAAATACATAGCGCCCATTTTGGTGGGCACATGCTTGCGCGATACCAGATAAGCAAGCATTTTCACCTGTTTTTTGTGATGATGGACCAAATCGCGTGCCATCACATCCCCACGATAAGAAGTTTTCAAAAGGTTAAATGGCGTGACGGATACAGGAAAGCCTAACAACTCAATTTCATCAAAGGCATCTTCGAAAGATGAACGCTTCAATTCGGGCAGGCGGTATTCCCTTACGGGTTCCGGAAGTAACTGAGGCAGGCGGTTTTCCGGCTTGAAATTCATCATAATGCGCCTGGCCGTCACCAGCAGCTCATTTTTTGCCTTACCGGTAGACCGCAGGGCACCGATGTAGATCAGGAGTTGCAACCCCTCGATGCCGATAGGCACCCGATTGATAAAATCTTCAAGGGAGCTATAATTCCCATTGGCTTTCCGCTCTTCCACGATCTTTAAGGCTATTTCGCCCTGCAATCCCTGCAAATGCATAAAACCAAGATAGATTTCCTTTCCATATAGGGTTGTTTCAAACTCGCTTTTGTTGATGCATGGATTATGTATCTCGGCGCCTGACATGCGCGCTTCATGGACGTACACCTCGGTACGGTAGAAGCCGCCCTGGTTATTGATGACCGCTACCATGAATTCGATAGGGTAATGCACCTTTAGATAAAGGCTTTGGTAGCTTTCCACGGCATACGATGCCGAGTGCGCCTTACAAAAAGAATAGCCCGCAAAGGATTCGATCTGGCGGTAAATCTCTGTACTTAGCTGTTCGGGATGCCCTTTGGCAGCACATGAAGCGAAAAAATTATCCTTTACCTTTTGAAGCGCCGCTTTGGAACGTCCTTTCCCACTCATGGCCCTGCGTAGGATATCCCCATCGGCCGCAGCAAGCCCTCCATAGTGCAGTGCAATCTTAATCACATCCTCCTGATACACCATAATACCGTAGGTTTCTCCAAGCTGTTCTTCAAAGAAAGGATGGAAATACTCGAACCTGTCCGGATGATTGTGCCGGAAGATATATTCCTTCATCATACCGCTTTGCGCTACGCCAGGGCGTATGATAGACGATGCCGCCACAAGGGTTTTATAATTATTGCACTTCAGCCGTCGTAACAATCCCCGCATTGCCGGGCTCTCGATGTAGAAGCAGCCAATAGTTTTCCCTTGCCCTAGAAATTTATTACAAGCAGCTTCGTTTTTGGATAGCGAAGTATCACGTATGTTTACATCGATCCCTCTATTCTTTTTGATGAGCTTAACCGATTCGTCAATATGCCCAATCCCCCGTTGGGAAAGGATATCAAATTTGTCGAATCCGATCTCTTCGGCCACATGCATATCGAACTGTACGATTGGAAAACCCTTCGGGGGCATTTCCAATGCGGTAAAATCGGTGATGGGATCTTCCGAAATAAGGATGCCACAGGAATGCATTGAGCGCTGGTTGGGATATTTCTCCATCATCATGCCGTATCGGTGCACCATTTTTACTACCTCATTTTTGTCGTGCTGGTCCATAGGCGTTCCTGATAGCGCATCCAGTTCTTCCTTTGGAAGGCCGAATACTTTACCTACCTCCCGGAATATGGATTTGTACTTGAACTCCACATTGGTGCCGCAGAAGGCTACATGATCGGAACCATAACGTTTGAAGATATAGTCCAGTATTACATCGCGTTCTTTCCAGGACCAGTCGATATCAAAATCAGGCGGGCTTTTACGGTTGAGGTTGAGGAAACGTTCAAAATATAAATCCAGTTCCAACGGGCAGATATCAGTAATACCAAGGCAGTAGGCAATAATGCTGTTGGCCCCGCTGCCACGTCCTATATGCAGAAAGCCCATCGAGTTGCTATAGCGGATAATGTCCCATGTAATCAGGAAATAACCGCTGAACTCCAACTGATGGATAACCTTCAACTCTTTTTCAACACGTTCTTTTGCGGCACTATTCTCAGCACCATATCTTTTAGCCAGGCCCTGATGTGCGAGGTTGGTAAGCAGAGCGAGGTCAGTATCCCGCCCGGCAGTATAGTGTTTCTTATTCCGGGGCACTTTGAATTCGTACTCGAAGTGGCAAGCATTAATGAGTGCATAAGTATTTTCCACTATCATGGAGTATTGGCTGTACTTCCCGATCAATGTTTCCATTGGGGCCATGGACTCATCAGGCGCGCAATAATCATCAGGGGTCAATTTGCTCCCGAGGGTATTAAGGTCGATTGCACGTAATATGCGGTGCAGGTTATATTCTGTCTTGTTACGGAAAGTCACAGGCTGCAACATAACCATTTTGTCCAGCCTCGATTTCCATTCCGGACGGATAAGCAGGGAAAGTTCTTCCGGTTTAATGCCGATGTATTCATATGGCCTTAGTACTTCAGGGGCGGACTTTAAAGGATAAATAACTGCAGCATTTTCAAAGTCCGGCGCCATGGGCGGAATGGGAATACTGTCAAGATTATATTTAGTCAGGTGGCGGTTGATTTCCCCAAAACCCTGACGATTTTTTGCAAGGGCAATATACAGGAGCTTATGGTCTTCCCGAAATTCCATCCCTACAATAGGCTTTATGCCTGCCTCCAGGCAAAGCCTGTAAAACTCATAAGTCCCTGTTATGGTATTGATATCTGTTAGAGCAATAGCGTTAGCACCCGACGCTGTTCCCAAAGCGACAAGTTCTTCAACCGGTATGGTGCCATACCGGAGGCTATGAAAGGAGTGACAATTCAGGTACATGTTATACCGCTTTTGGTTTTATAAAACCGCCATTGCAGCGCATAACGGCATTGGCCCCGAAACGGTTCTTTATCCTGTCCATTGCCTGATAGAGCGACATCATTTCCTGAGTATCCTCGAAAAGGTTAATTTGATAGGAACCGCGGACAAGCTTGCCAAAGCGCACGCCAATCAGGCGGAGGCTCATGCGGCGCTGGTAGAGTTTCTCAAAGGCTTCCAATACGGTGCGTGTCAATGTATGGTCGGCAGCAGTATAAGCGAGAGTAACCGAGCGTGTTTCGGTATCAAAATTTGAGTACCGGATCTTAACGGTAATATTCGAGGTTAGCCATCCTTCGCTGCGCAGCTGATAGGCCAGCTTTTCCACCATGCCGCAGAGGACTGAACGCAGGAATACAATATCGGTGGTATCCTGATGGAAAGTGTCTTCAGTAGACAGGGACTTGCGTTCACGATAAGGCTCTACAGGATTATTGTCGATACCATTGGCCTTTTTCCAAAGCTCAAGCCCGTTTTGGCCGATCATTTCCTGAAGCACTTTGGTGGGCATTTCCGCAAGGGTTTGGATATTCCTGATGCCAATGCGTGATAACAGGCTAAAAGTTGCATCACCGACCATAGGTATCTTTCGTATTGATAGCGGGTTCAGGAACTGCTGTACTATAGGCTGAGGTATTTCGAGGTTGCCTTTAGGCTTGCCTTCCCCGGTAGCAATCTTTGAAACGGTTTTGTTTACTGACAAAGCGAAACTCAGGGGAAGCCCTGTCTCACGTGTCACTTTTGTTACGAGTTCATGGGTCCATTTATAGGAGCCATAAAATTTATCCATTCCCGTAATGTCGAGATAGAACTCGTCGATGGATGCCTTTTCCATGACAGGAGCGTTCTCCTCTATTATTTGCGAAACCGTATTGGAGTATTGGGAGAACAATTCCATGTCACCTTTGACAATGCGTGCCTCTGGGCACAACCTCAATGCCATTTTTATAGGCATTGCCGAATGCACCCCAAACCGGCGCGCCTCATAGGAACAAGAGACTACTACGCCGCGCTCCCCGCCGCCCACTATAAGGGGGATGCCTTCGAGGCTACTGTTCTGAAGCCTGACGCAGGAAACAAAAAAAGTATCTAAATCAATGTGTACAATCGAGCGCTGCATAATCCATTCATTTTTGTACCAAACAAAATTAGTACAGATAATACCAATTTTGTATAAATTTGCTGGTACAAATTATACCATTTCGCATATGTCTTTGTTTTCTGACAACATCAGGTACTTAAGGGTAAAAAATGGCTACTCCCAAGAGAAAGTGGCTAAGGACCTTGCTATACAGCGTGAGCGCTACAGGAAATATGATGACGGAACCTCTGAACCGCCTTATGAGCTGCTCAAAAAGATTTCCAGCTATTATGGCGTGACTGTCGATATTTTGCTGAGCGTCGATATCCGGAAACTTAAGACCGACACCTTGGTCAAGCTAGACAATAACAGACTGCTGCTTCCGATCATGGTGGACCGCAACGGCGATAACCTTGTCGAGATCGTAACGCACAAGGCAAAGGCCGGTTACCTTACCGGATATTCTGATCCGGAATTTGTCGGGAACCTTCCGCAATTCCATTTCCCGTTTTTAGGGAGTGGCAAACATAGGGTGTTTCCGGTTGAAGGCGACTCGATGCCGCCCCATGAGGACGGTTCCTACATAGTAACCCGTTACATCGAGCATCTTGGGGAAGTCGTGGATGGCAAGACGTATATTGTCATAACCCGTGATGACGGTATCGTATATAAGAGACTTAACCGTAATGGCAAAAATGAGCTCACCCTGGAATCCGACAATGAGCTATACCCGCCTTACAAGGTTAAAATCTCTGACATTCTCGAAATCTGGGAATACCAGTACCACCTCGGCAAAAATGACAAACGGCTATCGCAGACCCACAAAGGAATTGAAGAAATGTTCCATGAGCTCAAAAAGGAAATACGGCAACTAACCCTCAAAGGGTAGCACTACATACTTAAAAAACAGGTTGGCATAAAGCCAGCCTTTTTATTTAAAACTTAAATATTTTAAATCAAAAACACAAATGGCTCGATTTTATCAAATTTTGGCTCAATTTCTCCATCAATTCTCTAAAACGATTGCGCTAATTTGGCATTATAAAATACTTGCACAGTGATAGTTATAGTAGCGAAGCCGTAGAAGTGCTATACATTTAGTGGTTTGTGCGCATTGATGTGTGGGTTAAAAGTAAGAGCATGAAAGTATCATTATCTTTTAGGAAAGCTGTTGTTGATGTTGTCAGCCTGCTATACATTCTACTTTTTACATATGCAGCAGTTAGTAAACTGTTGGATTTTGAAGTATTTCGAATCCAACTTGCCCAATCGCCTTTACTAAGTTCATTTGCCAGTTGGATTGCATGGGTAGTCCCACTTCTTGAAATTGTTATTGCGGTTATGCTCTGCATACCCAAAACAAGATTACTGGCACTTTACGCCGGATTTTTCTTGATGGTGATGTTTACCGTTTATATTATCATCATTTTAAACTTTAGTCCATTTGTACCATGCTCGTGTGGCGGGATACTTGAAAAGCTCGGCTGGAAGGAACATCTTATTTTTAATTTCGGCTTCTGTGTCATTGCTCTGCCCGCTATAATATGGGAAAGTCAATCGCGTAGCTCCCACAGCCTTTTACGGCCTGTCTTCCAAATGACAGGATTGATGGCTCTCGGTACCTCAACAGTTGTGGCATTGTTTATCATTTCAGAAGACATGATGCATCATAGGAATAATTTTACCCGACGATATCCGGTACATCCAGCGGAATTTATTCGAGACCGGAAAATATCCTTCAATGCCTACATTGCGGGGACAGGAAAAGGCTCTGTTTATCTTGGTGACTTGGACGACCCATTAAAGATTGTGGAGGTTGTTGATGACCTCAATAAAATAATTACACATAGGATTTCAACGAGCGAACCCAACCGAAAATTCAGAAACCTTCGCATAAGTGTCAAGCCGCCTTACTTTTTTGTGAGCGACGGCGTGGAGGCTTTCGTGTTGATGGGGAGGATAGACGATTGGAAAGCTGACCTTTGGGTTGACAATTTAGCCTACTTTAATGTTTTTACGCCTATTGATTCCAACGCGGTAGCAATTCGCGCAGTCACCGGCGCAGCAAACGAGAGTATAATCGGTGTAATGAGGCCTACCGGCGGCGGTACGGTTGATTTTAACAAAAAACTATTAGACAAACAAATTGATGGTTTTTTTGATACTGATGGGAAGCTGTTGTTCAACGAACGAAATAAAAAAATAGTTTATGTCTATTTATACCGCAACGAATACATCATAAGCGATCCGTCGTTGCAATCAAAAACCATCGGGAAGACTATTGATACTACCTCCCGGGCCAATATTGATGTGGCATACATAGGTAAAGAGGGCACTAAGAAAATTGCATCACCGATGAGAGTTGTCAACAAAATGGCTGCGACAAATGAAGATTACCTGTATGTCAACTCAAAACTGATCGGTCAGTTTGAAGAAAGAAGTATGTGGGACGTGGCTTCTGTGGTCGATGTATATAATATCCTCAACCAAACTTATATGTTCAGTTTTTATCTATATGACAAGGATGGCAGAAAAGTTTCGGATTTTGCAGTTTCAGACGGAAAGGTATATACACTGGCCGGACGTTCACTTACCGCCTACAATCTTGATCCGGTACCTTTTGAAAAAAACAAATAAAGACATACCGCGCAGTATCAGGGGAAGATCGAAAACCTGTAACAGAGTAGATCGTCAATTTTAATTTTTAAGAAAATGAAAACGAAAATTTTTAAAGCGATTTTGCCAGTTTTTGCTTTTATGCTGGCCATTGGAGGTGCATTTGCCTTCAACCAAGCTCCTGCGGACAACGCAGAAGATTTTGCACAAGTGCTGGGGCATTACAAAGTGAACAACGTTTGTGAGCCGGGTATTATGTGCCAGGACGACACCAATACCGGTGCCTGTCAACTGGGATCGGTTACCTACTTCAGGAAGTTATCGACCACAAACTGCTCACAACCGCTGTGGCAGATTATTGAGTAATCAGTATAAGCAATGCGGATACAATATCCGCATTGCTTTGCTTTTAGTTCTATTACTCTTTTAAATACAGGTCGAACCAATCTTTTACCCTTTTGGTTACATCCCTTTTTGCTTTTTCGTCCGATAGGATATGTCCCTGGTTGGGATACAATAGGAATATATTTCGCTTATTAAGCCTTCGAAGAGCCAGATGCAGTTCAATACCTTGCTCGTAATTGACCGAGCCATCGCTTTTGCCAGACCAACTCAGAAGCGGGGTTGTGATATTAGCAGCATGGGCTATAGCAGAATTACGAATGAAGCTATCCCAATCGTGTAAAGGGGAAGTTTTCATCCTAAACTGGTGCGATTCGAATCGCCAGTTATTAGACCTGTTTGTAAAAGGATTTAAGGTCAGGTAATAACTTACGGGATCCGTAACTGCCCCGCTTGATACCGCTGCAGCGAACATCTTCGTTTGGGTAACGATAAATGCCGTTTCCGTACCTCCAAAGGAGTGTCCGATCAGCCCTATGTGATTTTCCTGTACAACATTTCGATTTATCACTGCGTTTACTGCCGAAGTTACGCAATCAAGTGCCGATGGGCCGGGAGCGTTCAGCTCATATTTAATATCAGGCATAAGTACCAGATAGCCATCGAGAAAATAGGCAGGAGCCGAGAATCCTGCACGATCTGCCAATACAGGATTGTTATAGTCATGCAAGGTTGAGGATAGTCTTTCATATATGTAGACTACCATCGGATACTTTTTGCCTTTCACGTACCCCGCGGGATATATGAGCACACCCTTCAACGAATCTCCGTGTGAATTGGTATAGGCAATCAGTTCGGATCGTCCCCAATCATATTTTACTGAATGTCTGTTCGATTGAAAAATACGTCTTGGCTTTTTGTTGGAACTGAGTATGTTTAGGCTGGGCGGACGAGCACTAGTCTCTTCGACATATAAATATTCGTTCGCTTCTGTGGCCTTTATAATCCTGGATGCTTTGAAGGAGCCATATAGCAATTTAACCAAACCTTTTTTGTCGTCATAATAGTAGTAGCCTGATGCCATGTCAGCACCTCGCGCGGAAAGAATAATGCCTTTTTGAATGTCATTTTTTTCCCAAGCGTTTGACGCTACTGTACCACGCTCGGTCTGACTGCGGTCGACCACTACCCTAAATCTTGTCTTATCCTTACGGCCATCGGTTATTTTTTTGGCAATTCTTCCATCAGGTGAAAATAACCACACATCGTATTGGTCATAGAGGATGACACTTCGGCCGTCCGAGGTCCATCCTGGGCTATAGTATCCGGGGTTCGCACCGGAGTCGTCGAACTCCGCATCCCTGAAATCAATAGGTATGGCAGCGGTAATATTTGTTGTCTTCCCGCTCTGATTGTCAAAAATATGATAATTCCCGTCTTTGAAATAGCTCACGAATTGCCCGGATGGGTCCGCTTTAATCAGTCCTGCAGAGCGGCTGCATTGTTTAACCATAAGTTGGGATCGCATGGTTTTCAGATCAATGCTGTAATAATCAGCCGGCGCCAATTCTGCTGTACGCGAAACCATAGATGATCTGGATTCGGCGAGCGCATACCTGCCGCCCGGCAATATCTTTACATTTTGAAAATCATCGCCATCTAGTTTGTGCAGCTTACTCGATACTACATCCCAAAGTGATAGGGCCGCATTCATCCCAGGCTGTTTTAATTGCTCAATCATAGGATATTCGTAAAATGTCTCGGAATCCCAAATCTCGACGAGTGTTTCTGTTGCTTCAGCGGTGCTTATCTCGTTGGCAAGAAAATAAACATGCATTTCGTCATCGGAAACCGCAAGTTTGTAAGGCTCTATCGCATGCAGCTGGCCTTGAAAAATGATCTTGGTACTTTCAAGCAATCTGGACTGTTGATTTGCACAATCATAATGCACAATAGAAATGTTGCCGTCCTTTTTTGCTTTGCTGAAGAATACAAGACTTCTGCCTGACTTACTCCAATGGATCCTACTGTATGCGGAAAGGGTATCGGTCGTTATTTTCGAAACCTTTAAATCCGTAACATCCAACAGCGAAACAGCCCCCGGTTCGATTATCGCGACTTTGCCTTGGCGGGAAACAGTGTAATCTGAAACATTATCGCGTTCGGTCAACAATTTATGCTGCCGATCAAAAAGGGAAAGGATATTATGCCCTGTACTTTGATAAAGCACGAGATACTTCCCGTCAGGCAGGAAATCAAATCGCGTTACCCCAGAATACGCTACAGCATTTTTGCTTGCCAAATCAATCAAACTGATAGTATTACCCTGTAGCCGGACCGCGATTCTTTTTGAATCCGGGCTAAAGGCAATTAGGTGCCCATTTGGGAAATAGTTCTGTTTGCCCTTGTCGAGGTTTTGAAGGAAAAGCGTATCTTTTCCCGATGTATATTCCATCCTAAAGGCAGCCCATTTGCCATTCGGTGACAGTCCTTCTCCCGACAACGTTCCCCACTTTTCAAAATCATCGGGTGTAACTTTTAGATTCCCTTCCTGAGCGTTGGCCGGAAGCCCGGCAATCACACAAAAAGCTATTATAAATCGGATCGCTTTCATTTTAATATCCGGGATTTTGTGGAAGCAGGTTTTCGTTGAGTGACAATTCAGCCTCAGGCAAAGGCAACCAAATGTCACGCATCTGCCAGTTGGGTTTTATGAGGCTCAAGACACTTTCTGCATTGCCGGTACGCTTAAGATCGAACCACCGATGGCACTGCTCGGTGAAAAGTTCATGTCGTCTCTCCTGTAATATAGCAGCGGCCAATTCTTCCTGCGTTGCAGCTGAAGTGGCGGGGAGCCCTGCGCGGGTTCGGATGACATCAATATCTGCCTGTGCGCCTGGAATGTTGCCGTTGAAGGCACGTGCTTCGGCACGGATCAGGTACTGTTCCTCAAGCCGTAGAAGTAGCGTATATTCCTGGGACTCGGGTGTAGGCGCGTTTAGCTTATACTTAAAAGGCCTGTACCAGGTTCCATTTGGATTGGAAATGACTGCAATCCAGTTTGTTTTACGTAAATCGCCGTTTTCAAACGAATCGTATAGATTTACGGATAGTGCGGGCTTGGTGGGTGGACCGCTTGTAAAATTGTAAGTTGTCGCATCCTTGGTGTTTTGGCCTTCAATACCCGGGTGGAAGGACCAAATAATTGAAGGGCTGTCTTTTAAAAATGCAGCTGCCGGATCTGTATCGATTGAATAATCGCCGCTTTCGATTACCAGGGTTGCATAGGCTTCGGCTTGTGAATAGTTCTGAGTATAAAGATGAACTCTTGCAAGCATTGCATGTACGGTAGCCCGATTCGCTCTAACGCGTGCTGAAGATGGATAACTTTCAGGCAAAATGGATTCGGCTAGTAGAAGATCCTGAATGATGTTGTTCCAGACCTCAGTAGCCGATGTTTTGCCGATCGCAGCATTAAGCTCATAATCGGTTGTTGTGATATAAGGGATATCACCGAAAAGATTGACAAGGTAAAAATAATTGAATGCCCTGAGAAAATAGGCTTCACCAAGCAACCTGTTGCGGTCATCTCCCGTAATTGCCGCCGATGATTGTACACCTTCCAAAAGCGCATTAATGGCATAAATTTCTCCATAGGTCGTATTCCAGAGTCGCAGCAAATTTGCATTGGACGGAAGCAGTGTGTGCTTGTTGAATTGCTCATTAAGAGTATTTGTGCCATAGAAATCCATGTCATCAGCGTAGTTTGCCATAAGAAACGTACCCCCGAACGAAGTGCCTGAAGCGACCCCACCCTCGCGCATGCGGGCATATATGTCCGCAAGTGCGGCATTGGCGGTGGTTACATCCTCATAGACGGCATTGCCAGTGAGTTCAGATTGGGGCATGTCAACTTCGATAAAACTTTCGCAGGAAAGCAGTGACAGAACCATCACTATAACCGACACCGTGTACAGTTTTAGCTTAGGCCGAGGATTATTTGGGATATTATTAATTGTTGTCATATGAATAAATTTTAGTTAGAAACTGATTTGAGCCCCTAAAGTGAATTGTCGTAATGGCGGCAGGAAATAGGCTGAATTGTTCTCTGGGTCGGCTCCCTCATATTTAGTGAACGTCAGCAGATTTTGTCCCTGCAGGTAAATCCGTGCGCTTGTCGTAGGTGACCAAAGTGACGGTAATGTGTAGGAAAGGCTCAAGCTTTTTAACCTTACGAACGAAGCATCCTGTACCATGGCGTCACTGAGCACAAAGTTGTTATAAGCTTGTACTGCGTCTGCATTTTCCCCGGTAGTATACAATTGGGCAACCGCTGCATTGCCGTCAACAGGAAAATGACTTTGTACCTGTGACATTTGATTCGAGAAAGCACCAGGCACCAGAAATGAATTAGTCATTGCCGCTCCTTTTTGTTTAACAAACTGGAAAAGGAAATCAAGCGACCAGTTTTTATAGGTCAATTGATTGGCTATACCTCCATAATATTTTGGCGAGAAGTCGATAAATGACGTGAGGTCTTCTGCGGCAGTGATTGCGCCATCTCCGTTGACATCTTCTACGGTATGCAAGCCGGTATCTTGGTCAATACCCGTGTAATGATAAAGTTTTTGGATAAAGATGGACTGTCCGACCATGAACCGATTTTTGTAAGTCGAGGTCTCTAAGTCTGGAAAAGCCAGAAGTTTATTACGCGGTATAGTGAGGTTGAGCGAAGTTATCCAGCTAAAATCCTTTGATTTAAAGTTCTCTGAACGCCACTCAAACTCGAAGCCCGTATTTTCCACGGTGGCATCAAGATTGGCCTGTATTGTAGGAAATCCGGTCGTTCCGGGAAGGGGCACACCGACTAGCTGGTTTGACGAACGATTGCGAAACCAGGAAGCTGAGAGGAAAATCCTGTCCTGGAAAAAGCCCAATTCCATCGCAGCTTCAAACTTCTTATTTGTTTCCCAGCCGAACTTCGGATTGAAAAGCCTGGTTGGCTGAATGCCAATAACACCGTCATAAACGTTGGGTGTTATTTGATAGGTGTCCAAGTATTGGTAATCGCCTATTTGGTCATTACCCGTTACGCCATAACTGGCACGCAGTTTACCGAAGCTCAGAACTGAGCGCGTCTGCTCAAGGAAAGGTTCAGAGGAAAAAATCCATGCCGCACCAACCGCGCCAAAGTTGGCGAAACGGTTTCCTGTACCGAAGCGGCTTGACCCATCACGTCGTCCTGTAAGGTTGATGATGTAACGGTCTTTTATAACAGCATTTATACGTCCGAAAAAAGCGTTGTAGCGGTAGTCAGACTGCTCATCCCTGAGTATCGTTAACGTTGTCGCTGCTGAAAGGCTGTTCATCAGCGCATTGCTCGGGAAGCCATAAGCGTCTATCGCCAACATTTCCTGCTCTTGGTTCTGGAATGTCGTGCCTGCAAGTACGTTCAGCTCTGCCAGGTCCCATTTTTTTTGCCAGGTCAGTTGCGGTTCAATGATCCAGGAGCGGCGCTTGCCATCGTTGACAACCATTTCAGACATTGCGCTTGTGAATCCAGAAACCGGGTTGTAGATCGTATAGGGCAAGGACCTGACTTCAGACAACTGAGAGTCGGTAAACCCCAAGCTTGTTTTGGCCTCGAACCCCGCGGGCAGTTTGAACGATAGCATCGTATTGGCAACTAAGGTATTGGTTGTGTTGATATAATTTCCGTTTAGCTGCGCCAAAGGATTTTCAAATGTTCCATTTTCCCAGTTAAGGTTTCCGGCATCATCGTAAAGTGCCGGCGCATTTGGCGCGAGCGTATAGGCTTGCCTTGTCAGGTCAATGCCCGGCAGGGTATTCTTGTCCCCCGAATAGTTGGCTGAGAACATTAGCCTGAAACGGTCATCTTCTGAGCGATGGGTAATGTTGACTGCTGCTGCACCACGATTAAAATGCGCGTCGCCGGGAAATACCGTCGTCTCCTTGCGATATGTGCCGCTGAGCAGGAACTGTGTCAGATCGGAACCTCCGGAAACAGTTAGTTGTGCGTTATAAATATTAGCTGTACCTCCGATGAGTTCCTTCTGCCAATCGGTATTCCGTGTCTGGCTCCAAGTACCATTGACGTCATAGGCATCTTCGGGATATTCGCTGATACCATCGTTCTCGAATGCTTCCCTACGCATGGCCAGATACTGTCCTGTATTGAGCAGGTCGAGTTTGTTGGTAATCTTACCGACTGTCGTATAGCTTTGTACATCAAAGCGCGTACGTCCGGCTTTACCTTTTTTGGTTGTAATCAATACCACACCATTTGCGCCACGCGAACCGTAAATGGCTGTGGCATCCGCGTCTTTTAATACCTCGATGCTCTCGATATCCGCAGGATTTATACTGCTGAGAGGATTTGACAGCCCTCCGAATAAACCACCCGACACTTCGTTGCTGCCCAGCGATTGCGATGCATAGGGTACGCCGTTAATAACATACAATGGATCATTCCCTGTACCCCGTAAAGAGTTGATTCCACGCACCTGAATGCTAAACCCACTGCCTGGTGTCCCGGCGGACTGAATAATGTTAACACCCGACATACGCCCTTGCATAGCGGCTATAGGACTGCTTACGGGCTGAAGAGCTATGTCCGCTGATTTAATTCGGGCTATGCTACCAGTCCTTTCTTTGTCCTTAACTGAATAATATCCCGCATTTATGGTGACTTCCTGAAGCTGTGTGCTGTCTTCTGCCATCACTAGATTTATTGACGCTTGTGTACCAACTGGAATCTCTTGTGTGGTGAAGCCAATAAAGGAGAACACCAGGACATCGGTCGAGCTTGCAGTAATTGCAAACTGTCCTTTTTCATTAGTCGAAGTGAAAATATTAGTTCCCTTTACATTGACCGTGACGTTAGGTAGCGGTCCCGAAGCGTCGGATACGATACCAGTAATTTGTTGCTGAGTTTGCTGCGCGTAGCTTCCAAACGTTAGGCGTGATGCAAAAACCTGATGAGATAATAAAATTGTAAAAATGAAAATACAAAGACAGGAGGGCCTGCCCTTGTTTAATGAAAGATTTTTCATAAATTTAAATAGGATTAAAATGAAACGATAGTTTTGATTTTCTCTCGCCTTCTATAGCTTAGTTCCACCATAGTAATAGAAGGCTTTTCTTGTTAATTAGTTTAGCGAAGGCGTAGTCATCCCAAATCCGGTAAGTAAGAAAAGTTATAAAGAATAAAGCTTAAGCCTTTAAGATCTAAAGGAAACAGATAAATTTCTTTTCCAAACAAAGAACCTGGCCCTTCCCCTAACTAACCCAGAAGGAATACCAGTACGGGCCAGGCATTATAAACAGAGTGTGTAGCACTATATCATAGGCAACCAATCTAAAGTTAATAACGGTTGCGACTCCCTAGATAAAGACGTGAGCTTTGAGAGTGAGTTAGAGCCCAAAAAAGAGGCGCAGTACTCAGCTTATTGCATTGGAGGTACTGGTATACCCTTACGCGCGAATAAGTGAGCCCACGCCCTATAGAGGCGTGAGCATTTACACTTATCATCCCGCGCGTATAAAAATTACCAGTTTTCCAATGCGGGTTCAAAGCGAATGCTTCAAATATTTTTAGAAGTATCGCAAATATAGATAATCATTCACAAACATAATAAAAAATCACCATACTGTCACGATAGTGACAGTAATTTTTATTGATAATTTATTTTTTTGTCTAATGGCCAAAAACAGTGGTAATAAAAAGACACCAGATCCGGCAGGTAAAATTTTTTTACTTGACAAATTTGTATGCGCCTACATTAGAGATAATTGGATTGATTGGACTAAACCTATAGAGCCACAAAGCAAAGAATTAGGAGTTCATAGGCATATATTGACAAAATTACAAAGTGAAGACGGATATAGAATTCCTTTATCCACTCTTGCAATTATGTGTTTCTACAAAAACATTTCACTTTCTGATTTCTTTCAAATAATCGAAGACAAGCACGGTTCAAAGATTAATGATGACTTCGTATCAAAGTCCGTAAAAGGAAATTAGATCAGTTCGGAGTTAATATTCAAAGGTTCCGTCAATCGTTATATATTTCTGAACTTGTAAGAGAGTGTGCTCACTAAAATCGGCGGTTTACTAATAATTTTTGATTTGCTCTGTTTTTTGCGGGCCTGGATTAAGTAGGTTTCGTATTTTGCTTTCGCGACAGGGATCGCAGCGGCATCCTTTTGCCAAAAGATTTAGCGTAGAGCGCGGCAGTCGCCATACAAAACAATAAACCGTTTAATAACAATTCATGGACAAATACGAAGCATTTGAAAAGCTTAAAGAATTTTCACAAGATCTATCAGATGTATCTTATGATGAAATAGTCGATCTATTAAAAAATGGAATAAAATTCATTCCGGTCCCTTTGGCAAAAGTTCAGAAAAATGCACATATCGACAGAGTCCGACCTAATAAGGGTTCCGTACTATACGAGCACATTGATAATTTAGGATATATTAAAGAGCAGGAAGTCATTGACAAGCATCTCTTATCATTTGGAAGAGCAAACTGTCCGCATCAGGTAATGTTTTACGGTGCGTTGGAAAGCACATTAATTGACAAGCAAAGACTTACTGCAATTGCTGAAACCTCTGATTTGTTCCGGGAAAATAAAGATTGTCCTGACGGAAAATATTATACTGTTAGTAGATGGAAAACCAATGATGAGTTTCTGGTTGTTGAAGTTGTTTTCTCTGAATATGCGTTGGAGAATAATCCGGATATCAGAGCATCCTTTGAGAAACAAAAGAGATTTCTTCTGGATAAAGGACTGGAAGAAAAGGAAATACGTTTTCATTTGGATTTTTTAAAGTTTATAAGTGAAGAGTTTTCAAAAAAAGTGACTAATGCGGACGATTACAAAATTAGCGCCGCATACACTAATATAATTTTACTGCACCCAGAAACAAGTGGCATAACATATCCGAGTGTCCAAACTCAATATTTTGGAGTAAATATAGTTCTGACTCCTGAAGCAGTTGACAAATATTTGATGCCCCTTGTCTGTAGTACACAAATCGTTTATAAAAATGGCGAAAAAACCGTAATTGCTAATGGCGGGCATTTTTGCGATAATATTGATATTACAAACAAAATTGAGTGGAAAGAACAGGACGAATCGCTTTTGACAAATAAAGATGAAATTTTAAAGCATCTCTATTCATAGTTACGGAGTTAATGGACTTTAACCTTATAAAACGAACATGCAGCGAAATTTAGAAAACGTAATAAGTCTTAGCGCTCGATTTTTGTTATTAAAACAACAAGATACTGTATATGACAAAGCGAGGGCCAAAGTCCTTAAAGAGTTACCGCTTCATATTTACCTGATCTGCCGGTCCCCAAAGATAATGCTCGATGTTGGTAAATCAACAATCACCCCGACCCAAATTACCCTGACATTCTTTACTAATGTCCAAGGCGTACGCAAAGACATCGTAGTAAAACCATCAATAGAAAGCACCAGCCAATAGAAAGCATTGAGTGCGATTACCCGAATAATTTTTATAAGGCTTACGGTCCAAAGAAATCTTTCCACTCTGAAGGTAAAACCAATTTACTTTTTAAATATCTCACTGCACAGAATGGAAAATATTATAACGAATCCAATCTTGAGGTACTGTATGTGGGACAAGCCTTTAGCAAGAAAGGAAAGCGGATTACTGTGGATCGTTTGGAGAAACATGAAAAAGCTCAGAAAATTTATTTCGATACTCAAAATAGATTTCCTGATTACGAAGTCTGGTTTTTGAGTTTGACATTTGAACCAAGCTTGATGACGGTTTTTGACCCAAAGACCTTTTATAATCCAAGTCAATTTGAAGATGATTTGGAACATCTGAATAAAGTCGAATCTACTCCTATTTCCTTCGACCAACAGATTACCATTCTTGAAGCAGCAATGATTAGCTATTTTGGAACCGCGGAATTTAATAAAGAATACCTGGATTTTCCATCGAGCAAACATACATCATACAGCGAACTGTACGATTTAGATTTTAATTCTGTAGGTTTTGAGCTTACGACAGTTTCAATTCATTCACAGCTCTTCAGTAAAACCGTACCGGCAAATTTTACTCATTATAAAACTTTCTTTCTTCACAATCAGACTCAGCGGAAAGAAGTACTCTATTGGCTTAAAGGGGATGAATGACACAGTTCGCTGACGTTATGCGGAACGGTAACTTTTCATTGTAACTATCTACTTTATCCTAAGAAAATTCTAATTTCGCATCAAGACCAATTAACATATTTACGGCAGAACTTGAAGCAGCCTTAAATACCTCTATAACCAATAACATTTAGACACATGGATTGCTTATTAATCGGCGGAGCTCAATCTGTCGGAAAAAGTGAAACTATTTATCGCCTTACCGAAAATTTAATAGCTGCTGGGTACCTGGTTACAGCCGGAACGTTTCCGGCGACCTTTACAGATTTCAGGGTAGTGCTACAGGGACCAAACAGGTTTGGTAAAACCGTCAATATAATTATAAATTCACCTACAGATACCGTCGACATTATCAACGATTTTAAATCATTTTTCGATGCTAACGGTACTTATGATATACTGATCTCTTCAATAAGAGATGTCAACTTCTGGCCTCGCGGTGACTTTTTCAGAATTATGGGAATCACAAGTCCCAAGGATTTTATCTTGGAAATACCTCTCGCAAAAATAACACGGCGGGATACAAATTTCCCAATTGCTTTAAACTGGTATCAAAGACAAATGGACAATTTGATGAACCATCTTTTGGTAAACACTCCATTTAATCTTTAGCTTTGCACAGCTAAACGACCGCTCTTAGCTTACCATAAAATTCCGTTTTTAATTGAGTGACTAATTAGCTCAAAATCTAATAAACTATGATTGATATAAGAGTTGAAGAAGACATCGTTAATTTTTATAAGGACGGCAGAAGTAAGCCTATCTATTTTATTGAGAGAGCAAAATTATATTTAACTCGGGAAGATAAAGGTATTTTGGTGTCTGAGTGGATTGAGCACTTAATCTTAAAATCTTGGATTGAGGCCGAAGCTTTATATGAACTGGCAAGACTTATACAAAAGGAATTTCCCGATAATAAAATCAATTGGTATGAAACATTTTTTCCAGTTGAGAAATGGCAGTACTTGCAACATGTAAAACATACTACAAAATTAATCTCTGGTACAAATTCAGAAGTAAATTTCAAAAGTTTAATGGACGGAATTCAGGCGGGAATCGATGAGCAGCGTTCGGATGTAAATGCAGAAATAAATAAAATTGTGGAGATGAATTTACGTCAGTTCAATCTACTTTAGCGACAACAAATTATGGGACTTTTTTGGAGCAATAATAATAAGAAAGTAAGGTCAGACCTGAAGAACTTATTTACAGATAAACGCTATAAAAGGAATGGGAGTAAACTTCGAGGCAATAACCAAATATCAAAACTCTTTGCCGATTTATGGAATGCTTACATTAAGAAATGATATTGAGGCGGTGTAAAGAATACTAACTTTAGGTATTGGCCTGTTGGTCCTTCTTAAGTTCTTCGATAAAGTCTCTTGGAGATATTCCAGTTTGGGTTTCAAAAGCATTTACAAATCTCCGTGTGCTGCTAAAGCCGGCTTCCTCTCCCAAAGCTTTATCGGTGTAATTCTGTAACATCCTCTCGTTCCTGATTTTTTCGGCAATGTAATCCACTTTCAAACCATTGAGATAATTATTGAAACTTTTTTGCCTATACTTCAAAATTATTTCAGAAAGATATTTGGGATTCGTATTAAAGAATCCTGCCAATTTTGTCAGGTTTAAATCCCTCTCACGAATTTTCTTACTGTCTTCAAATTTTTCGACTTGTGAAAGAACCATAGCCTCCGCATCTTTACTCATAGACAATCCATTGTTTTCGCTTGTAGCAGATTTTACTTTTTTAGAGGCTTCGAGCTTCTGGACCAGCTCTTCATATTTCCTTCTAATTTCTTTTTTACTTTTCAGATATCTTGTGATAATTGCAATTACAAACACGCAAAGGGCAACTATTACAGATATGAATATCCTATCGTTGTATTTGCGCCTGTTCAGCGATTTCTCTATATCATTTTTCTGCTGTTTCAGTTTTTTAGTATCATATTCCTTATGTATTTTACCTTGTAGATAGGCGTATGTTTTATGCAACATCCGGTCTGCCCGTAGAAGTTTTTTAATGTAATACAGTTGAACATCTTGCAACCCAATGCTCTCATAATACGAAATCATTAGTTCGTAACCTTCCCTCATATCTGGCCTTAAATAGTCTTTCCGCTCATAGATTTGATCTACTTTTTTAAAATAAGTTATTGCGAGCTCTTTATTCCCCAATGCCCAATAGGATTTTCCAAGATAGAAGTGCCCTATTGACTCATTAGCGAAGTCACCAGCTTTGCTTATTGCCGGCAGGGCGGACTTAATTTTTTCAATGGCAAGAGCATAATTATGGATTAGGCATTGATTGACACCTTCTGAGTGTACAAAATATGGCTCCATGTCAGTATTTTCCAATCTGCGACCTTCCTCAATACCTCTTTTATTGATTTCTGAACACAGACCATGGTTTCCTACCATGTTATAACAAACTCCCAGCATATGCAGCGAATTTAAGTAGCCCCGTGTGTCGTCTCTTTTAAAGAAGCCAATACATTCCTCAAACAAAGCTATTGCCTCACCGTAAAATCCGAGATAAAATTTAATAAGCCCGATATTATATTTAGCCTTATAAATCTGATATTCATTGGCGGTCTTGATAATATAACTATCTGCAATAAGATAAAAATCAAGCGCTTCGGCAAGTCTTTTTTGCCTGTAATAGGCTATACCCTTTGAAAGATAAGCTGCACCTATCATCTCATTGTCTTTTGATCGCTTAGCTGCCCCGACCATGCTATCAGCGTAAATCAGCTTTAGGGTGTCTGGCGCATAGTGAACATAGTTCTTATAGGCATTGGAAAGCTCTTCCCAATTTTTTCGGATTTGGCTTTAATTAAGAATGATTGAAGGTAGGTTGATCTTTGGCTATCGTTGATCTTCTCATCTTCTATCCGGTTAAAAATATAGTCGTAATCCTTTTTGCGGATCGAGTCAGGAATTTTAGAAATAATTCCTTGGGCATCCATGTACATACAATTGCACAGGGACAATATCAAGATATATTTTCCCATCATCGGTTAAGTTTTAGTCGTTTCCCTTTCTGCAATAAGCATGCTGGTCAGTCATCGCAGGCCAAGCTATAAGTAGGGGATTTCTCTTAACAGTAAGGTTATCAAATATACTTAAAAATCAAGGGACATCCTACAAAAGTAGTGCAAAAATCAGGGTAGCGATTTTCGGAAAATTGATAGTCGAAATGCGGCAAACCGCCAGATACAGGCTTGCTTCGGGCCCTAGCTGCCTATAGCTTTGCCTGTGAATTCAAAAGCAACCGCTTGGCAATTGTCAGGCAAAAGTTCTGCTTTCCCCGGGTGAAAAATGAACTGACGAAAAAAAGTAATCAGTCACATTTAACACAACGACATCATGAAAAGTTTAAAAGTATGGCTAGTAACACTGCCATTGTTCACCATTGCATGTACAAATGATTTTAACGACATAGAAGATGATAAAATGCCCACAGCTGTGAACGCTAAAAAATCGCTAATCACTCCCGGCAATATCTTAAATCCGTACGATTATACGGGAAGGATACATAATGACATCCTCGAAACACTTGACAGCTTAAATATTGATTCTACATCAGTCGAAGAAATTGGTTTCATAATAGATTCCATAGCCGCTACTTATCCGGAAGCCCCTGCTACAATCGATTCTCTCGCGGGATTAACCAGTGAAATTATCTGGATTGCCAGCGACAACACGGCAATTGATGACGTTCTTGCCGATTCATCCCTGAGCGGCACTGCGCAACTCAGCTTGTCAGGCTTCATCACATCACTGCTTTTGGCCAGTGAGGATCCCTACGATGACCTTTACGATTTGATAGTACTGTACGAATCCTCGGTTCTTTCCAGCCTAGCTTTTACCTCGGCAGAAAAGCGTACCATTCTTACAACAACTTCAATTGCGAGATACTCCCTGTATCGCAAAAAAGAAAGGATAAGGACTGGGAGACATCAGTTGGAAGTTATGCCGCGACCGTATATGGTGCCGAAGCAAATGGATTCCTAGGGCTTAGGATGGCTGCCGCTGTCGGAGTTTACCAAAATTTCTCTCTAAACCAGTGATATTGTTTCAGCATTTTTTAATGCGTAATGAGGGCAGGATTGTAAAGCTTGCTTGCATTGTCCTCATTGCGCTTAACCTAATAAGCGTGTTCTTCATTTTAGACCTCTTAGCTTGTGATGAAATTGTGAAGTATCTGGATGATGGCGGTATTAAAAGCTCCAGTCCCAGACATTACTCATTCGCATTACTGTTAACCAGTATGCTCAATATAGTTTTCGTGCTGACCGCACTGCTGGCAAGGTATCTTCCGAAATAGCTTATATACAATTTTCTTAAAATTAAATATGATGGAAATACAAAATTCTGCATCCTGGATACGGGAACTGGATGTCCATTGCCTTAAAGAAATAAAGTCGGTCCATCGTTTGAATTTGCTTTTAAAAACAACCAGGTTTTCAATGCTTCTCGTTGATTCCGGTACGATAGAATTTGTGGTAGAACAAAAACACGTTAGCGTGTCCACCGGTCAATTTTATGTTATTCCTTACACGGCAAGAGCAGAATCAATTACAGGTAAATTACGAATTTGCGTTGTAACCTGTTCCACGGCATTTGCATATAATAGCGCAATTTCAAAGTTCGGAAGCGGGTACATAGACTTCGTCCTTATACATCGCGGTACTTTGCTAAATTTGGAAGCAGCGCAGCAAAAGCAAATGCTCTTAATTATTGAATTGCTGAAGCAAAAAGTTAGTTTTCAAAATCGCACGGCTATGCATGATGAAATTGTCGTGCTCTGCTTCAATCTTCTGTTATATGAATTTGGATTGTTACAGTACCAACTTGAAGGGGGCTACCCAATTCATCGCAGCAGGAAAGAAATACTTGTCATAAATTTCATTGGTGTACTAAGGCAGCATTGTAGTTTGCAACATAGTGTAAAGTTCTATGCCGATCTGTTGTTTGTAAGCGCAGGTTACCTGAGTAAAGCGATCAGGGAGGTAACCGGTATGTCTGCTAAGCACTTTATTGAAATCGCGATTTTATCAGAAGCATATCTGCTTCTGGCCAATGATAACCTAACCATTTCTGAAATCAGCACCGCGCTCAACTTCAACGATTCTTCAACTTTCAGTAACTTTTTCAAAAGATACGGCAAAATGTCCCCAACGCACTACCGGCTAACGTTACGGAACTTTGTGCAACTGCATCCAGGAAAATAGGATCTTCCCCAAATCTGCGACAATTTTATTGTAAGCCGGACACAAATTTAAAACCTATCTAAAATTTCCGCTATGAAATATTCTATAAACACAATCGTCTCAGAAATCAGAAGGAAGGAGGACAAACTGTCACTTGAAACAGAACAGCTCCTTGAAGAAGCGTACCAGATGATACAATATCTGAAAGAACTTTTGCATTCGACCAGGGAACATATTATAAAAGAAGGCTTCACTGATAAAACGGAGGAAATTGATTTCTTCCGAAATATCAAGCCATACATTTTAGGCAAGCTGATTTACTACAATAAGATTTTCAGGATAGAAACTATTTGCCCTGTTCGTCGGGGAAAGATGTATCATAAGTTCTTTCTGGGCCAGTTACAGGACCTTAAACAGGAATTTAAGGAACACATTTGTGGCTCATACTTCTACAGGTATTATCGTTCGGGGCGCTGCGATCGTGATGAAGAATATTTCACAAGAGGAAATATAAATTATCGCGATGGCCTTAATAGCTATGTATTTGAGATTGACCATCAGTTCTCCACCTATTACGATTCCAAGGCGTCGCGTATTGTTGCCAATGAATTATTATACACGTATCTGGTGACAAAAATAAATCCTGATGATACACCTGCAAACTTGTTCCAAAATCCTGACTCAACTAAAGATATCTTTTGGACAGACTCAAAAAATGCGCTTATCGAATTGATTTATGCGCTGCACGCTTCAGGGGTAATTTCGCACGGTAAAATTGGCATTCGGAAAATAACCTTTGTATTTCAAGTACTTTTTCGCGTACAGTTGGGTGATATACATCACGCCTTCCATCGTATGAAAGAGCGCACAGGCACTAAAACATCGTTTCTCGACCAATTGAAATACTCTTTGGAACATTACATGAAAAAAGGAATATAGCATGTGCTATTCTGTTTCAGGCAGTCCAGTATGGGCTGCTTTTTTTTTACCAATGCATGCCCATTGGCAAATGGTAGTTTCAGAAAACTATTGGATGCGAATTTTTAGTTTAAGTCCTTATTTCTTAATAGTTCCATGATGTACAGTTGATAATGTTAAATGTGCAATGTCAATGGGCAAACCTTGGCTTTGATACCGCTTAAGGCTTAGCAACTTTGTGATGTTAAACTGATAAACGAGTTAGCTATGAATATAGATAGGACAGAATTTCTTGCATGGATGCAAAAAATCATGGAACGCTTTGACATCGTGATGGAGCTCGTAGGAAACAAAAAGCAATTATCTACAGCTATTGATGGTGAAGAGCTATTGGATAATCAGGATGTACTGCAAATACTAAAAATCAGTTCTCGCTCATTACAGCGTTACCGCTCATCGGGGAGACTGCCTTATTACACTATAAGTGGCAAGCTATATTATAAGCTGTCAGATGTAGAGCAGTTCATCAGGGAAAGTTTTAATAATAAATGGCAAAAACAGTAAGCCAGCGAATGAAAACCGACGATGTAGAATGCCAATTTGGATTGAACAGGTGTCCAATACAATACTTTCGGCCGTATAAAACACTGAAGCTATGAATGAGGTAATAAGTGAGCAGATAAAAGTACAGGAGCAGCAACCAGAGATTTTGCTCGTACACGACAAAACTCAAAAGAAAGTAAATGCAGTAAAAGGCATCGGTAAAGACGGAACTCTGGAAACCATTGATCCGGACAGGAAGAATCAGAATCAGTTCATGCGTGTAGACAAACATGGTGACATATTCTCAAACTTCTTCTCCAACTTCCAGAGCCAACTTAAAAACCCTACGCAATTTTCTTTCTTCAAAATTCCGGTTGAAAAGGTTGAGGAATTGGCCAGGAAGATAGAAGAATACCTACGTAACCTGACAGAGGAAGGTAAAGCTTTTTTGGAAAAGTTTATGGTAAATGGCCAGCAAGAAGATAAACAAGAAAATCAGAATATTATGGAAACTACGCAGACAAAGACCGAAACCGGGGATTATAAATTCTCTCCGGAACAGATTAATTGGGAATTTATGTCAAATTTAGGATTAAGCAAAGAGAAGCTTGAGGCGAAGAACCTTTTGGAACCATTATTAAAAGGTTATAAAACGAACGAGTTGGTGCCTGTAAATATAAATCTTGGCTCAGCCAAAGCCTATATAGAAGCCCGTTTAGCCTTGCAAAGCAATAAGGAAGGCGAGGTTGTACTAAATATGTACCCCGTTCACAAAGAGCCGAAGGTACAATTTCCTTTCTGGGGGCATGAATTTACAAAAGAGGACAAGGAAAATTTACTTTCTAAGGGAAATATGGGACGAGTAGTTGATTTGACGTACCCTAATAATCCTGACTTAAAAATCCCTTCGGTAATTAGTGTTGACAGATTAACCAACGAACTTGTCGCCTTTCGCACTGAGTGGATGAAAATTCCCGAAGAAATTAAAGGCGTTAAGCTTAATGATGAACAGAAGCAAACCTTAGCTGAAGGGAAGCCACTTTTTATTGAAGGCATGACTTCAAAGAAAGGCGAGTCGTTCGACGCTTCAGTCCAATTCAATGCAGATAAAGGCCATATAGAATTTCTCTTTGACAGGAATAATGATCTTAGCCAAAAGCAAAGTAATCAGGAAGGGCAACAGGAAGCTCCTCGTGAATTCAGAGACAAAGTGCTTGACGACAAGCAATATGAAAAGTTCAAAGAAGGGCAGACCGTTTATATCGACGGGCTGGTTGATAAAAAAGGGCAAAGCTACCAAGGCTATATCACCTTTGACAAGGAGACCGGCAAGACAGATTTTTCATTTAACAATCCTGATAAACTGAGGGAAAAAGTCCAGCCAAAAGAGGAAAACAAAACGCAGGTGGCCGTCAATTCGGAAGGTAAAACCAACGAAGCCACCAAGCATAGCAATGAACCATTGAAATCAGGCCAACAGGATCCTGACAGCAAAATTCAGCAAGAGCAAGCCCAGCAACAGGAGGATAAACCCTCCAAATCAAAAGGAAGGAAGATATAACTATATACACATAAAGGATTATGATAGTAGTGATTGCAGAAAAACCAAGTGTTGCACGCGAAATTGCCCTAGTGCTTGGTGCCATGGAAAAAAAAGACGGCTACTCGCAGGGAAATGGCTATCAGATAACCTGGGCTTTGGGGCATTTGGTTGCCCTTGGCATGCCGGAAGATTACGGCATTAAAGGATTTCTGGCGGAATCCCTGCCAATACTGCCAAATCCCTTCTTATTAACAGGGCGGAAAATACGCAAGGATAAGTCTTATGTTGCCGATCCGGGTGCTGCAAAACAATTGAAGGTAATCGATCATTTATTCAAGGCTTGCGAAAGTATTATTGTTGCAACAGATGCGGGACGTGAGGGAGAATTGATTTTCCGGTATATATACGATTACCTTAAATGCCAAAAACCATTTAAGCGCTTGTGGATAAGTTCACTAACTGAAAAAGCGATACGGCAAGGGTTCGCCAACCTGAAGGGAGGTAGTGAGTTCGACGGGCTTTACTCCGCTGCCCAAGGCAGAAGCAAGGGTGATTGGCTGGTAGGCATCAATTCTTCCCAAGCGCTCAGCATAACCGCAGGCAGCGGTGTATATTCCTTGGGAAGAGTACAGACACCCACTCTCGCCATAATCTGCAAAAGGTTTTTGGAAAACAGCACTTTTAAGGCAGAAACATATTGTCAGGTCCAATTGGGACATCAAAAGAACGGCACGGACTTTAAAAGCCTATCATTAATCAACTGGGACGGTAAAAAGGCAGCGGAAGATGTATTGAGAATGGTGCAACGCATCGGCATAGCAACTGTACTGTCAGCGGATAATAAAACCATTTCTGAACAGCCGCCGCTATTGTTTGACTTAACAGGCCTTCAAAAGGAAGCAAACAAGCAGCTTGGCCTTTCCGCAGAAGAAACGCTGAATATTGCCCAAGGCCTATATGAAAAAAATTCATCACCTATCCCCGCACTGGCAGCAAGTACATCCAGGAGGACATGTGGAGTGAAGTACCGAAACTTATAAAAGCTTTGGAAACCAGGCCATCTATTGGATCGGTGATTGGCAAGCTTAAGCTTGGGAGGCTGAATAAGCGCATAGTCAATGATATAAAAGTGACCGACCATCATGGGCTATTGGTAACCGAGAAAATTCCGATATCCTTATCAGCAATGGAAAATTTGATCTATGATATGATTGCCCACAGGCTACTTGAAGCAGTTTCTGAAGCGTGCACTAAAAAGGTAACAGAGGTTATCCTTGAGGTGTCAGGTACTACTTTCGTCAGCAAGGGAATAGAAGTGCTGATGCCAGGCTGGCGTGCAGTAAAAGGTAGATATGACGATGAAGAAAGTGCCTCATTACAGGTCTTGCCGGAAATTGCAGTTGGTGATGAAATCAAGATAAAAAGCACTGAAGTGCTGGAAAAGAAGACAAGTCCTCCAGCACTATATACTGATGCAAGTTTATTGGCTGCCATGGAACATGCCGGAAGAGCAATAGAGAATGAACACGAGCGAAAGGCAATCCAGCTCATTGGAATCGGCACTCCGGCTACCCGTGCGGCCATCATCGAAACGCTTTTATCAAGATCGTACATTCAGAGGACTAAGAAATCGCTTATTCCCACGGAAAAGGGACTTAAAGTTTATGACCTCGTTAAAGATAAAAGTATTTCAGATGTGGCTATGACAGCGCAATGGGAGCTTGCTTTAGAGAAAGTTGAAAATGGCCAGCTCAGCCTGGATGTTTTTCAGCGGGAGATGGAGCAGTACGCTACGACTATAACCGGTGAATTGCTATCGAGCACAATACATAAAGAAAAACATCCTGATCTCACCTGCCCAAAATGTAAAAAGCACAAACTTCAGTTCAGGGATAAGTTAGTCAAATGCCCTTCAGCTGACTGCAATTGGGTACAGTATCTAAAGGTCTGTGGTGTCCATTTAAACTATGCAGAAATAGAACAGTTGGTACAGGCAGGGAGAACCCACCTTATAAAAGGAATGGTTAGCAAATCCCAAAAAAATTCAATGCCTTTATCGTTCTCGGCGAGAATGCCACGACCTATTTTGAATTTGAAAAACCAGCCGGAAGAAAGGCATAAAAAAATCTAATATGAAAACAGATCAACGAGACCTCTCTTATTTCAAACTGAGGTTAGAGGAATTGCTCAGGGCCAGTTTTCCGGAACTCGCCTGGAATACGACATTTATAAATCAGCGCGCCCAACGCGCTGCAAGCGCATACGAAGGTGCTTTTGGTTCAGGGAACTCCTATATGCAATGTGACGAGATCGCCAATTACATCTTATTTGAAGGACTGCATTTTTCCCGCTTCGGTAGTGTTTTCAAGGTAGTATGTAATGAATTTGACACCATTATGGCAGACGAGGAACTCTATCCGTTTGCCATGCAGATGCTGCCAGTTTGCGATCCTGTATTCATGCGGTATGAGCTGACCGATGATTTTGAAGGTAAAACTGAATGTGACCTTCTCTACACAGAATTGACAGGAACGATACAACTCTGGATTGAAGAGAATGGCCTTTAATAAAAGGGATCATCTAAAACAGAATATTGAGGCGTTACGTTTAGTTTTCTTTTTAGAGCACGAGAAACGCCAGGCTACCGAAACCGAGCGGCTACAGCTTTTGCAGTTTAGGGGTTTTGGTGGCCTAAAATTCGTTCTGAATCCCTTTGACGACCCCAATGCACTTTCACAATGGGCAAAATCCGAACAGAATCTTTTCTCGCTTACCCAGGAATTACATCAGCTTCTGAGGGAAAATTCCATTGATGATAAGCAATACCGCCGACTCACAGAGAGCATGCGGAGTTCGGTACTTACAGCCTTTTACACTCCACCGGCTGTGATTAAAGCATTAGCGGAATCTTTCGCTGAAAAAAACATCGGCTTTAATACTATTTTAGAGCCATCAGCAGGCATTGGTTCCTTTATCGAATCTTTTGCCAAATCCGGTAATAATTCGCAAAACTTCACGGCTTACGAGAAAGATCTTCTTACCGGAAAAGTCCTTGCACAGCTTTATCCCCAAAACAATATCCGGATTGCCGGTTTTGAAGAAATTCCCGACAAGGAAAGAGGCACTTATGACTTGGTGACTAGTAATATTCCCTTCGGTGATACGTCGGTATTTGACCTTGGATTTTCACGCAGCAATGATGTCGCGCGTAAACAAGGAGCCCGAAGCATCCACAATTATTTTTTTCTTAAGGGCGGTGATATGCTACGTGACGGAGGTGTTTTAGCCTACATTACCTCACAAGGTGTGCTTGACAGCCCCAAAAATAAACCTATCAGGGAAGCTTTGATGCGGGATCATAATCTGGTATCTGCTATCCGCCTGCCTAACAATTTATTTAGCGAATATGCGGGAACTGAGGTAGGGAGCGACCTTATCATACTACAGAAAAATAGTAACAAACAGGAACTTTCAGATAAAGAAATCCAGTTTTTAGGGACTTACCAAGCCAATGACGGAAGCCACTATAATAAGCTTTTCGCCACTATGGAATCCATTATCCATACTTCGGCCTATAAAGATACCGACATGTATGGTAAACCTGCCTGGATATACGAGCATGAAGGCGGTGTAGAAGGTATCGCCGGAGATCTTAGAAAGTTGCTTTCCATTGATTTCACAAATAATCTTACTGTCAAAAGACCAGAAATTATAGACCCCCAGATAATAAGACCGGACCCCTGAAAAACAACTCCCTGAAGAGCCCAGGCAAAAAGTTACGGAAACGGAAAATACTTCCAACTCACAAAACCCCCTCTTTTCAGATACTCCTTCTTACGAACAGCAGTTAAGCCTGTTCGATCTTTTCGAGAGCACGCCGCAAAAACCTCCGTCTGTACAGGCTAAAACCTTACCGAAAAGGAATAATAAGAGAAGCAAGACTAAGCATCCAGGGCTCTTTGACCATTTTGCTTCCCAGCCGGATAAAGCCGCACCTGATTTCAAAATGCAAAACAGTGAGTTGCAGTATGGAAACTTATTCTCTCAGGATAGCCCGAGTGACAACACCCCGTCAGCAAATTTTCCAATTATAAAAAATACCTTTCCTGATCCCGGTCCCTTTACCGGCGAACTACACAACTTTCATCGAGAGGACTGCCTGGTAGCTGAGAAGGGTTTTGTAGGATATCTAAAAAATGTAGATATCTATAGTAAATCTGCAATCTTTCAACCTCTGAATTTGCCGCCGACACAAAGGTTGCGTGCTATAGCTTACGTAGAGCTCCGCGATTCGTACCACCTGCTTTACCATCGGGAAGCAGAACTAATGGTAGAGCATACTGTTGAGCGCGCTTCGTTGAACAAGCAATACGATGCTTATATCACAAGGTATGGTACACTAAACAGTGCAGAGAATATTAAACTTATAAAAACGGATACCGCAGGTAAAGAAATACCATATCTCGAACGAATGGTTGGAAACGTTGTACATAAAGCTGATATTTTTCATCAGCCTGTCAGCTTTTCTATTACAAAATTAGCTACTAACAATCCTGACGAGGCGTTGGCAGCCTCCTTAAATAAGTACGGTACTGTCCGGCTGGAATACATGTCTTCTGTTAGCACTATGGATGAAACCGATCTGAAAGCAGCGCTGCATGGCCGTATTAATTATAATCCGCTTGACACAGGATACGAGATTTCTGAGAGGTGGATCTCGGGAAATGTTGTCGATAAAGCTGCGCAAGTCAGGCAATACCTAGAGACCAACCCTCGCGATAAGGAGGCCCGCGAGAGCTTAAAGGTGCTTGAGGAAGCGCGTCCGAATCGGATTGAATTTGACGAGCTTGATTTTAATTTGGGGGAGCGCTGGATTCCTTTAGGGATATACAATCATTTCGCTTCCAATCTATTTGATACAGATGTTAGAATATATTATACAGAGAATACGGATGATTTTTCAATAGCGTGCGACAAAAAGAATGTACTTATCTGGGATAAATATGCTCTCAAAACCCAAAGCCGTACATATGACGGGATAGCATTGCTGAAACATGCCCTTGTCAACACCACACCGGATATCACTAAAAAAGTAATGATTGCCGGAAATGAAGTGAAGGTTCGGGATATGGAAGCCATCCAGATGGCCAACACCAAGATTGACGAAATACGCAAGGCATTTACAGATTGGCTATATACGCAAAATGATGAATTTAAGGAGCGCCTGACCGATAAATATAATGACACATTCAATTGCTTTGTGCGCCCGCAATATAATGGAAGCCACCAGGATTTTCCGGGACTGGATCGTAAAGCGTTAGGCATAGATGATCTGTATCCCAGCCAGAAAGATGCTGTGTGGATGATAAAGCTCAATGGCGGAGCCATTTGCGACCATGAGGTCGGGGCGGGAAAGACGCTAATAATGTGTGTAGCTTCTCAAGAGATGAAACGGTTGGGATTAGTCCATAAACCAATGATTATAGGGTTGAAAGCTAATGTCCACGAAATTGCGGAAACGTATCGCAAGGCATATCCGCATGCAAAAATCCTCTATCCCGGTAAGGAAGATTTTACCCCTCAAAAGCGTCTGCGCATTTTTGGAGATATTAAAAATAACGAATGGGATTGTGTTATCCTCACCCATGACCAGTTTGGCATGATTCCACAGTCACCTGAACTCCAAAAAGAAATACTGCAGGCTGAGCTCGACAGCGTAGAGGAAAACCTGGAAGTCCTTAAATCACAGGGCGGCGAAGTGTCGCGTGCTATGCTCAAAGGTGTAATCATACGCAAACAAAATCTGGAAGTTAAGCTTAAGACGTTGGAACACGACATTGATAACCGCAAAGACGATGTTGTCGATTTTAAAATGATGGGCATTGATCACATTTTTGTTGATGAAAGCCACCAATTCAAAAACCTGATGTTTAATACCCGCCATGAGCGCGTAGCCGGCCTTGGGAATATGCAGGGAAGCCAGAAAGCGCTGAACCTTCTTTTTGCCATAAGGACAATACAGGAGAGAAATGGCAAGGATTTGGGGGCAACTTTCTTATCAGGCACTACCATAAGCAATTCACTGACGGAACTGTACCTGTTATTTAAATATTTGCGCCCCCAAGCTCTGGAAAAGCAGGGCATAACCTGCTTTGATGCGTGGGCTGCAATTTATGCCCGTAAAACCGTTGATTATGAATTCTCGGTAGCCAACAACATCGTATCAAAAGAACGATTCCGTTTCTTTATAAAAGTTCCGGAGCTGGCGCAGTTCTATTCAGAAATAACTGATTATCGTACGGCTAAAGATATTGGCATCGACCGTCCCGAAAAGACAGAGATTCTTCATCATATTCCTCCTACACCTGAGCAGGAGGTATTCATAAAGAAATTAATGCAGTTTGCCAAATCAGGTGATGCTACGCTATTGGGAAGGCCAAAGCTATCCCAAAGTGAGGAGAAGGCTAAAATGCTGATTGCAACTGATTATGCCCGTAAGATGTCTCTTGATATGAGAATGATAAGCCCAACATACAGTGACCATCCTGATAATAAGGCCTCCCATTGCGCTGCACAAATTGCCATGTATTACCAAAAATTTTATGCACAGAAAGGGACGCAGTTTGTCTTTTCCGACTTAGGTACGTATAAGCCCGATGAATGGAACCCCTATTCTGAAATCAAGCGGAAACTGGTTGAAGAACATGGCATTCCCTCGCACGAGATACGGTTTATACAGGAGGCAAAAAACGACAAAATGCGAAAAGAGTTTATAGGTGCGATGAACGACGGAAAAATTCGCGTGCTATTCGGTTCTACAAGTATGCTTGGAACAGGCATTAATGCGCAGAAACGGGCGGTTGCTGTTCACCATCTTGATACACCCTGGCGCCCAAGTGACCTGGCTCAAAGAGATGGCAGGGCGATACGTAAAGGCAACGAGATTGCTAAATTCTTTTCCGGAAATAATGTGGATGTGATAATCTATGCGGTCGAAAAGTCCTTAGATAGCTATAAGTTTAACCTTCTGTACAATAAACAGGTTTTCATTGACCAGCTTAAGAATAATAGCTTGGGGAAACGGACCCATCGACGAAGGTGGTCTGGATGAAAAATCAGGGATGAATTTCTCAGAGTATGTCGCTATACTTTCGGGTAATACGGACTTGCTGGAAAAAGCCAAACTTGAAAAACAGATCGCAGGCCTTGAAAGCGAAAGGCAATCTTTCATTCGTTCCAAATACTCTTCCAGATATAAGCTTGATGATATTAAAGCAACGCTTGATGCTGCAGGCTCGCGTTTGGAGCGTATGGAAACTGATTGGGTTAATCTGCAAAAACGTGTACAAAAAGCGCAGGACGGGACTATCCTTAATCTGATACAGCTTACAGGCCTGCCTGCAAACGCAGACATAAAGCAGATAGGAACCAAACTCAATCAGCTTTCGGAAAAACCCAGGACGGCGGGCCAGTACGAAGAAATTGGAACTTTATATGGTTTTACCTTATTGGTAAAAACAGAACTGTCCGAAAAAGACACTTTTGAAAAAGACAACAGGTTTTTTATTCAAGGGGAAGGAAATATTAAATATACTTACAATAATGGGATCATGGCAAGAGATGCAAAGCTTGCTTCTATGAATTTCCTGAATGCCCTTGAGAAAATTCCCGGGCTTATTGAGCAGGAAGAAAAGAAAATATCAGGGCTAAAGAAGGATTTGCCAATTCTTGAAGAAGTTGTTAATGGTGTATGGTCAAAGGAAAGTGTATTGGCAGAATTAAAAGCGTCGCTATCTTCATTAGAAAGAAAAATCCAGGTATCAATCGTTCCCGATAAAGATGGTGTCGCAGAATATCCTAATGATGTTAGCACTGATAAAAACAACAAAAGTTCTGTGCTGCGTGTTGGATAATAGCTTTGCTTTAAGACGTGCTTTTGCATTGACTAAAATTAGCGTGTTTACGTTTGCTAATATTAACGCATTTACGTTTACTAATTTTAGCGCATTTACGTTTACTAATTTTAGCGCATTTATGTTTGCTAATTTTAGTACATTTGTATTTGCTAAGATTAGTACATTCTAAATTACAAAGAAATGGCAACACCAAAAGAAAGATTTGTCGAAGCGCTTACCGTCCTGAAAGAGTTGCAGGATAGCGGAAAAGTTGGTATATACACAGATGATATTCCCAATCCAAGACACAGGCAATTGCTTGTTAAGAATGGCTTTATAAAAGAAGTTGCTAAAGGTTGGTATATAGCATCCAACCCGTCCGAAAAAGACGGAGAAACTACTGCATGGTATAGTTCTTACTGGGATTTTGTTACCCAATTCATAACAAAAAAGTATGGAGATAATTGGTGCCTTTCCGCAGACCAGTCACTATTGCTTCATGCGGGCAACTGGTCGGTGCCGCAACAGCTTATTGTCAGGTCACCGGACGCGAATAATAAACCGACACCATTACCGCACAATACTTCCCTCTTTAACCTGAAAACGGAACTGCCGGAAAAAGAATATGCAGAAATTCGCAGTAATGGCCTTCGGGTTTATAACTTACAGACCGCCCTTATTTATTGTACTGCTGCTGTTTATACCCACAATGCAATTGATGCCCGCACAATCCTGTCAATGATTCGCGACGCATCTGAGGTGTTGCCTGTCCTGCTTGAAAATGGACATACCAAGCTCGCCGGCAGGTTAGCCGGTGCCTTTAGGAATATCGGCAGGGACAGGATTGCCGACCAGATCATCGAAACTTTCAAGCAGGCGGATTATGTTATAAGGGAAGAGGATCCTTTTGAAGAAAAAATTGCCATTAAGTTACCTGCCAGGGAACGTTCACCCTATGCTAATCGTATAAGGTTAATGTGGATGCAGATGCGTGAAATAGTAGTAAAGCACTTTCCTCCCGCACCGGGAATTCCTGAAGATCATGAAGCATTCATGAAAAATGTAGACGATATTTACATTACTGATGCTTACCACTCCCTTTCCATCGAACGTTATAGGGTAACACCCGAATTAATTGAAAAGGTAAGTTCAGGAAAATGGGACATCAAGGAGAATGAAGCTGACAGGCAGCAGCGCGATGCTATGGCCGCAAGGGGTTATTATCAGGCCTTCCAATCAGTAAAAGAAACCATAAAAGCAATTCTTGAAGGCAACACTGCAGGCACTGCCGTGGATAAAGACCACTCTAAGTGGTACAGGCAGCTGTTTGATCCCAGTGTGGTAGCAGGCCTCCTTAAACCTGCTGATTTGGCAGGCTATAGAAACCATCAGGTGTATATTGGCAATTCCAAACATGTACCATTAGGTGTTGAAGCCATGCGCGATGCAATGCCAGTTTTATTTGAGCTTCTCGAAGAAGAGCCGGAAGCCTCGGTAAGGGCAACATTAGGTCATTTTATATTTGTGTTTATACATCCCTATATGGATGGCAATGGCAGAATGGGAAGATTTCTAATGAATGCAATGCTGGCTTCCGGCGGTTATCCCTGGACGGTTATTCCGGTTGAAAAGCGCGATGACTATATGCAGGCCCTGGAACATGCCAGTGTTGGACAAAATATTGAGCCTTTCGCACGCTTCCTCGCTTTTTTAGCAAGTGAAGGATTAAAAGGGCATACGGTAGCTGAGCTGCCGCACTAGCAAGTAAGGGGTATTATAATCGATATCCCTTTATTTTTTCTGCTGAACCAGATGTTGCAGATCAGGATCATTTTGGATGCGTTGCAATTCAGTCTCAATAACATGGACTATATCCAATTTTACCTGTCGGTAATTAGCTTCAATATCCTCTTTCATTTTGTCAGAACCATTATCGTCTATGAATGAAAGGATTTCAGGAATCTTTTGATAACTCTTCGTTTCAGCTGACACCTTCTCGTTATCCACAACAATCTCGGCATGGAAAATCTTTTGTTCTATACGCTCGTCAAAGTTATCGGACACAGCCCCGACGAACATGCCCTGGGTGAGGGTAGAAATTTTAGATGCCGGTATGAGACTGTCCATTTGCGTCGAAATTGAGGTTGATTTATCATTACGGTTTATGGTCATACTCTGCCGCTTCTGTAGCACTTTACCAAAGCGTTCTGAGAGGTTTTTGGCGGTTTCTCCCACGACCTGGCCACTGAATATATTACCGACCGTATTTTGAATGACTTTACTTTCTTTGTCACCATAATCCCGTGTTAATTGAGAATAGTCCTGAAAGCCTAAGCAAACGGCTACCTTGTTGCTTCGAGCTGTGGCAATAAGATTATCCAGTCCCCTGAAATAAATGGTGGGAAGTTCGTCTATGATAACTGAACTTTTAAGCTGCCCCTTCTTGTTGATAAGCTTTACAATTCTCGAATTATAAAGTCCCAGTGCAGCCGAATATATGTTCTGGCGGTCGGGGTTATTCCCGACACATAAAATTTTGGGTTCATTCGGATTATTAATATCGAGTGAAAAATCATCTCCTGTCATCACCCAATAAAGTTGTGGCGAAATCATGCGCGAGAGTGGGATTTTTGCTGAGGCAATCTGTCCCTGAAGCTGATCCTGCGCACCTCCCTGCCAGGCATCCATAAATGGAGAAAGATAATTCTCCAGTTCAGGATACGAAGTTAATATGGTAAAGACATCAGCGTATTTTTTATTCAGCAATTCTATAGCATGGGGGAAAGTACAGTACTTCCCATTGTCATAGATTTTCAGGAACCAAATTATAGCAGCCAGCAATATAATTGGCGATTCTACAAAGAAATCACCCTGTTTCTGTATCCAGCTTCTATTCAGGTTTAGCATGATGGTATAAGCAGATTCATAGGCGTCTGATATGTCTGTCATAAAATCGGGATTTATGGGATTGCAGCGATGGCTCCTACGGGGGTCGTCAAAATTTATAACATAGAATTTGGGCTTGACCTTATATTTATCGGTGTGTTTCAAAAGATGGTTATATGCGATGGTGGACAGGTCATCAAACTTGAAGTCATAGATATACATCGAGAAACCCTTCTCAATATGCTGCTTGATGTAGTTATTAACGATGGCGTACGATTTACCGGAGCCGGGCGTTCCTAAAACTATAGTCGCCCTGAAGGGATTCACCACATTGATCCAGCCATTATTCCATTTTCCTTTGTAGTAGAATTTTGTAGGCAGGTTGACCGAATATTCATTTTGCATCAGTAGGATTTCCTGTTGGAAACTTTCGTTTTCATTATTGAAAACATCATCCATAAGATTGTTACGCAATAAGCGGCTCATCCATACACCGGCAACCATTAGGCTTATATAGCCTGCCGATGTAGTAAGAATATAAAGGTAAGTGGCTACCGTAGCCGTGAGTTTTAACAGGGGCCAATTAAATAAGAACAGTATAAATCCAATGCATAATCCGCTATATATTTTTGGCCATGTAATCTTTTCGTCTTTTACACCCTTGGTTCCCAAACAACTGAGAGCAAGCAACACAAGGGCAAACAACTTCGTGTAGAGGGTGTTTGAAAATAGTCCTGCCGTCCGGTGAAAGTTCCCCAACACTTTATTTACAATTTCGAGTGTCCAGCCACGATCCAAAAAGAATCCGTAACAAAACCAGTAAAAATGCATCAGCACTAAAATTATACTTACTGCACGCATAAACGCCATAATTTTGGCTAACCCCCTAAGATCGTCTTCCCCTTGCATACTTTGTAATTTTTAAAAGCTGAATTTAGAAACTGCCACGGCACCCATCGATGAATGGCTTTATATGTCCAGTAATGGCTTAGTTTGGCGTTATTATTAAATTATGCCCTGTTTGATCCTGGTTTTCTTTTTCTTTTTTTCATACGGTTTTCAAAAGCAAGTTCCTCGTAATCTTCGCCCTGAGATTCGGGAAGTAGGCTTGAAAATTCATTGTTCGCTTCATCATTGCGGTTATCGGTATTTGCGAAGTCAAATAGATGGTGTGGCTGTTGTTCAGGCTCATGTAGCGGTGCTTTAGTTTCCTCTTGTGAAAGACTGGCGGATGTGTTTTTTTGCTCCATTTTCCACCAATCATTAAACATATTGGCTGAAAGGTTTTTGCTTAATTGGGAACCGTTCCAGACCGAACGGCTCTCATGGTCAATAAAGGTCATGCCGTAAATCCGTCCTTCCGCGTTGCGACGAATCACTACGTTAATGCCTTGCTCGTTAAGCTGCTGTTTGAAAGCGGCCTCATTACCTGCACTATGCATGGCGATCTCGATTGTGTTTTTTAGAATAGGCCTGACTTTGCTGCCATTCATCCTTTCCTTAGAATGTTCAAAATGGCTTTGGAGCTGTGCCAGTCCTGCATTTTTCCCGAACAGTGACGCTTTGAACGGGTGGCTTGCTTTTTCTCCGTTTTCGTTCAGTACAAAATATACAAGGCCATGGCGGGGTTGTCCACCCAATTCCCCTTTTACCTCTTCAGCAGTAATATTGAAAAGTGACAGCAAAGCATTATAAGCGCCAAAGCTTTGGTAACTGTAATACTTTGGTAGGTGACGTATAACAGAAGCAATATTGGCCTTAACATTGCCGCGTGCGTATTCCACGGGTTTGAACAATCGTTCATTTTGCGATTCCTTTGTTTCAAGGGCGGGCTTAAGGCCGTACTGCTCTTCCAGCTTTCTGCAAATAGCCATGGAACGTGGATGGTCGTAACTGTCAGGGATCTTTTTTCCGTCCAATTCAACACACGTAGTCACAATATGTATATGGGTG
Source organism: Flavobacterium sp. J372 (assembly GCF_024699965.1). Lineage (NCBI taxonomy): Bacteria > Pseudomonadati > Bacteroidota > Flavobacteriia > Flavobacteriales > Flavobacteriaceae > Flavobacterium > Flavobacterium sp. J372. The sequence continues at coordinate 3,282,840 of NZ_JAJOMZ010000004.1, forward strand.
CGCTCAATGTCAGTATGCTTATATACAATATAGGGCTGGTTACCGTAACCCATCTCCTTCATATACTGCGATGCCATATCCCTAAACTTGTCGTCAGTAACCTTGTCCTCGGGATCAGGGTTGAGCGAAATATGCCGGACAGGCTTTTCCGTTTTATTGTTAGCTAGCAGGTAGGGCTCAAAATAGCGACATATTGTAGCTACCGAATAGCGATTATCCAACGTGTCAGGTATCTTGTGAGTGAGCAATACCTTCCCATTTTCCTTATCCACTTTGTGCTGGTTGTAAGAAAGCGCACCAAGTATATTCTCGCCTTTCCCTATTTTTGCAATCATTTTTCAGGTCTTTTACCAAGATATTTGCTTTCAAATTCCTGGGTTAATTCGATTATCTGCCGGCACAATGAAGCCATCTCGACAGTCTGTTTTTCCAGCTTAAACAGATAAGCTGCGGCTTTCTTCTCAGAGAAATTACGGTAAAGTATCTTGACAATCTGGTTGTAGTTTACACCAACAGCGCGAAATTGCCCAAACAATTTTGTCAATTGTGTATGGTAATCCATCGCAGGCACATCCACTTTGACCATCCGGATCTCACGCTGGAAGAGAAGCGAAATGATAAATTTGGCCCTATTATTCATGCCCGAGGCTTCATACAGGGATAAAAACCGAACATTTTCCTGATCTGTCAGCCGAAACACATATCGGTGGCAGCTTCGGTTAAGCTTTGGCTTACGGCCGCCTTTGTTATGTTTTTTGTTGTCATCACTCATCATAAATCCATTTTCAATAATTAACAAAACCCCGACTTCGGAGGGCGTTTTCCAGCCCCCTGCAAGGGCAAGTTGTTTTGAGGCACCCTTCCTGTTTCGGGTGCCTCAAAACATAACTTGCTCTGTTCTGTAGAACAGAAAATCCACCCTTCGGGATGGATTGGAGTAAGCAGGATAAATGGCCTAAAAGCCATTAACGGTTACGGTTCAACCCTGTCGGGAGGCAAGAGTCATAGTGCTGGTATACCGCCAATACAAAGTAAAGGCGGGAAGTGGAAAGCATTGCACAATGCAACAACGCCGAGTATTGCCATCAGTGGACAAACAAAACCATTACTGAGAAAGTAAGTACCCATCTGCATTCCTTTGTCCATATATAACACCATAGCAAGATATGTACGTACCAACCTGCATATGTAAGCACAGATGTGCAAGCTGCTCTACCGCAGCACATACTTATATAATTTATCATATGCCTATGTGAATAATTAAGTGCGTATGAAGATGTGCATGCAGCTGATTAGGTAACCACATACATCTTTATTTACGGTTGCCACTGCATATGCACCTATGCAGGTTGTAGCCAACATACCTATCTACGGATGTAGTGCCGCATGTGAGTATGGTAAACTTCTAAAATCATTTATATATGGAAACAAATCATAAAACAGTATTTATCGCCTTTTCTTCACAAAAGGGAGGCGTTGGCAAAAGTACATTTACAACCCTTGCCGCAAGTGTGATGCACTACCGTCTGGGCTATAATGTCGCCGTCTTCGATGCAGATTTTCCCCAACACAGCCTTGTCAAAATGAAATCCAGGGATTTGGCAATGGTCATGGAAAACGAGGTTTTGAAAAAAATGGCATTCCGGCAATTCAGCACAATCAATAAAAAGGCCTATCCCATTATACAAAGCAGGGCGGAAGAAGTATTGGAGTCCGCGATTAATTTTATAGAAACTTCTCCGGTGGCCATCGACGCGCTTTTCTTTGATCTGCCGGGGACGGTCAATACCCCGGGTATCCTGAAGGCCCTAGCCGGCATGAACCATATTTTTACCCCAATTATGGCAGACCGCCTGGTAATGGAAAGTACGCTCATCTTTACACAGCTGCTTCAGGAAGTGATTATGAAAAAAGGTGAAACCTCGATTGAGTCCATCAACCTGTTCTGGAATCAGGTCGATGGCAGGGAAAGCACACCTTTGTATGATGTTTACAATAAGCTCATAGCGGAACTGGGATTAAGCCTTATGCGAAGCCGGATTAAAAACAGCACCCGCTTTCGAAAAGAGAGCGAAATGGATAGCAAAGCCATTTTTCGCTCAACGGTAATGCCGGCAGATGAACGTTTGATGAAATCCACCCAGTTGGACCAATTCATGGAGGAATTTTTAAGGATTATAAAGTTGTAGTGCTATGGACCAAAATAATAAAAGAAAAGCCGGTTCCGATATCGATGAAGAAGCAATGATGAACCTCATGGTCGATGGCGTAAAGAAGGAAGGCCTTACATTACCTGGGCAACCGGCAGACCTTGCCAAAGAAAATCGAATCGGTCCGCCCCGGGCACAACCTGTCAGGGAAAAAGACAGGACAAAGAACAAATCGCAAGGGAACTACGAAAGCATTTTCTTTAAAAAGGCTGAAACTAATGCCCGTGATGGCAAGACGGTGTACATCAGGCCGGATTTCCATGAAAAACTTTCAAGGATAGTGCAGGTGATCGGAGAAGACAAAATTACCATTTATGCCTATTTGGATAATCTGTTGGATTATCATTTTCAGGAATTTGGGGAACAGATAACCAAAAGCTTTAATGAAAAATATAAACCAATTTTATAGATATGGAAGCAATTATAATTCTATGCCTGCTGGCTGTAATTGGATTACTGTTACAGGATAAAATAGTTATAAGATGGAAACGCGACAAGAATGAATCATCGGAATCCACAAAAATTGAGCATGAAATAATGGGTAGCCCGAAACCATTGGAAAGACACTCTGTGACGATTGCCGCCCGTGAAGGCCAAAAAGAAAAGCAGGTGGCCCAACCTCATAATTTTGCTATGGAAACCAAGGAAGAAGGTTTTAGTGCAATTCCGCAGGAAGAGCTGGATGAAGTTTTTGACAAAGGGCCAGACCTGTATGAAGAAGAAGATGAGGAATGGAGCAGCTACGGGCCGCCAAATGACGAAGATGGTTTTGCCACAGGGGTTACCTTCGATGAACTGAGCGCTACGCAAGCGTTGCTTCAACAAGAAACGTTGGAGCCCGCCTTGGAAAGACAAGTAGTGGATATTGTTCAAAAGATTCAGGGAACCGATCTTTTCAGTCTTTTGGAACAAGCGATGCCGGACGCTTCGCAGAGAATCGCGAAGCTGCTGGAAAAAAGCCTGGGGTCGGAAATGGGATCCGGTTCTTCCGTTTTGCGGAATAATTATTTAGAGAATTTTGACATAGGCGATTTTGCCTGACAAGTGCCAAAGCAAAAAAGGATTGATTATAGTTTGTAATCAATCCTTTTATCTTTTTACCAACGTATTGATAGAAACACCCTGCTTTTAATCTAAAACAATTCATATGGAAAGCGAACTGCCGATTTATACCATTGAAGGAACTGATTTTTATGTGGACGTAAATAGCTTCCGGCTTACCGAAGTTGGTAACCCGGAGAATGTAATCGCCTGCACGGATATGGCTGACTTTTGGGATGGCTACCGTTTTGACTACAATAAGGAAAGAAAGAATATACCGGGCTTTTATCAGAGAACGGATGCAGTTATAGCGTTGCCCGGATTCACTGTCCTGGATCCGGAAGGGATGGCGAAACGTTTCTGTATAAGTATTGACCAGGTTAAGGCCACTACAGATTTTGACCTGTTGGTCGATCCTGTCTCTTTTGATTTAAGGGTAAATAAAGGGGTATTGCCGACCCTGACAATAAGTGGCCATATTTTCTATGTGGATATCCGTATGGATATGTTGCGCCCCAAAGATGATTTCCTTTCCAGGGGAATTAAATTTTCCGATTGAGAATTACTATGATGAAGATAAAAGGACATATACCATTCCATACAATCCCAAAACCCACGAGTTCCAGGAACCGGACTACCGCAATATCAAAGGCCTGCCAAAGGACATTATTACCGTAGAGTTCCCTTCGGAAAGGTTACTGGACCGTATCGGCTGGAACCGGAAGTATGGCTTCGACATGAAGCATGGGCTTCGGATAAATGGACTGGCAATGCAATTCGAGGCCAGGCATGTGCCGTGGAAAGAAACTTTTTTGGTTGATCTCATTAAAAGCAACCGTTCTATAGAGCGGAAACGGGAAGAGCAAAGAAAAGGATTGCAACAAATGAAGGAACCGCAGCAACCCGGGAACAAGGGTCGAAGGATGTGACAATAGCAAACGTATGATAAAGCATCGGAGAGTAATCCCGATGCTTTTTTTTAATAGATCCATCACAAGAGCGCCTCCCGATGCCAATCATTTCCTTACGGCGAAACTTTGCTTTCGTGCTTCTATTTCTATCACACCTTTGTCCCGAAGCTCGCGGTAAGCGGGATAAGTATAATTTCTAAATGTGATTAATCATGCTAAAAGAAAGAAAAAAAGTATTGCTGACAGGTTTGCTGTTCCTATCGGCATTCGCAGTGTTTGCTCAGGGCGACGGGTCGGCCGGTATCAATGAAGCAACACAGATGGTTACGTCCTATTTTGACCCGGCTACACAATTGATCTATGCCATAGGCGCTGTGGTTGGCCTTATAGGAGGCGTAAAGGTTTACAATAAGTTCAGTAGTGGAGATCCGGATACCAGCAAAACGGCTGCGAGCTGGTTTGGTGCCTGTATTTTCCTGATTGTTGCTGCTACGATACTGCGCTCATTCTTCCTGTAACCCGGCGTCTATGAATAATTATAATATAAACAAAGGGATTGGCAGGACAGTGGAGTTTAAGGGCCTGAAAGCCCAATACCTGTTCATATTCGCTGGTGGCTTACTTGGAATACTGGTATTGGTCATGGTGCTGTATATCGGAGGGATAAGCTCTTACATCTGTCTTGGGATCGGAGCCGGTGGGGCATCATTCATTGTGTGGCAAACGTTCGCCCTTAATAAAAAATACGGCGAGCATGGCCTGATGAAAATTGCTGCCCGAAAGAGGCACCCACGCTACATCATCTGCCGAAGGGCAATACCGCGCTATCTAAAAACAACTCCTAAAGCAGCTTCACTATGAAAAATATTTCCAAATCTGCCACATTGGAATATAAGTTTCCACTTTTAGCCGTCGAGAATAATTGCATCGTCTCTAAAGAGGCTGACGTCACTGCCTGCTTCAGGGTGCATTTGCCTGAGCTCTTTACGGTAGCATCCGCTGAATATGAAGCAATTCATTCGGCCTGGTATAAAGCGATTAAGACATTGCCCGACTACACTGTGATCCATAAACAGGACTGGTATATAAAAGAGAACTACGCTCCAAACATTGCGGAAGACGGCCTGAGTTTTTTAGGCAAATCGTATCAGCAGCATTTTAACGAACGGCCGTTCCTGAACCACTACTGTTATGTATTCATTACCAAAACTACCAAGGACCGCATGAGAATGCAGAGCAATTTTTCGACCCTTTGCAAAGGAGCTCTCGTCCCGAAGGAAATGCAGGACAAGGAGGCCATGCACCGCTTTATGGAGGCTGTGGCCCAATTCGAGCGGATTATCAATGATAGTGGTTTTGTAAAGCTTGAACGGCTGACTGAAGAGGAGATTGCCGGTACTGATGATGTCCAGGGATTGCTGGAACAGTATTTCACCCTGTCCAGAGAGGCAGGCACCCCGATGCAGGACATAGCCCTGGGCGCTGAAGAAGTGAGAATCGGGAACAACAGGCTATGCCTGCACACTTTATCCGATACCGGTGACCTTCCCGGTACAGTTGCGGCAGATACGCGCTATGAAAAGCTTTCCACTGACCGAAGTGATTGCCGCTTGTCTTTCGCGGCACCAGTGGGGTTGCTGCTCAGCTGCAACCATATTTACAACCAGTATATCTTTTTGGATAATAGTGAGGAGAACCTCAGGAAATTTGAAAAGTCAGCGCGAAACATGCATTCGCTCGCGCGTTACAGCCGAAGCAACCAGATCAACAAGGAATGGATCGAACGCTATCTCAATGAAGCGCACTCTTTCGGGCTTTCTTCTATCCGGGCACATTTTAATGTAATGTCATGGTCTGATGACCCCATTGAGTTTAAGCAGCTTAAAAACGATACAGGCAGTGCATTGGCACTTATGGAATGCAAACCCAGGCACAATACCGCAGATGTTGCGACACTGTACTGGGCGGGTATTCCGGGGAATTCGGGTGATTTCCCGAGTGAGGAAAGTTTTTATACATTCATCGAGCCCGCCTTATGCTTTTTCACAGAGGAAACTAATTACCAGAATTCTGCATCGCCGTTTGGAATAAAGATGGCTGACCGCCTCACCGGAAAGCCTATCCATCTTGACATATCGGATCTTCCTATGAAGCGTGGTATAATCACCAACAGGAATAAGTTTATCCTGGGCCCGTCAGGATCGGGAAAATCTTTCTTTACCAACCACATGGTACGTCAGTATTATGAGCAGGGCGCGCATGTGCTGCTTGTGGACACGGGGAACAGTTATCAGGGTTTGTGTGAGCTGATAAAAGGCAAGACAAAAGGAGACGACGGTGTGTATTTCACCTACACTGAGGACAATCCCATAGCTTTCAACCCCTTTTACACCGATGATGGGGTATTTGACATCGAGAAACGCGAAAGTATCAAAACGCTTATACTAACCCTATGGAAACGAGACGATGAGCCGCCGACACGTTCTGAGGAGGTGGCACTCTCCAATGCCGTGAGCGGTTATATAGAAAAGATAAAAAATGGTTCTGAGCGGCCATCCTTCAATGGTTTTTATGATTATGTGCAATCAGATTACCGTAAGGTACTGGAAGAAAAGCATGTTAGGGAAAAAGACTTCGACCTTGCCAATTTCCTTAACGTACTGGAGCCATATTATAAGGGCGGTGAATACGACTACCTGCTAAATTCTGACAAGCAGCTCGACCTGCTTTCCAAACGCTTTATCGTTTTTGAAATCGATGCCATCAAAGACCACAAGATACTTTTCCCTATCGTGACCATCATCATTATGGAAGTTTTCATCAATAAGATGCGAAGGCTAAAAGGTATCCGGAAGCTGATCCTTATTGAAGAAGCATGGAAAGCCATAGCGAAAGAAGGTATGGCTGAGTACATAAAGTACCTTTTCAAGACTGTCCGCAAATTCTTCGGTGAAGCGATTGTGGTAACCCAGGAAGTGGATGATATCATCCAGTCACCAATTGTAAAGGAAAGCATCATCAATAATTCCGACTGCAAGATCCTCCTTGACCAGCGGAAGTACATGAATAAATTCGATGACATACAAGCGATGCTTGGTTTGACCGACAAGGAAAAGGCACAGGTACTTTCCATAAACATGAACAATGATGCAACCCGTCTTTACAAGGAAGTCTGGATTGGCCTTGGCGGGACACATTCGGCGGTATATGCGACTGAGGTAAGCCTTGAAGAATACTTGGCTTACACTACCGAAGAGACTGAAAAACTGGAAATCATGCAATTGGCCGCAGAACTTGGAGGCAATGTTGAACTGGCAATAAAGCGGATCGCAGGAGAAAGAAGGGATAAATAATAAGTGTACAAATAATTTAAAAATCAAATACAATGAGAAAATTTTTGTTTATGGTGCTGGGTGCAACGCTGTTTGCCACCGCACCGATGAGGGCGCAATGGGTGGTTTCCGACCCGACGAACCTGGCTCAGGGAATTGTCAACACCGCTCAGGAGATTGTGCAGACATCCGCCACTGCTGCCAATACTTTGGACAGCTTCAAGGAAGTGCAAAAGGTCTATCAGCAGGGTAAAGAATACTACGACGCACTTAAGGCAGTGAACAATCTGGTGAAGGATGCCCGTAAAGTGCAGCTGACAGTTCTTATGGTTGGTGACATTTCTGAGATTTATGTTGTGAATTTCGGAAAAATGATGAACGATCCAAATTTTAATGCGCAGGAACTCAATGCAATTGGCTTCGGTTATTCCAAACTGCTCAACGAGAGCGCCGAGCTCCTGAAGGAACTCAAGCAGATTATCACTGCGTCGAGCTTATCCCTGAACGATAAAGAGCGTATGGATATTATCGACAAAGTTTATGGTGAAGTAAAGCAGTATCATAGCCTGGTACGCTACTATACCAATAAGAATATTTCAGTAAGCCTTATCCGTGCAAAGAAAGCAAACGATACAAAGAGGGTATTGGAATTGTACGGCAGGCCAAATGAAAAATACTGGTAATTAATAAGGTTATGGAATTCGAAAATCTTCACCAGGTACTGCGGTCACTCTATGATGAAATGGTACCGCTTTCGGCAGAGATGGCGACAATTGCCAAAGGGCTTGCCGGTTTGGGAGCGCTGTTTTATGTAGCCCTTAAGGTGTGGCAGGCCCTGAGCCGTGCTGAGCCCATAGATGTTTTCCCACTTCTTAGGCCATTCGCTCTAGGCCTTTGCATTATGTTCTTTCCTACTATGGTGCTTGGAACTATCAATGCAGTGCTAAGCCCTGTAGTGACCGGAACGCATGGGATATTGGAAGGCCAGGTGTTTGACCTTAATACACTACAGCAGCAGAAAGATCAACTGGAACGTGAAGCAATGATGCGAAATCCTGAGACCGCTTATTTGGTTTCAGACGAAGAATTTGATAAGAAGCTCGAAGAATTGGGATGGTCGCCCGGAGACCTTATGACAATGTCAGGGATGTATTTGGAGCGCGAAATGTATAATCTTGAAAAAAGCATTAAGGACGGGTTCAGGGAGTTTATTGAGATACTTTTCAAAGCTGCCGCTCTGGTTATTGATACTATCCGTACATTTTTCCTCATTGTGCTTTCGATACTGGGGCCAATAGCTTTTGCCATATCGGTTTGGGAAGGTTTTCAGTCCACGTTGACGCAATGGCTGATGCGGTACATCAGCGTGTATCTGTGGCTGCCTGTTGCAGACCTCTTCAGCGCTATGCTTGCAAAGATTCAGACACTGATCCTTCAGAAAGATATAGAGAGCCTTTCCGATCCCAACTACATTCCTGACAGCTCATCTACGGTTTATATCATATTTATGATTATCGGCATCATCGGATATTTTACCATCCCGACGGTTACAGGCTGGATCATTCAGGCTGGCGGCGCAGGAAATTATACCCGAAATGTTAACCAGGCTGCGCAAAAAACAGGGAACGTTGCGGGTGCAGTCTCAGGGGCGGGTGCCGGGAATATCAGCGGAAGGCTAATGAACAAATAATAATAGAAAAGATGGAATTTAAAATTTTAAGGAACATAGAAAACAGCTTCAGGCAAATCAGGCTGTACGCCATAATCTTTGCAGCTCTTTGCATTCTTGTAGCAGGATTTGCAGTCTGGCAATCGTATCAGTTTGCACAGGAACAAAGACAGAAAATTTATGTCCTTGATAATGGCAAGTCTCTGATGCTGGCCCTATCACAGGACGCGTCAATCAACAGGCCGGTAGAAGCTCGCGAGCACGTAAGACGTTTTCATGAGCTGTTCTTTACCCTTGCGCCGGAAAAAAATGCCATAGAAAGCAACATGAAACGGGCTTTCAACCTGGCAGATAAAAGTGCCTTTGATTATTATAAAGACCTTTCTGAGAAAGGATATTACAACAGGATCATTTCCGGGAATATACAGCAAAGGATAGAAGTTGATAGTGTTGTCTGCAATTTTGATAAGTATCCATACGCTGTAACGACCTATGCGAGGCAAAGCATTATCCGCAGCAGCAATGTGACCAACCGGAGCCTGATAACTTCATGCAGCCTTGTTAACTCGGTTCGTTCCGACAGCAACCCGCAAGGTTTCACTATTGAGAAATTCAGTGTCCTTCAGAACAACGACATTGAAACCATAGAACGCTAAGATTTTAACGATGAAAATGAGGGATTCAATCAGCCGGTGGATGGAAAAGCAGGAAGCCCGCTGGCAGGCGCTGCCTCGTGACAGGCAACGCAAATTTACTGTTTTGCTTTTTGCCGCTTATCTGGCTATCAGCGTTGGTGTTTACATTGGATACTTATACGATGTCAGCTCGCCCGGTAAGGTGATGGAGTACAGGCATATTGAAAATCCGGTGCTTAATTCTAAATCTTCACATAAAATGAAGGACACAATTTTACATACCTATAAACGATAAATTATGAAAGAGACTGAAAAAAGAAGCAGGTCGTAAGGGTTACAGAAGGGAACCCTGGAAAGGAAGCTGCACAGCTTCCGGATGGGAACATAAATAAAGCAGAACGCCTTAGGAAGCCGCTAATATTCGCGCTGATGGGCGCAGTATTCCTCGGCTGCATGTACCTGATATTTTCGCCATCGGGCGAAAATGAAAACCCTTTGGAAAAGGTGGGGATAAATGATGCTGTACCACAGGCCACCGATGCAGGATTGCAATCCGATAAGCAAAAAGCCTATGAGCAGGAACTGCTGGAAAAAAGGGATCAGGAAAAAAGAAAATCGCTTCAGACACTGTCTGATTATTGGAGCTCCGATTCTACAAAACAGGAGGTGGTGCCGGAACCCGAAGTCATGGAGCAGCCGGATCCGCAGAATGGCGGCAATGCATTAAGCAGTTATCGCAATGTACAAAGCACCCTTGGCTCGTTTTATCAAAATAATGATGAGAATGAGGCATTGCGAAAGGAGCTTGAAGCGATGAAGGCAGAACTCTCCCAAAAGAAAGCCGTTCAGGATCCGATGCAGAACCAGCTTGCCCTTATGGAAAAGTCCTATGAGATGGCAGCAAAATATTTTCCGGGCGGTACAGGCCCGGCCACAAAAAAGATTCTGCGGCGCCTACCGCAAAAGAATCGTTTGTAGCGTTCCGACAGGAAAGGAAAAATGTCGTTTCCGCATTACCGCAGGAAGCGGTTATAAATTTTTCCTCCCCGCGCAACCAAGCCGGAAACCAAACGGTATTTCGCAGTGCGGTCAAGCAGCAGCAGACACCTCAAATCAGGAACGGTATCCGTGCCTGTGTACACGAAAGCCAAACCATTGCAGGGGAGGGAAACGTAAAGCTGAGGCTGCTCGAAACCGCGCATGCTGCAAGCATGACAATCCCTCAGGGAGCCTTGTTGACGGCCTCGGCTAAATTTCAGGGAGGTCGCCTTCAATTAAAAATTTCTTCAATTGAGCATCAGGGCAACATTATACCGGTAGAAATACTGGTGTATGATATAGACGGGCAACTTGGGCTAAATGTTCCAATAACGCCTGAAGTCGGTGCAGCCAGCGAAATGGCAGCTAATATGAGCCAAACAGCAGGCACTAATATGATGCTCACACGCTCGGCAGGACAGCAGATTGCTGCCGATCTTAGCAGGGGTGTCGTCCAGGGTGTCTCCGGTTACTTTTCAAAAAAAGTAAGGGTCCAAAAAGTCGCCCTTAAGGCGGGTCACCAAGTCTTCCTTGTTTCCAAAAAATAACGTTTAAACTAAATTTTTTTAAAAGATGAAATCACTATTCAAAAAGTAGTGGCAATATTCGCTATTGCCTTAACCAGCCTTACGGCTATGCAGGGATTTGCACAAAATCCCAACCTTCTTGAAATCGGAAAAATCGAACCGTATGAAATGGAGGTCACCTTCGATAAGACCAGCCATCTGATCTTTCCTTCTGCCATCCGTTACATTGATTTGGGCAGTGATTACCTTGTCGCGGGGAAGGCAGAGGATGCTGACAATGTGCTCCGTGTAAAGGCGGCAGTTCGGGACTTCGAGGAAGAAACGAATTTCTCGGTCATTACTGAGGACGGATGTTTCTACAGCTTCAACGTGTACTACAGCCCGTATCCTTATGTACTGAGTTACGACCTTTTGAAAATGGGCAGGACATTGCAAAGAAACTCCAGTAACGACGTGCTTTTTGAAGAGCTTGGGAGTAGTTCCCCATCAGTGGCCGGGCTGCTGCTGGAGACAATATACCAAAAGGACAAACGCCTGATACGGCATATAGGGTCTAAAAGTTACGGCATTCAGTTCCTCCTTAAGGGAATATACATTCACCGTGGCAGCTTTTATTTTCATACGGAGTTGCGCAACAATACAAATGTCCCATTCCGTATTGACTTCGTGAACTTCAAAGTGGTTGACAAAAAGGTGGCGAAACGTACCGTTGCACAGGAAAGAAACCTCACGGCTCTGCGTATGTACAAGCCGCTTATGCCCATCACGTCGCAAAGCAGGGAGCAGAATGTTTTCCTTTTGGACCAGTTTACAATCGACGATGATAAAGTGCTGCTGATAGAGATTTTTGAGAAAAGCGGTGGCAGGCACCAGGTTTTGGAAGTTTACAATTCAGACCTTGTCAGCGCCAGGCGCATTGAGGACATGCAGCTGAAGATTAAGCAACGATAAAGCAAGCTGATATGAAAAAGTTAATTTTTACAGTTTTGGTTTTATGGCTGGTCACTTCAGGCTATGCACAGCGCATGCTTCCCGGCCAGATGGGATTGGAGGTGTCGGCTGGAACCTTCTCAGCAGACAGTCCTCACAAGAATTACTTTGTCGGAGTAGCCCTGGCAGCTATGACCAAGAGAGGCAATTACCAATTGTATGGAGCCGAGTATTCCCATCGCTATGCCTCCTATAAAGGCACAAATATACCCTTGGAAACGTTCTTAGGGGAAGCCGGGTATAGTTTCAGCCTTCTGGCAGACAGGAAAAAAGCTGTGGCATTCTACGCAGCTATAACCGGTGTCGGTGGTTATGAAACTATAAATCGCGGAAATGATATGTTATTTGATAGGGCTAAAATTCTGAACGATGAGGGCTTTGTCTATGGGGCCGGCGGGAGGTTGTCTTGTGAAGTTTATTTGTTCGACAGCATGGTATTGATACTGCAGGGTCGCGCCAGGATGTTATGGGGGGACTTCATTAGAACAATTTCGACCGTCCCTTGGCGCAGGATTACGATTTAATTTCTAATATTTAAGCAGATGAGAAACATTTTAAACACAGGTAAACAAATATTGGTACTCTTAATGGTAACAGCAGGATGTTTTTTAAATTCTTCCTGTGAAGAAGAGGAACTTAATATACAGGACAACTTCCCTTTTGGGGTTTCTGTTATGCCGGTTCCGGATGAGATTGCCGACGAACAGACGGTAGAGTTACGGTTTACCATCCAGCCCACAGGAAATTACAGCAATACCCGTTATTTTATTCGCTATTTCCAGTTTGAAGGACAGGGCACTTTGCAGTATTTTGACGATCCGCCCTACCTGCCGAATGACCTCTATGAATTGCCTGATTTGCAATTCAGGCTTTATTATACATCTGCATCTGTTGTGTCGCAGTCATTTGATGTATGGATATCCGATAATTTTGGAAATGAAAGGCAGGTCAGTTTTCAGTTTAATAGCAGCGATTAGGTTGAGCATATACCCCGAAATACTTTTCGGGGTATTTTGTTTAATAACCTTTTCTTTAACAGAAACATTGGATAAAATCAAAGACGTCACTATGTTTGTGTAAAATATAGAAAACTCTTAAAGTGTTTTTGCTTTAAGTCTCGACATTGAAAACTGGTAATTTTTAAAGACCGCGAGACAATAAGTAGGAACGCTCATGCCATTGGCGTGGGCGCTCGCTTATTCGTGGTCGGGCATACCAGTGCCTCAATGCCGGTAAGTGTTGTGGCCTGCGCCATACTTTTTTATGGCATCCCATCTAATTAGTCCGAAGGGACAAGGCATCCTCCAAAACCCGGCATGGCATTTTGATTCGTACAGAGTCACAAACTTTCAACACTATTGAATGCTGTTGGCCGAACTACCTGTATAATCCTGAAGTCTGTTCATCCGGCACTATTCGCCAAATATGCAAGGAAATGAAAAACGATAGCCCAATTATGATTGCCTTAATTGACGACCATGCCAAGCTTCGCAATGCTGTAGCAAATTATCTTGAAAGCTTTAATTACACGGTTATTTTACAGGCAGCAGACGGAAAAGAAGGACTTGAAGCAATAGCGCTTCTGCCTGAGAAGCCAAAGCTATGTATCGTGGACATCAATATGCCTGTAATGGATGGATTCGCCACTGCGCGGCAATTAACCCAGTCCTATCCCACGGTCAAAATATTGGCCTTCAGTGTACATGGTGATGAGGAGAATGTCGTAAAGATGGTGGCGGCAGGCGCAAAAGGATACCTTCAAAAGGGTTGTGATCCCGAGGAGATTAAGCGAGCGGCTGACCAATTAGTAGCAGGGAAATATTATTTTAGTGAAGCAGTTAAAGATGTGGCAATCAAATATTTATTTTCTGAAGGTAAGTTGTTGCAATAATCCCTTCAGTTTTAAACTATAGCCTAAAGATGTAAGTATAGTAACGCTATAAGCTCATGAAACAATTTGACGATCGTATTATCGACCGAACCAATAAATTTTACCTCGAAATGTCAAGAAAGGTTCTGACAGTTCGGGAGTATGAAATTATGCATAAGTTGTTGATCGAAAAAAGACGAGTAATGAGGTGTCTGAACTTTATGGGTTGACCAACGAGAGGATCAGGCAGATTTATCAAGATACTTTTAGAAAAGTAAAAAATGTGACCGGCGTACTTGATGATATTGACCATTACAAAAAAGTCCTTACGGAGCTGAAAAAAAGTGCAGCGAGGCTGAGGGTGGAATAATGGGGAAACATGATAATGCCACTGTCCCGGATTTGGAAAAGCTACTGAACGAGTGCAATTTTCCCTTTAGCAAAAGAATGTACAGTTTTTTCGAGCTATTGGAGGTAAATACCATAGGTGAGCTGTCGGTTATAACATTAAAAGAATTTAACTGTCTCAGGGGGTTTAAGAGCCAGCTGAAAAAAGAGCTTATCGCATTTATAGAATTTGAGAATATTGAGAACCTGTTCGACGGATTCCAGGAATGGAAGGATAATTAATAGATGACCATCAACCGTGCGACATTCTTTTGCTTCTCCTATGTTTGTATAATATAATCTAAGTGAAGAAGGGCGAGAGCAGATTTTGCTTTAAATAGCCTTATGGTATATTCAAGAAAAGAGACTGCCTCCTCTTCTTTAACCTTTTAGAATCTGAACAGAATGTAAGGAACTCAATCATAATTATGGGTTGCGTAGCCAGTATATCTAGTCAGGAGAAAAGATGAAAAAAGGTTATCACTTACCTAAACCAGATAAGATGAAGGTATTATTAAAGCAGACAGTAGGAATTGATGTTGCTCAAAAAGAATTAGTTGTATCGCTTGGTCGAATGGATGAGCAGATCAGCATAGAAGTTTATGCCTACAAAGTATTTCCCAATACTAAAAAGGTTTTTAAGCCTTGTATCATGGGTAAATAAGCAGACGTCAACTGCGACAGAAGTGCGGTACATAATGGAAGCAACTGGAGTTTATCATGAATCCTTAGCCTATTATCTATGCAGTACTCAAAAACAAATTAGTATCGTTTTACCTAACAAGATCAGTAATTATGCGAGAACACTTGACATAAAGACTATTACTGACAAGAGCGCTTCACAAGCCATAGCGAGATTTGGATTGGAAAGGCAGTTGGAAATATGGCAGCCTCCTTCAAAAATATTCAATGATTTAAGACAGCTTTGCCGGGAACGTGAGCAGCTAGTGCAGGAACGCACAATGTTGAAGAATCAACTTCATGCAGAACGTACTTCTGCAACAACAAGTGAAAAATCAGTAAAACGAACTAATAAAAGAATAGCTTTGATTAATGCACAGGAAAAGGAGATACAGAAGGAAATTACTAAGCTTATCAATGGAGATAGAGTTTTAGTAGAAAAGATGAAGATAATATCTTCTATACCGGGAATTGGAAATCTAACGGCTGTAACCATTATCGCGGAAACCAATGGATTTGAGTTAATAACGAATAAAAAACAACTGGTCAGTTATGCCGGATTAGATGTAAAAGAAAAGACATCTGGAACCTCAGTGAAATCCAAACCAAGAATATCCAAGCGGGGCAATCGGAATTTAAGGAAGGTAATGCACTTTCCTGCATTGGCTGCAATAAGAACTGATGAAAGGTTCAGATATATTTTCTTAAGATTAGTTTCAAGGCATGGTATTAAAATGAAGGCTATTGTTGCCATCCAAAGAAAATTACTGGAATTGACTTTTATCTTATGGAAGAATAATTCTTATTATAATCCAGGACACGAATATCAAATTATTCCGTTCCAGGAAGCAGCGGTATAAAAAAAGGGAAACTATAAGTCATTTCCCTTTGTAATCAATTTAAGAGGTTTAGTTTCTGGCTATGCCCTCTAACTCTTTATTTCTATTATTTAATTGATAGTAATTCTTTTTAAAGCATAAAAAAACCGTTTAAATTGCCATAAAAAATGCCTGTTTTGGTACTCAACAGCATTTTTTATTTTCTTGAATTGGCGGGCACTTTACAGAACCGAAACTACAATAGACACAACAGTCACCTTCCAGAGGTTTTAACATTGTTTTGCACTTTTCGCATTCGTAAAAATATTGACAAGCATTTGTTGGCATTGTCTCCTCTTTTTTGTGACCACAGTTTGGACAAGTTATTATTGATTGTAACTTTATTTCCATTATGATATAGTTTTACTTTTTAGTGATTTATAGCCTGTCGAATTGATAGCTTTTTCGATTTCTTCTATACTTGTTTGTTTGATGTCAAACCTTACAATAGCGTTTCCTTTCTCATAAGAAACTACAACTTCGACAATTCCTTTTAGTTTGCTAATCTCTGTTTTAACGTGATGTTCGCAGCCTGAACAAGTCATTCCTTTAATTGTAAACTCAACTTTCTGAATTTTGGAAGTTTGGGTAATAATTGCTTTACTTTCAGTCTTTGGAAAAAAGATGTGTGCATAAATTGGAAATGATAAAAGTAAAACCGCCATGACGGTAATAATTCCTAAAAATGATTTTGTCTGCATAAAATTTGGTTTTTCAGTTATTTCACAATTACAGTCAATTCTCTTTTGTGGTTTCAACTTTTGATACCATGCAAAACCAAGCACTAAAATTGTTAAACCGATAAAATATGGCCGGAAAGGTTCGAGCCAGGAAAAAGCTGAAGCAAGTCCGCTTGTTCCTGCGATGATAGCCAAAACGGGTGTAATGCAGCACAATGAAGCTGCAATTGCTGTCAAAAGTCCGGTCCCGATTAGTTTCTTATCCGTTTTCATATTGCTTCTACAATTTTGTTATCGTCGAGTATTTTAAAAAATGGGTTCAGCATATTTTCATACTCTTTTGTCAATGAGTAAAAAATGGTTTGTGCCTCTCTTTCGGTTACAATGAGCTTTCGGTCTTTAAGTTTTCGCAAGTGCTGGGAAACTGCTGAAATTGTCATACCAAGAATATCACTTAAATCACAAACACAAAGTCGTTTTTCTTCATAAAGTAGAAACAAAATTCTCAGCCTTACATTATTCCCTGCCAATTCAAGTCCATTCGATAAATAGTCAAAGGAGTCATGGAGTTCTGAAACTCGATTTTTACAGCGATTGATTTGTTTAATGTCAGCCTGTTGTCTTATACACGAAATATTATCCATAGTGCAAATATAGCTAACTTTATTATTTAAGCAAATTCTAAAATACAAATTAAAATATTTTTTTATAATTTTTTGGATTGTAACACAGAATCTTTTCTTGGCCGCAATTGGAAGAAAAGAAGTCCGCTAAAATGCAGCATGGGATAATGAATATCCCACGAAACAAGACCGCAACTTTTTTGATTAAAACCGCACGGTGGATTTGATCAAATAGGTTGCATTCATTGCATGAGCAAAAAGACTGTCCTGATCTTTCAGGGGCTGTCTTTTTGCCGCCGGATTTTGCAATCAGGCTATTTTTAAAGGGTTTGTGGTAAAATCCTTCAGGTTATGGAAAAAGCCCCTGTAGGGTGTCAACCCATTGCGGAACATGCCCCACAGCAGGGAGCAACCCATCTGTACCAAGGACGAATTGATATATAAATCCTGTTTTGCGAGTGCCTCGGCTAAACTGCAACTTGGCGTATCATCCGACTGTTCCGACGCTTTCAGCAAATCGCCAAATTCCTCTGTAACAAATGGCAGGCTTGCCACTGTCTCGTATTTCTCCGAATTGGGCTGACGTACAGCTCCTATTGTAGATAGTATTACCTGCCCTGTGTTCTGGCTGTTTCCGAAATCAAGCCAGTAAAGCGGGCGGTTTGAATAGGCATTGCCTTTGCTTGCCTTCTGAATTATTTCAGCAATAGTAAAACGGGCTTGTACGGTATCTACGCAGGAAATATAAATAGTTGCCCTTGCATGGTCAGGCAGCTTGTCAAAACTTGCTATTTCAAACTTGGATGTTTCCGCTTTCCAATTAGTACCTGCCCATCGGTTCGCACGGTTAATGATAGCTACGGATTTGTGTAATCCTACCTCACATTCTGCAAATCGTTGCCTTCCCAAATTGGCATGGGTTATCGTGTCATCATCCCATAATCTGACCAATAGACCTGCATGGCCCAATTCAATCAGGCTATGGTTCATTTCCAGCAGTGCGATAATTACTTTTGAACCTGTGCCTCCCGCACCAATGACGTTTACCGTTACTGGATTAGTCGGGTTTAAAAGGCTGTTGTCCGTAAAATGGACTTTCATTTTCTCAGTATTCATGGCAGTATATTTTTTATTGTCCTGTTGGTTTTTTTCAATACTTCATTGGGGAAGGCTTTCCCTGTGGCGATAAGTTCTTTCCATAGGCTTACACAATTCCCGATAACAGGATTGTGCTCATTTACTAAATGGCTGAAATAGCTGTTAAAAAAGTAGCTTTCCCAAGCAGATGTAAATTCATCAACTGAAGCGGAGTTTTTAATATTTATGTTTACCGTACCCATACAGACGTTGCCGCTTTCGTACACATTGAAAAAGGGTGCGTGGTATAATGCTGTTTTCCCGTTCGGTCTTCGGTTCGTCGCAAGGGCGAAAAGCGTCAGGCTGTGTTTGTTGGCATACCAAAGCAAAGCGGGTACTTCCGCAGTACCATTTGCCATATCAAGTTTATCTGCAAAAAACAACTTTGTTTTCCTTGACTTGGTAAACCACATTACCGCACCCTTATCGGTAGGATTGATATACAAAACATTGGTGGGTAATATTCCTTCGGACTTAAGGAAAGCCTTGCTTTTTTCCTTTTCGGTATTGAGCGCTTTTGCAAGTGCTTTTGCTTCCCTTTCCGTAAGCGGATGGGCATTTATTGGATTACCGTTCCTGTCCATGTCAAAATGCTCAACATAGGTAGCCCTGTTGGTTCCTTTGGTTTGGTAGATGACCAATGCGGACACGGGATGGTAAAGCGTTCCGAAATTTTGCGTTATATCTTCCATGACAAATTAATTAAAAGCTGTTCAGTATATAAATTAGTTCTTCAATAAGCGAAAACAGACGGTTCTCAAAATCAAGCGTATCGCAGGTAACAGTTGCACCATCAAACCGTTTTTCTATCACAGGCTCTTGCATCTGCCCGTATTCCTGCAATTCATTATTCACGCTGTCAAAAAGCGTTTGGAACAATAATCCCTTAGCCTCAGCACAAAAGGAAACATACTTATCCATTGAAACGATGTTTTCAAAATCGTCTTCCTCTGCAACGGTATTAGGTTGCGCATTTCGGTAAAAGGCAATATCTGGGTACTGCTCGTAAAGGGCGAAGGCTTCGGATGCGAGCATAAAGCAATCATGTTCAAAGCTGTCTTCGCTTTTGAATTTATCCAAGCGTTCTTTAAACCTGCTTAAATTTTGATGGTTGAAAATTTTACGCTCCATAGTATCGCCAATCCATTGTGCTTGCGTAATCTCTTCCAAGTAAGTCGGTGTATCCTCGTTTTCATCATCACAGGTGACCCACTCCGTTACCATTTCATACATCCAAAACAGGTAACTGTTTTCCTGTCGGTAATAAGGTACATCGGCAATGTGGTACAGATAAGCGCATACCGATTGCAGGAGTTCGGTAACCTGTTTGCGTTTTGGGTTCTTGGATAATCGGTATAGCGGTAGGATAGGTATATAGTACAGGGTTGAACCTGTATTATAACGTTCCTCGCTTACAAAATAGGTTTTAGCGCTATCCTGTATAAGATGTATCTGCTCCCAATCCCTGACACTATTGCGCAATTGCAGTTCAATATCATCCAATGCCAATGCAATATTATAAGGATAGCCGTATTGCCGTGATGGCATTGGCTCTATACCGTAGTGTTGCGCCAGTTGGGATAACGACTTATAAAAATCACATTCCATTTTTGCGGATTTCCTGTCAGCCTGTACAGCTTCTGCCTGTTGCAGTTTCGGCAGGAAGGCAGATTTTAGAAAACCATCGGTAGCATCGCTATCGGCACGGCTCTCAACCTGTCTTTTTGTATTTCGTTGGCATCCTTCGGCCTCTGCATCCAATCTGTAAACCCTCCTAATTGCTGGTGCAGTTGGATTTGCGTGGTTTGCTGACGGGCTTGGATAATGCCCGATATGATGTTGCGTTGCATAGTTCATAGGATTAAATTGAAGGTTAACCTTTCGTTCCCATTACACTTTCAAAACGGTACTGTACCGTATCATCCTTGATCTGCGGTGCAGATACCTTTGCGGTCGTCAATATCGGATAGGTAGTGGCGTAAAAATTCATTACCGCTTCTACACTCCATTTTGGTTCAGGGTCGGATAGCCTGACTTCCTGCCCTTTATCATTAAGTATAAATACTCGTTCTAATTGCGTGGCTAATAACATGATGTTGAAGTTTACGGTTATACAGTTTCTTGATCGGTTCCGAAAAGGCTCGGGCCTGAAAATTTATCTGAAAGTTCTTTTTGCGCTTACGGATGGTTTCTGCCTGTTCGGGATAGTCGGCAGGGTTAGGCACTTTTGACCATGCCTCACGAAATTTTCCTTCTTTTTCAAGCTCGTCAGCTTTCGCCATTGCTTCTCTGAATTTCTTTTCCTTTTCTTCTTTAACTTTCTTTTCCCTATCTGCTTTTTCTTTTTCCATTGCGGAGTTCTTTTTGGCTTCTTCCAGTTGCTTCATAAAGCCTTCCATATCCACCATCAAGCCCGATGCGGTTTCGATGGGTACGGTAATCTTCTCAAAGAAACCTTCGTCAAGTTCTTGGGAAGTTCCACGGAGATTAAGGGGCGGAATGCTATTCTTCGCCTTATCCCCGCAGGTATCGTTTTGAAGCATTACCGCTACAATTAAATTACCTTCTGCCCCTTTTGAAATGGTCAGGTGTAAATCGCCTGTGATTTCCATCTGTGCTATCTGATTAAAAAAATTAGTTGTTGCCATGATATTTTTATTTACTATTATTTTGGATACCTACCAGTTTCTCATATAAATCCTGCCAATAGGCTCGCCTTCGCTTATCAAAGTCAGAGTAAATGCAGTCTTCGTATCAGTATTCCTTATATTGGAAGCATTGACTTATCGCTTCAGTAAGGTCAGTCACCTCGATTGGGCAACCGTGCAAATCTGTTACTGTCATTGCGGTACCTTTCATCATTTGTGCTTATTAATCCTTCGCTCAAGCAAGGTTTCTAAAATCTCGCAATCGCTTTCATAAGTTTCGCCCTCAAAATGATACGTGTCGGTGTCCTCGTCAAATTGATACGTGTCAAAATCTTCGTTTTCCAAATAGATGTCGGTAAGTTCCCCTCCTTCGTAGGTTGCCCTGCCATAGACAAGATTGCCACTTTCTTCGTAGTCCACTACAAAATTGACTTTATAGTGGTCGGCAATCTGTTCCAATATTTCAAGGTTTGGCGACCACCTTGTTTGATACTGGAATTCGCCTGTATCGCCCTCATTCCAATAGATATCAAAGAAGTATCCCGTATCAATCGTAGTAAAGTCGGGAAGCTGTCCCATCTGTTCCTTATCCTCCTTTTCAGCCATCCTTTCAAATAGCTTTTGTATTTTTTTTGATTGTTTCAGGTTTCCCCTGAAAAGCAACCGTATTACTGCACATATTTGCCATAACTTTTGATTTAAAGGCAACCGCCCGTTACAGGCGGTCGCCTGTGGTTACCCTTAATTGAAATTGAATACGTCCGTCCCGATTTTTTGGAATGAGGTACAGAGTTCAAAAGCCTTTTGCGATTTCATCTGCGCAGTACCGCCCATCACAATGGATTGCAGTTTGGCTTCATCACTTTTGTAGCTTCTCACGTTCTGATAGTAGCCCGTCACGGCATTGTATGCCCCAAACAATGTTCCTTTGGTAGTGTCCATTTGTTGGGTGTCGCTCATCATAGCGTAGGCAAAAGCATCTTCTACCGTGTTTTTAAAGACAGTCGAAAGTTCATCTTCAGCCCCTTTTTTGAGCAGGTCAAATGTTTCCGAATTAGGGCAAAGCGCAAGCTGTATCAGTTTTTTCACTTCGCTGTCCGATACTTTTACTTTTGTCCAGTTGTTGAAAATGTCCTGCAATTGGTCGCTCAGGTTGTTCGCCAAACCCATGACTTTGTGGGCGTTCTCCAAACGTTGCTTAGCCCCTGAAGTGTGCTTGATGCGTACTACATTGCTCATACTGCGGAGCGATGCGTTCAGGGTATTTTGGCATACAATCCTAATGGGTGTAAATGCAGCTGTTATACTTCCGCTGCCATCGTGCGAGGTGGTCAGGAAGATGTATTTTTCAGTAACGTCTTCGCCTTTTCCTACTCGGATATAGTCTGGAAATTTAGCGGTTATAAAAATGCGCTCTCCATTTCCCAAAGCTCCTGCAGTCTCGTACAGAATGCCATCGCCACCGCCTACAATCGCATCAAAAAATGCGAAGGCATCACGGTTCTGGACGATGTGATAGTCTTTTCCCACTACGCCCAACACGGCGTTGTTGTCTCCTCGGATGTTAGCAAAATAGTTTGGCACTATGATTTCCTTATCCCTGATTTCCATAGTATCTTCAGTTTCGATAATACCCGTTCCTGTGGTGTACAGCGGTGCTTTAATTACTTCGTAATCCAGTCCTGCGTGCCTGATGGCTTCCTCGCTTGTCGGATATTCCTGAACGGTTTGCCCCAATCCGTGCCATGCTTTTTCCTGTACGCTAAAAAAGCTGTACTTTCCTGTCCTCTCGTTGAAATTCAAATTATGTCCCATGATATTGAAATTTTAATGTTGATGAATGTTAGAATGGTAGGTCATCGTTACCGCTTACGGTTTCGTAGGTTGCGACTTCGATATTTTCCGCTTCGCGTTCAGGCTCTGCCGTTTCGGCTTTCTTTACCCCGAGATGCAGTTTTATTCGGGCTGTATTAAAATTAAGCCCTGCGTGAGCCTCACCATTTTTGCCTATCCAAGACTTGGCGCTTACCCTGCCTGTCAGTTCCACGAGCGTGCCTTTTGTGAGTATCTTGGCAACCTTCGCACTTAGCCAATAGGCGCAGTCGAAGTAGGTGGTTTGCTCTACACGTTCGCCCTGTTTGTTGCGGTAGCTCTCGTTTGTCGCTATTGAAAAATTTACTACCTCTTTGCTGTTTGACAGTGTACGCACCTGCGCATCTGCTGTCAGTCTTCCGATGATGTTCATGATTTCTGAAATTTTGAAGTTTTACTTTTTTTAAATTTTTATTTATTCGGCAATGAGAGGAGGAGCTGTTTTGTTTCACTCTGTTGCCGGTTGTAATACTATTGATCTTCATTTCTGACATTTTTTTTATTCGTTTAAAGAGCCGGAGTATGCTATGTTTCGTTTCATGAGCATAAAAAGGTGAGTGTTTAGCAGGCGCGGGGTTTTGCCATAAAATACTACCCGAAGGGCTGGAGATTTTTTGACAAACCGAAGGCTTGACCTTGCGCATGCGTTAAGGACACGGAGTTACCTTTGCTCCTGAAATGAGACAGAAGCATACAGGCATTTAAGGCTGGGTGAAAAGGGAAGTAACGAAAGCTGTATTGAAAAGCGCAACTGTAAAAAGTACTGATCACAATTCTTCAATGTAAGGTTAACTTGATTACTGAATATATTTTTGTACCTTTGTAATCAGTTCATTAGAATTGTGTACTATAAAGAGGTCGCTATCTTGTGGATAACGATTTAGATACTATTAGGAATAGAAGGATAATACTAAATTTGTGGCGCATTCATGGCGCAGCAAGTTTAGTATACATAAAAGCTTAGCAAAAATTGCGAGTTTAAGATGGCAAGTTTCAATCCCTTCCCCTCTGCTATCTTTTCAGGGCAAAACTCTTTCAATTATAATGAAATTTTTAAAGCTTAAATTACATTATTTATTTGGTCGTATTCTTCGATGGTCTTATAACCTAAAAAAGAATGCCTCCGTTTTTTATTGTACCAATTTTCAATGTATTCATATACTTCCGCTCTTAACTGGTTTCTGGTCAATAGCGTACTTCCATTAAGTAATTCCAACTTAAAAGACCTGAAAAAACTTTCGCAGACCGCATTATCATTATGGTTTTGTTTGCGGCTCATACTCTGCCTGACAAACTTGTGAGCATTTAAAGCCTTACAGAAAATCTTATTTGCATATTGAACCCCTTTATCGGAATGAAAAATCAAATCCTTCGTGATTTTTCTGTTTTTAACCGCCATTTCCCAAGCAGGCAAAGTAGTTTCTTTAGTTGTCATTCCATTACTTAGATTCCATCCAATAATTTTTCTATCAAACAAGTCCATAATAATAGTTAGATATACGAAACCTCTTACCGTTTGGATATATGTGATGTCTGAAACCCATGCCTTGGCGGGCGCATCAACTGTAAATTGCCTGTTTAGAACATTAGGAAATGTATAATGGTTGTGATTTGAATCGGTGGTCGGCTTATACTTCCTCTTGGTTTTACAACGTAGGCCAAGCATTCTCATATAACTGGTAACCTGCGCACTCTGTATCTTAAATCCCCGCTTGTGAAGCTCTTTTGTAATTTTTCTGCATCCATAAGTTTGCTTATGTTCATTAAATATGGAGACAATCTCTTGTTTGAGTAAAATTATTCGGGATTCTGTATCCGATAATTCCTGTTTCTTCCTGCGGTAATAGGTAGTTCTCGACACGCCCAATACCGCACACATTTTTAAAATTGAAAATTTACCTTTATTTTCTTCAATGAATTGTTTGGTTGCTATTTTTCCCTGAGTAACAGATCCGGTGCCTCGCTTTAAAATTTCCAGAGCAACTTCTGAGTCTTTAATTTTATTTTCGAGTTCAGTAATTACAGATTGGTTGGGTGTTAATTTTAAATAACCTGTCCCGCAGAAACTTCCTGCCCCATATTTTTCAAAATCCTGCCGCCATCTGTTCAGGCAACTCGGTGTAATTCCGAGTTCTCGTTCAATAACGACAATTTGTCCCTTGCCTCGTTCATAACTTAATTTAACAGCATGCTCCTTAAAAGCACGGTCATATTTTTTTTATCATCTGAAAGGTGTTGATTTATACCCTATAAGTTTATTTGGAGCAATTTCTGGAGGAGGCTATCAATGCTTCTTCAATTTGTTTTTTTGTCACAGGATCGTCTGATTGTACAAGTTCAGACTTAAGGGAGGTAAAAAAGTTCCTTGGTATAGCATTATCTAAATAATTTCCCTTCCGGCTCATACTGCGCTTAATACATTTATATGAGGCTAGTTTACGGGTAAATGCTTTATTCGCATACTGTGGTCCTCTGTCTGAATGGAATAGTAATTCTTTCTCTATTGTACGACCCTGAACGGCCATTTCCCAAGCTGGCATCGACGTTTCTTTTATCGTTAGTCTGTCGCTGAGGCTCCATCCAATAATGTTCCGGTCATATAAGTCCATGATAATTGTTAGGAATAAAAGTCCTGTTACTGTTTGAATGCTCGTTATAGCCGAGACCCAAACCTGATCAGGTTTTTCAGCGTTAAATTGCCGGTTTAGAATGTTAGGAAAAATACAGGGATTGTAAGGAATAAATGGTGAACTATACTTGGATTTATTGCTGGTGCTTAGCTTACTCACAAGGCCTAATTTTTTCATGTAAAAAGGTAACCTGAGCCGGTGATAATTTAATGCCCCGGCTTTTTAATTCTTCCGAAATTCTTATATTGCCATAGCGCTGTTTGTACTCATAAAATATTGCAGTTACTTCTTGTTCCAATATAAGACTCTGTCGTTGCCTTGGAGATTTTGCCTGGCTTTTCCATTTATGATAGGTTCCTGTCAATATTCCTAATGCTTTACACATTTTCCATAATGGGTACCTGTCCAGATTGTCCTCAATAAAGTGGAAGATCATAGGTTTCCCCGCAGCGATATGCTCATTTGCGTTCTTAAAAATTTCAATTTGAAGTTTCAATTCTTCCAGTTTTTTTTTAAGGTCGAAAATTCTTTTTTGTTCGGGGTTTTTAAAATAACCACTTCCGCAAAAACTTCCCGTTCCAAATTCTTGGAGTTCCTTTTGCCAGCTGTATATATTTGAAGATGGTATACCTAACTCTTTTGAAACTTTATGGAGACCTCTTTCAACCCCTAATTTGACGGCGTTAAATTTAAAATTACGGTCGTACGTTTTACGTTTTTTCATTTATAGAGACGTGGATTGGCAGTTGAATATTAAGCCCAGATTTTTTAAATGTATTGAATTGTTTACTAAAAACTTGTCTTGCAAGACGAAATTTTATATATACCAATGGAATTTAAATATGTGGTGCATTTATGATGCTGTAACAATCGAATTTGAAAGGCTATTTAAGGTGCATTAAATAAATGCAGGTTCGAATATTTTCCCATTCTAAGCAACTCTGAATATGAAATTATTCACTTTGTTTTCTAAAAAGTTATAGATTTGGGTTTATATAAAATCTAACACAATACTTATGGATATTCGGAGGCCGTATCTACAGGAAGGTAGATTAGCTGATATAATTGCTTTGATTCAAGTTTTGGCACTAGACAAAAGGGGGCATCGAGGAGAAAATGGTTTGAGAGAAGAGCTGAATGGCAAACCAAAATCTGCTGAATCATGGACTAACATCGCAATCTCTCACCCAGAATTTTTTAGAGCAGATCAGACTGTCGAATATGGGATTTCGCTGATAGCGAGGCATGTTATTGATAGAAATGAAAAGGGAGTACGTGATGTCCCACTAGAATTAATAAAAAAACTGATTGAAATTGCAATAGAATTACATGACCGTCAAAAGGAGCGGGCTGATCGTTGGAAAATTTGGCTGCCGGTAATTGTCGTAATAGTTGCGGGCCTAATAAACGTCATAGTAACTATTTCAACATCTGACAACAGGGCCGATAAAAAAGATTCCTGTAAGATAGAAGCCTCCGAATAACTATAAAATGGATTCGAAACAGAAGTCATTGATAGTTAGAATATCAATATGCGAGCTATGGATATTGGTCTTGTAAGAAATATTATGCAATATGCAATCTACCATAGTAGTAACAGACTTCAGATCCAGATTGTACATGGCACCCCGAGCACCATCATATAGACAATTAATAGCACCTAAAATTTGTCCGATTTTTAGAGATTGTTGAATTTCTTCCGTACTTGCATTATAAAACGAATTCGCACCATCAAATGCTAGTTCGTTTATAATTCCTGCGGTACACCAGTCTCCGGCTCCTGCACTATCGGTCCAATTATCTAACTTATATGCTGGATTATACATCCATTTATTATTGTTTCTATTCTTAATTCTAAATCTCAGCCCATCTTCACCTAATGTTTCAATTTCCAAAGGAGCATTTGGTTCGGGATATAAGGTTTCGTAGTTTGAAATCCTGTCTTTGGAAAATTTTACAATGTCTGAAATCGACAGGCATTCCTTAAATTGCTTATTATCGACAATCGAAGAGGGTTCAAATACAATGACAGCGCCTAAACCTTTATAATATTTAGCTAACTCAATGGATGATCTGTTGACTCTGTCGAAGTAAAACGCATTGCATGATCTCTTTTTAGAAATTATGTCTTTCACGGACGATGCTAACACTGGCTTGTAAGACGGTAGCCATATGTTGGTTTGAGGTATTTTAAATTCAAATTTATGCTTTGGTTTTCCATCTCCATCTTTGAGAATCCTATGGATAATAATAGGTGTAACTCCATCATCAGTCATAGAAATCAACTCTGTATTGATTGAAAAATTAGCGAAATCATATAGAAGTTTTTCAGCGGCAGAGTTGTCGTTCAACCTCGCAATCGGGTTTGAAGACCAGCCTAAGAATGATAGGATTGCTAAGACATTACCGCATGAGCCACCTGCACATAATTTCGCAGGAGTAGATGGGCTACCATTAACGATGACGTCAAGGGCAACTAGACCTGCTCCTACAGCGATAGATTTGTTTTGTGTGCTTTTTCTTATACTATTCATGGTATGGCTCTCCAGTGAGCCAAATTACAAAAAGTTCGCTATTTTGTGCACTTTCCTCTAAAGAATTTAAATCTAAAATTTCATAATCCGGCGAATCCACATTGACAACACCCACACCAATTTTAGGTTCGTTGTTAATGGGATGATTTAAATCATAAGCAGCTAATAAAGCTCCAATGGATAATAGCTTACTTGAAAAAGTGCTAATTGCCGCTCTGCAGTCACCTAGTGATTGCATTGACTCCTTATATCTGGCAATGGTAGAGCATATTTTTCTGTATGTATCAAATGGATTTTGTTCCGAAACATACATTATATTTTTGAGGTTCGACCAAAAGCTCTTCGAACAGCAATTTGTGATATTCGATAATCATATTGTCACCACGACG
This sequence comes from Flavobacterium sp. J372, assembly GCF_024699965.1. Taxonomy (NCBI): domain Bacteria; kingdom Pseudomonadati; phylum Bacteroidota; class Flavobacteriia; order Flavobacteriales; family Flavobacteriaceae; genus Flavobacterium; species Flavobacterium sp. J372. The sequence continues at coordinate 3,311,522 of NZ_JAJOMZ010000004.1, forward strand.
CGGGTTCTTAGACGGGAAAGGTAATATGGGACATAATTCATCTGGGTCGATAAAGCGAAAAGCCTTGTCGATGTGTGCATTTTTATTTTCTCCTAAAATTGGCAGCCAAATGACTGGAGAATCGTGCGACAGATCCAAGCCGCCACCAAATCCTCGGCTGTAGTCTAAATCGGTTTCAACCTCTTTACCCTGAATGTTACCATCAAGCGCCGAATTCTCTGCAACGATTATTATAAAGTTTTTCTTAAGCTCATTTTCATCCCTATCGATAAGAAACATTATCTTGCCTATGAGTGAAAAGTAAATACTTCTGGGTATTGAGCTTATATCAACTATTACAGTTGGATAATCTTTTATATCTTCAAATGTGGAAATAATGTTATCTGATGCCTGTCTCGAGGCAATTTTGCGTTTATTTCTCCCTTTACCTTCCCACATCTTTATAGTTTTTGTGGTAAGCTTGTTATCTCCCAAAACACTTTTTAAAAGGTCAAGATTTGTTTCCACCAACTGTTTATAGTTGGTCGCGGACGACGTCCTGCCTTGGTCATATTCAACGAGCAAACAGTCGATTTTAGTATCAACTTGAAGTTCTTGAATTTTTTTTATAGCGAGATTCATGCGGCTATCAAAACCTTTACCCATGATGTAAAGCGCCTGGTTCGCTTTGGGCAGGTGCTGTGAAAAAAAAGAATCAAATTCATTATTTTTAATCATCACATAGGGATCCCAGCGTAGCTTTCTTTCCATTTACCTTAAATTATTATTTTTAATAAATCGTCTGGCGTTCTGGGACGCCAGCCGCCATAGGTGTAGGGTAGGTTATATTTATTACATAACCACCTATTCAAATACATTACCATCCACTTATCTCCTTTTTTACCTTGATTTACATCCGTCTCAATTTCTATTAAATTATAGGCTACGCAAGAAGATAATACATTTCTGAGCAAATCAAACCTTTGGTTTGTAATCCAGGGCTCTTCGTCTATAAGACTGGGTGTTTTATTAAGTTTAATACCAATACCTGTAACTCCGGGAGCGTAGGGCGCGTTCATCTTATATGTCTCTTTATGAGCCATCTCCCCGAAAGCTATTAAAAACTTTATGACAGATTTACTAAATGGAACAATCTTGCTAATTTCTGTCCATTTTTCATCTGTAAGTTTCTTAATGATTTCTTCTTGCCTTTGTGCTTTTATGATCAACTCTTCGCCCACAACATTTCTGGAAAGTATCTCTTCGAACAAGCCCGCAGCAAAATTTATAAATTGTTCAATATTTGCAGAAGACAACTTTACCATCTTATCAATACCATAATAATAGGGGATACTATAATCTTTAGCTACAAATAATTCAGCTGCACTATTAATGGTAGAGTTGATTTTATCCTTAATATCAGCGACTGAAAGTGGAAAATCGAATGTTAATTGTGATTTGTTAGAATCTCTAGAGATAATTATTTGAATTGCCTTTAATTTTTGAGACATTTCATATGGTGTGCCTGTAATATCATCTGCATAACTAATCCAGTCATCATAACGATTTGTTATGGAGGTGATTTTGGATAGGTATTCCCTTGAATCACTAATAGATTTTAAAAAGTTGGCTTCATATTCATTTTCGTCAAGATCTGTCTGTATGTAATCTTGGAAGGAATCGATCTGGACCTCATTAGATAATTTTGATCTTTTATCTGCAATATTTAGCAGAATGTTTTTCAAATTTTTTAGGATTGTCTCTCCAAAATTGTTCGAGGTTAATTTCTTTAAAATCTCTGCCTTGGAAAGCTCCCAGTGGCAAATTTTCGTCCGGTTCTAAAGCCTCTAGGCGCTCAGCTATCCAAACATTAGCGGAACTCCTTGCCTCGATAAGATATTCTTTAATTATTTTTCTTTGCGAAGGTGACAGTTTATGAGCATCGTCAAGCATAAAAAGAATTTTTTCGCATGCAGCTTCACCTGAATATTGCAGGTTTTCAGGACTTAAGACCAAGATAGAAAATAGTTCGCTATGCCCTTTGGGCTGGATTTCGGATAAAGGGGCAAAACTATCTAGTGCTTCATAAACTTTTTCTTCTATTTTTCTGGCCCATTCGAATAAGACATCTCCAGTGCAAGGGAGTTGCAAATCCAAAAAGTAATTTTGTTCGTTGTTATGTGTAAAACTAATGTCTTTCAGATTTTCCGGAAATTGCGCTTTTTTTAAAGCTATTATTCCCCGTAATGTGGACATAATAATTCGTGCATTCAACAACGCAAAGAACAGTCGTCTCTTTTGAGAGCTTTCAGCGTTAATGTCTTCCAAAACTGAATAGTTCCTTGCGCAGGTTAAAAACACGCCAAGTAGTGGTATTGCATCGTCAGTTACAACCTTTATTTTTTTTAATGAGTTAAATAGATCTTTGTATGTCTTATTCGACCTGTGATTTAATAAAGTTAGCAAAGTGTTAGGCTGAAATATCCTAAGCAGCGAGGTCTTACCACCTCCTGGAGAGCTGTGTATAAAGTAAATATTCTCCCAAAGTTCATTTTTTTGTTCCTTTTCAATTAGCGTATCAATGACAATGGAACTGTATAACCTCAGAAAACTTGAATCAGATTCAATTTTTTCGGAGGCGCGCATTCGAAATGGATTTCTGTAATTACTCATTGTTTATGTCTTGATACTCGTGGGAATAGTCCTCTATATTTTTTATCATCAGGTAGCCACAAGATTGGCAGTGAATTATTGGGTGCGTTATGCGAGAGCACCAAAGGTAAAGAACATTCGTTGAATCCTAAATATGGATGTTCATGTCTCCCCATTTTAAAATGCCTATCTATCACCGTATCATCAAAATATTTCTTTAAAATATTTAAAAACCCATCTTTTTCTATAATGTTCCTTTTAATGTCACCACTGATCAATTGCACTGCCTGCACAGTGATATCAACAGTTAGATTATTTTCGGTTTTCCATTGACTGGTAGCTTCTTTTAATAATTGTATTGACTCTTCGGTAGCTATATAAAAAAGTATATGAATTTCTAAACCGTTCAGGTCTAGGATTGATTTAAGATTTTTTTCTTTTTCAGTTTCATCTTCCGGATTTCCATATATAGATTTTAAAAATTTATAAATCTTTCCCTTTTTCTCATTCGCCCTAAAATAACTGATGCCACTTGCCGTAAAGTCATCAATAAGGAAGATGGAATTGAATTTATTGTTCTCTGGGCTGTCCTTATTTAACTCTCCCAACATATCTTGTGCCTTTTCGTAATTTATCTGGTAGGTGCTCGAGACCTGCTCATTATTTATATTGCAGGCCCTTCTAAATTGATCGATCTTGCTTCCATCACTTAGTCCGATATAGAGCGTTTGTTTGCTCACCTTCTTGTATTCGGGACTACCTACGATCTTCTTTATATGATAACTGTCAATATTAGCCTGCTTAGCAGCCTTTTTAATTAAAATAGGATTAATTATATCTGGAAAGGATATACTTAATAAATGAAAAACTTCTGAATTGGAGATGAAAATTAACTCTTCGAGGAAAAACTTATAAGCTATTCTTTTTTCTTCATTGCTTTCAAATTGTTTTAACCATAGTACTAAACTTTCAACGAAACGAATACCAGGTGAAAATTGTTGATACTCGTTATATTTAAAGTTCGCCAAAGATTGCAATAGCGGTCTCTCCGTGGAGACTTCATCTAAGGTCCAACCCATAATTTGTATTAGCAATTTCTCAGCGAGAGCAGTTCTCATAGTGAAAATTTTATTTTGAAGAAATTATCTTTGAACTCAATAGCATTAAAGTACTCTAAGGTTGCTTCTACGCAGTTAACTCCTTTTGACGCTAAATTCCAGCAGGTATATGGATCGGCAGATACCTCATTGACACTTAGGGAAAATTCATTAGATAGTAGTTGATAGTCGTTCCCTGGGTATTTGCCCATGTCGCCGATGCACAAGAAATTTCCGATTTCTTTTTGATCTGCGAACATATTACGGAAATGTTCAATTGCGTTGTTCTTACTTGTTTTAGCAGAGATGATATCAATAGAATGGCTCGACTCTAAAACCTGAACTTTGAACCTGAATTTGTTTTTAGTATAGTCCATCAAAATTCTCTTAATTATATTGGTATTGCCCTTATCGATAATCGAGACTGTTAGTTGTCCGCTTCGTAAATCAAGTTTACAGAATTTTTGAATAATAGGATTATTGCTCAATGCGCTGGATATTTCCTGAAATAGTTCGTCTTCATTTTCTTTAAGGGGGAGTTGTGAGTCGGTCAAAAGTCCAATTTGTGAACCGTTATAATAGCCGATAGTTACATGGTTCCAAAATTCTTCAGGGAGGACAGATTGCAGGCTTTCACGAACTGATTTTCCACGTCCAGTAATCACACCAAGGTAAATACCTCTCTCAATAAATTGAATTAATTTGTCAGTGACTTCTTTACGTGGAGCGGTAAAGCGCTCTTCTGATGAACATAAAGTACCGTCATAGTCCAATAGTAGTCCATGAAATTTCGCTTTCCGTATCTTGGTCACGAACTCTTCATATGATTGGAAGAGTAAGGTATTAATTCCATCCGTCAATGAGTGATTTATTTTACCAAACTTCCTTTGTAGCGCTAATTCGGCCTTATAACTAGTAGTTGTAGATGAATTTATCTTACCAGATTTTAAATGGTAAAGTTTGCTTCCATAGGATGGAACTCCCGGTCTTCCGGGATCAATTTTTTTCTTTGGCCAATGGCTTCAACCAGATAGAATGATTTAGCTAACAGATCAATACTCCCATCTGATAAGTTATATTCTGTACTTAAATGAAATACAGGTATGTCATTTGGAATTAAGGCTAAGGTTTTGTCTGCCAGATTTTTTTCATCAGGGGTTGTTATGCTTATAATTGCTGTTTGACTTTTCTTCTTATCGATCCAGTTATGTCTTCCATGACCAAAATTTCTATAGTCAGCGACCAGCACATTTCCTAATCCCGCTTCTGAAAATTTTGATTCAAGATCTATTGCTACCGGCTTACCCCAGCCGGCATACAAAACTAAAAGGGTAAAATCAGGATAGAGCTGGGAAACGAAATTGCCGACCTTAGCAAGAAAATCCTGGTTGGGAATTAAATTTCTAATTTCAGGCTTGATGTGGAATATCCTGGAGATTATTACAAAGTAAGCAATCAAAGAGTTCGTAGCCAGGAATCCATCCTTACCCGCTATGTTTTCAACTTCCAATATTCTGGTCACAGAAAATGCCTTACTTTTCCTTGCAAGGGGAGAGTCTATCGTGAGGCATAAGGAAAGGATTTTTCTAGGCTCGTTTGAAATTAGCGTGTCAAATGCTGCAAGAATATCTGAATTTCTGCCCCCAGCACTAATCAACACGGTCACAGTTTTACTATCAATAGCGTTCTTAATATATTGTAGTTCGAGGGGAGTAATATTCCTAGCTATGGAACCCAGATTTTGTTGATGTAAAGCAAATAATTCACAAGCCGATGACGAACCTCCACTTCCTATGACATACGTGGGATGCTCAAGCAGGTCTTGTAGCATATCATCAAGATTTGGAATAGTCGTATTTAAAGCCCACCTGTAAGTATCATTTAATTTCTCTAATTCTTTATGGAATGGTTTGCCCATATATTTATCGTGTTTCTTATGTAGTAAATATAACTCAAATAGATTTATAACTTATTTCATTTTAAAATTTAAATGGTGTAATGCACGTAACGGTTCAGGCAAAAGATAGAAGATAGACCTAAGTTAGTAAGGTGTTACTTTTTTTGTCAGAATCTTAAACTTCATGCTGCTGCTTTTCCTAAAGGCAATTACTGCTGAATCCTTGAGACAGATGATTTTATAATCATCGCTTTGCTTTATAGCAAATTTATGGTGGGAATTCGATATATTTTCGCTGTTAGCATATTACAGTCTTCTTTGAATTTTATATGGAGGATGATCCTCAACGTTCCTGCAATATAGTAAGGATGTTTTCAACGATAATTGTTAAGAGTATTATCCACATATAATATAGTTACTGGCGCAAATTTTAATTTTGTATAAGAAATTCAACTACTGTAGACGAGAAGTAACAAAGCGCAAATATTTCATCGGTAAGTTTGAGCGTCATTCGGTACACATAGAATGAAGATAGATTCTCTTAACCATTTGATGTTGTCCACACGGACTTTATAATGTCTGATATTACTACTACAAGAATTATTTTCAGGAAATGTACGGAAAAATATTAGCAACTGAAAAACTCAATTATGTGTTCAGTCGCTATATTGCTTATTAATTTATAGGTTAAAGATTGTTTAATATATGTATACTCTTCTTAAATTCTTAAATGAAGAAATTTATTTATATATTTGATTTAGTTCTTGAACTGTGTACATACTAATAGTCGTAATCTTGTGGTGGCTATTTAAGATATTTGAAGGGAAAGAATAATAGAATCGAATTTGTGGTACATTCGTGGTGCAAGCCAAATGAAAGCATGAAAAGCCCAGCGTATAATCGCTATCTAAAGATAAGTTCGAATCCCTTCCTCTCTGCAACTATATAAATAAAAAGGCTGCCTGTTGGCAGCCTTTTATCATAATCTACATTACAACTATTTTATAACGATTTTTGATGTACCGTAATTCACGTTACCGCTGTCAACGTTAAAGAAGAACATACCTGAGTTAAGGTGGCTGAAATCAAAGTTAAGCTCATTCCTTCCCTCTTCCAGGTTAACAGCTGCTGTATGTACCAGCTTGCCGGTAATGTCATGTACCGTAACTTTAGCAGTTGTTGTAACCTCGCTATAAAGCAAACAGTTGATATTACCTTGAAACGGGTTAGGGAACATTACAAACTGGTTAACCATTGAGTTTAGCAACTCCTCATAACCTTCACGGGCTGTCTGGGTAAATTTAACGTCTTCTATTGTCAGGTCAAGGTCATTAGTCCCAGCCTGTACTGGTAAGAATGTGTACGTAATCATTGTAAGGTCATCAGCAGTCAATTGCTGGTTACTTGCAATCGATTTCATGAAGCTGAATGGTATGTAATAAACTTCTTCTTTGTTACGCACATTTATCACAGCTTTGTACTGGTGTTTCCATTCTGTAATACCGGCTTTTACCAGGCCAATTTCAAGCAGGCCGCTACCTTTGGCTTTGAACGAAAGGAATTTATAATCAGTATAATTAGCGGGCAAATGGCCAGGAAGCAATGATTTGTATAGGGTAAGATAGTCTTGGTTGCTATGCGCCTGCAATTTTACATTCCTGTGTATAGCATACTCGTTCTCGTTATATACTCTGTCGAAGTCATTTGATACTGTGTAAGACTTTATTATGGTGTTAGCGCCGTCATAGTCAAGGCCCCAGTTACCGTCAGCATGATAAAATGCATCCTGGGTAATTCCTTCCACTTTTATAAGCCCATCATACTCATAACCATCTTTGATATCGATACGAAGCGTCTGCGTCATTTCAGAAGTCAGTGGGTTATATCTCATGGCATAACCATTAGTTTCGCTATATACTTCTTCAGTAACAACCTCAATGTTCTGCCCTGCTTCAGCACTTTTCAGGTTAATAACCATATCTGTCCCTTCCCTTGACACTTTAGATGCATAGGTCTTCGGCATCCTTTGTACTTCTGTTTGCTGTACCGGGATGAAATTTTGAAGGTTGTGCAGTATATCTGTAACGAGTTTCTCTGTGCTTTCAGGATTTGTAGCCCAAACCTGGAAGTTATACATATCATTCATGATTGCATAATCCTTCACAAACCAGTTAGACTGCAGTGTATACTTAGTGTCGTTATTATTTTTTGCAACAGCAAATGATATAGCATATTCAACAATACCTGTGCGTTGTTTTATTGCCTGCATCAGGAAATTATAGCCTTCAATCTGTACTGCTTTTACGGTAAGTATTTCGGCGCCGCGAAGCCTGTCACATGATGCTTTGGTATGGTTATATACCTTATCTCTCGTTCTTACCCCAAGTACAACAGCTTTAGTTTTGCCGGCTATTTCAAAGTCAACACTTATTACTTCCTGGGCTATAGTGTAGTCAAGGATATCTGTAGGTGATGTTACGTGCGATGTGTTTCCGGAAGCAAGTTCTGTCGGGAACATTGCAAGCATCGTCTGGCTGTTTACGTTGCGGCCGGCAGGGTTTGATTTTACAAGCAGCTTAGCTTTGTCATAAAGCATAGCATCGGTCTTTACTAATTCTGTAGGTACACTTTTCATTTTGCGTTGCACATATCTTTTTGATAAGGCATCACCAAGGCTTTCGCTTTCAAGTCCACCATTATTACCTGTACTTACATCATCAGACGCAATCACTACACCAACAACAGTTGATTTTTCACATCCGTTAGCAGTAGTTCCTGTAACAATTACTTCATAGTAGCCTTCTACAGTAAATGTAAAATTCACAATCGGCTGGTTGGTGTACAATCCTGTACCTGCGCCTGCCATTGACCATGAATAATTAGTAAAATCTGAAGCATTTGTGAGCGTAAACTGCTTTGTGATTGATCCGTTACCTGTTGCAGCTGTTGCCTGGTTTACAGCAGGAACAACTTCAGGGTACACAGTTAAAAATACTGTTTTTGTATTGCTGCCATAAGTATTTGTTGCGGTAAGCTTTACCATATGCACACCGGCAGTTGCAAATGTTTTAGTTGGATTCATGGCCGTGCTTGTAGTGCCATCGCCGAAATCCCAAAGGTATGAAAGCGGAGCTTCCGGTTGAACCGCATTTCCGGTATGAGATGTATTTGTAAACACAAATGCATTACCAAGGCACAGTGCGCCGTTGTTTATGCTAAAATTAGCTGTCGGGGCAACACCTACCGGCTGTGCACAACCTGTAACAGATGGTGTGAAAACTGCATAATGCACTTCGCCGCCACTGTGTATGAACGATTTTGCAATAACCTGCCCTTCGAGGTTTGACTGGTTACCGCTTTTATCAACGTTTGCAAAAGGAGCGAATACTGTACCTTCAATTGCATTACCTGATACAATGTTTAGCTGTGTGGTATTGTAAAAGTTATATAAAATGTACGGACAGTTCTGGAAGCCTATGCCGCCCTGGTTCCATACATTCCAGTTATAAGTACCTGCCGCATCTACATTAATAACCAACACTTTTGAAGCGCTTGGCGGGTTATTGAAAATGATATTTTGTACAGCATTAAGGTCTGCTCCCGTAATATTAAAATAGTTTATACCATCAGCAAGATTGATTTTGATTTGTCCCGGCATATTGGTATGAGGTATAGTCGCTCCATTCGCATTTGTAATATTTGCATTGGCAGCACATTGTGAGATTGCCGAAGACTTTGTGCGAAGCGTCTGGAAAGCTGCACTAAAATCAAGAAGCCCGCCCTGGAAAACAGGATTATTGTTTACACCTACGCCAAGCTGTGGAGAATTTGCCTGAAGCTCAATTCTGGGCGAACCGTTGTAACCTCCTGCTGTAGGAGTAACCCTTATTGGAGGTGTGGCATTATTCTGGTCATAGTACCAAACGGTAGAGCCTGTGCTATTACCAATCTTTACGTATGTATTAGACTGTACCTGAACAGCGTTTCCGGATGTGTAATTAACTTTACCATTTACTAACAGGCCGATTTTTACTCCGCCTACAGTAAAGGTACCGGAATTATGTATAGCCACCTGGTAGCTGCCTTTAATAGTAAGGTCACCGCCGCAGGCAACAGGGCCTTCAGTTTCATTTGTTATAAGAGTAAGGCCGTTTTCAGTAAAGATATTGAAACCTTTAGCTGCCTCGGTTGGGCTTTGCGCAGTAGCGAGGTTTGTAAAAACAGAGAGGCCGCCGATAAGGAGCAGATCCTCAGGAGTACTTTTCTAATCATCAATATTAAATTTTAACGTTTGGGGATGGCAAATGTAAGAAAACATTTTTTAATTGACACAACTTCTTAAATAATAAACGCGCTTATGTTCAATTATTTACGCGATATATTATTCCAAATTTATCGTTCAAGAGTTAAATATTGACTACAAATTAATTGTTAAAAATAATATTTACATAACTGTTCTCTATTACTTCTTACTTGCCACTGAAACATCAACCTTTAAAGCAGCACATACCCAGTTTCGAATCCATTGTTCTGATGAATTTTTTCGACCATGGTAAAATATTTATCATGACCATTGCATAAGCAATCAATATAAAATTCATTTTGTGCGCTTCTTTGCCCTAATCTTTTAAGGCCAATGAAGATTTTACCAGGACTTTGAATGTCAAGCCCTGCAAGATATAGTGTAATGCTTCCTTTGTGTTCCTTTTTAACCGTGGCAACCATCACATCATCAATCAGTTTTTCGCCAGGTGTATTGTCAGGATTTACATTGTATATCACCAATTCAAAATCTGTATCCCGGAAGGTATCAGGCTTTACTTTTTTGAAAAAATACATTTCGTTAAAATGAAATGAAACAGAATTTAAGTACCCGGACTTCAAACCGTCAACCAATGTTACAATTTCTGATGCATCAGCCATGTTTTCCGCAGCATAGCAGGGACCACGAAGCTTTTCGGTACGAATTTTAATTTTTGGCCGGTCACTGCCAATCACAACTTCTTCAAGATGTAGGGTATCTTTTGATATATTTATTTGTGCTAACACCTGGGTGCAAATCAAGAAAATGAGTCCTGTTATAATTTTCATAGATATATTTAAATTTCGAAAGTTACCTATTAAAAAGCATACTATTGTTTAGTTTTACATGTTATTAGTAATTTTGAAAGCTTTTATCTGAAGATAATATGTACTTTCTTACACGTGAATTATATTTTCCCAATGTTGAAGAAGCCTCACCTGAAGGCCTGGTTGCCATTGGCGGCGATTTGAGCCCTGAACGTTTATTATTAGCATATCGTAACGGAATTTTTCCCTGGTTTGAAGATGATGAACCTATATTATGGTGGAGCCCGCCGGAGAGGATGGTACTCTTCTTCAATGAGCTGAAAATATCAAAAGCATGCGCAACATACTAAACCGGGGGATGTTTACTATTACCTGTAATAAAGCGTTTCGCGAAGTTATAACAGCCTGCCGCCGTGTTGAGCGTGAAGGCCAGGATGGCACATGGATAACCGATGATATGGTTGATGCCTACTGCAGGCTACATGAATTGGGTGTAGCCCGGTCATATGAAGTCTGGTATGAAGATAAACTCGTAGGCGGCTTGTATGGGGTTGATATGGGCCATATCTTTTTGGAGAGAGCATGTTTTCACTAATGCCAAATGCCAGCAAAGTGGCCTTTATAAAATTATCACGCGATTTACAAAAGCAAGGTTACAGGTTGCTTGACTGCCAGGTACATAATTCGCACCTTGAAAGCCTGGGCGCACGTGAAATACCAAGAAAGGAATTTATACGATACCTACGTTCAATATAACAATAAAAAAGAGCCCTGATAAGAGGGCTCTTTTAGTATTGAGATGGGTATTAATGGTGTAATACCTCTTCATTTTCTTTCATTGGTACGTTTTGCGGAACAAAAATCGTCATCATGGCCAGGCTTGCTATAGTCATAAGGCCACCTGTAAACTTCAGGTATCTCGCCAGGCCAGTTACCGTGCATATGCTCAACCGGAGCTGTCCACTCAAGAGTGTTAGACCTCCAAGGGTTCATTGGTGCACGCTTACCACGGAATATGCTGTAGAAGAAGTTCCAAAGGAATACAAGCTGAAATGCTGCACCTATTATGGCAAACATCGTGATGATAACGTTTACGTCAGCAAGGTCGTCAAATAAAGGGAATGCAGTATTGGTATAATAACGCCTTGGCAATCCTGCCATACCTATAAAGTGCATTGGGAAGAATATACCGTAAGCACAAACCGCAGTTACCCAGAAGTGGATGTAACCAAGGTTTTTGTTCATCATACGGCCGAACATCCTCGGGAACCAATGGTAGATACCGGCAAACATACCGTAAAGTGCTGATATACCCATTACAAGGTGGAAGTGAGCTACCACAAAGTAAGTATCATGTACGTTAATGTCAAGCGTACTGTCACC
>NZ_JAJOMZ010000005.1 GCF_024699965.1 Flavobacterium sp. J372
GTGGCATTTGCCACGGCGACACTTTCAGGCCAATGGCGATACCGCAAACGACGGTCACCACGTTACAGCGCATTCCTGATTTTCCCAAAAGGCTTAATAGGCTGAGAGTTCTTTCCGTACAAAAAACTATTTGATGAGGGGCCAAGCAGCATAATGGTTGCCCCTCAATGTCCCCTCAATCGAAGCTACAGAAAATTACCCCACATCGCTATCGTATAATGTTATAACCAATATTGTTGTTCAGGGTGAAATGGATTTTAAAGGCCTTATTTTTACTGATGCGCTTAATATGAAAGCGCCAGCGCTTTTATGCAGCCAAGAGATATTGACCTGGAGGCTTTCCTGGCGGGTAATGATATACTATTGTTTGCTGAAAATGTACCGAGTGGCCATAGAGCGTTTTCGTGAAGCATATACCCGAGCAGTATCCTCAACGGAAACAGGCTTGCTTTTTCGGTGAAGAAGATTTTAGCTTACAGGCTCGGGGGTTGGACTTACAAAATATACTCCTGTTGATACAGCCAACCTGTATGCCGACCTGGATGAATCACACTATGAAGACCTGAATTACAAGCTATACGAAGAAGCTGTGACGGTCTTGAAAAATGATGATGAAATTTTACCGGTACAGCAGGCTTGAAAACGAAAAATTGCTTACGTAAAGCTTGGCGATGATGACGGCAGCCAATATTTGGAAGCATTTGAGAAAATACGCTGAAGTAACTGAGTGCAGGAAGACAGCCTTCATCTTGTAACGGCAAAACTTAAGGAATTTTCAACTGTGATAATTGGTTTCCATAAAGCTGACGGAGCCTGGAAGAAACATAACTTCAGTGATAAAGAGTTAGTATGGATTGATAGCATCGCTAAAGGCCGGAAAGCCATTCTTACTGTTTTGCCAAGCCGTATACGCTAAATGCCATCAAGAATTATAAGAACTTTAATTCTGTAGTACTGGCCTATCAAAATAATCTTATCGCCCAGACAGTTGCTGCCGAGGTGATATTCGGGGCTGTTCCCGCTAAAGGTAAACTGCCGGTTTCAATAAGCAATGTATATAAAGTCAATTTTTGGCATGCCTACGCAAACGGTTAACAGGCTTGGCTTTACAACCCCCGCAATGCCGGGATGGATCCTGCCATACTTACAAAGATTGATATGATTGCTAACCGGGCGATAAATGAAAAATGACACCCGGTATGCAGATACTGGCTGCGAGAAACGGAAAGGTATTCTACCAAAAATCATTTGGCTACCATACTTATGACAAAAGAGATATGAAGGTGAAGAGACAGTGACGTATATGATGTGGCTTCGCTGACAAAGATACTGGCAACACTACCGAACATTATGCAGTTGTATGATAAAGGCCTGCTTAAGCTTGACGATAAACTTGGCAACATTTTACCGGAGTTTTGCTAATACAGATAAGAAGAATATTACGGTAAAAAGACATGCTGCTGCATCAGGCACGTTTCCAGCCGTGGATGCCGTTTTACCAGGAAACACTTGATGCAACAAAACACCCTGATTCGGCCTATTACCGCAAGGTGTACAGCCCCCAATTTCCACATCAGGTAGCCGGAAACCTTTACCTGCGCGAAGATTATCCTGGTATAATCATAAGCAAAATCGCCCAAAGCAAGCTGCTTCCAAAAGCTGAATATAAATACAGTGACTTTTCATTTATCCTGTTTAAGGAATATCTGGAAGCAAAAACCGGTAAATCGCTTGACAGGCTTGCTAATGACTCATTCTATAAACCATTAGGGGCGGCTGCCACAACCTATAATCCGCTGCGTAAGTGGGATATGTTTGAAATGCCTCCCACAGAGGTGGATAACTACTTCCGTTACCAGGTGATCAGGGTTACGTACATGATATGGCCGCAGCAATGCAGGATGGTGTTGCCGGGCATGCAGGGCTTTTTTCAAACGCTATGGATGTAGCCAAAATAATGCAAATGTACCTGCAGAAGGGTAACTACGGGAATAAGCAGTATTTTTCTTCAAAAACATTTGATACATTTAACACATGCTGGGAATGCAAATCAGGTAACAGGCGCGGGCTTGGTTTTGATAAGCCACAGCTTGAAAAATCAGGGCCAACGTGTGGATGTGTTTCAAAGTCAAGCTTTGGGCATACCGGTTTTACAGGCACTATGGCATGGGCTGACCCGGAGAGCGGAATTGTGTATGTGTTCCTGAGTAACCGTACCTATCCTGAAGCAGGCGAAAACAAACTATCAAAAGAAAATATTCGAGAAGATATACAACGGGTTCTACAAGAAGCGATTATCAAGTAGCCAGCCGTTGGGCACAAGCTAATACATGAGTAGAATTTGTGCTTCAAAATATAAAGATTAAAAGAAAAATTATGCAATACCTTGACGCTAAAAACGCTGATGAATATTTTGAAGCTATTCCTGAAGAAAGAAGGGCGGCTATGAAAAAACTGCGGGAAGTAATAGTAAAAAATCTACCAGAGGGCTTTAGCGAGCATGGGGTATGGCATGCTGGGCTGGGGCGTACCACATTCAATCTATCCGGCAGGTTATCATTGCGACCCAAAGCAGCCGTTGCCTTTTTTGGGCATAGCATCTCAAAAGAATTTTTATTGCACTGTACCACATGGGCATTTATGCCGACAAAGACCTTCATGATTGGTTTGTAGGAGAGATATCCAAAATATGTGAAGACTAAGCTTGATATGGGTAAGAGCTGTATCCGCTTTAAAAAGCCGGAGAGTATTCCGTTTGACCTTATAGGCGAACTTGTTACCAAAATGACTGTACAGCAGTGGATAGACCGATATGAAGCTAACCTGAAACGCTGATGATGTAGCTGGCAAGCATTCGTTAATTATACACAAAACAGGTTGAGGCCTGTTTTTTATGTAATTTCGTACTTTAATGTTTCCTGATGAAAATAGCTATTGTATGCTACCCAACCTTTGGAGGAAGCGGGGTAGTAGCAACAGAACTGGGCCTTGAGCTGGCACGCCGTGGCCACGAAATACATTTTATAACCTACAGCCAGCCGGTTCGCCTTGCGCTGCTTAACCCAAATGTGCATTACCACGAAGTGCATGTGCCTGAATATCCGCTGTTTCATTACCAGCCCTACGAACTGGCACTATCAAGCAAACTGGTAGATATGGTCAAGCTCCATAACATTGAACTGCTGCATGTGCACTATGCTATTCCGCATGCTTACGCGGGCTACATGGCCAAGAAAATGCTGAAAGAGCAGGGTATAAGGATACCAATGGTAACAACGCTTCACGGCACGGATATCACACTGGTGGGCAACCATCCGTTTTATAAACCTGCAGTAAGCTTCAGTATCAATCACAGTGATGTTGTAACCTCGGTATCGCAAAACCTTAAAGATGAAACGTATAGGTTGTTTGACATTAAGCGTGATATTGTTGTAATCCCTAACTTCATTGAGATTAACAAGAATAAAGTTGATGAAACTTCTGCATGTCATAGAGGGCTTATGGCAACCGATAAGCAAAAGATTATAACACATATAAGCAACTTCAGGAAAGTAAAACGCATTCCTGACGTAGTGAAGATATTCAACGAGATACAAAAAGTTATGCCTGCCAAACTTATGATGGTAGGTGACGGGCCCGAACGTGCAGCCGCTGAGAAGCTTTGCAGTGAATTAGGAATTTCTGACAAAGTAATTTTCTTTGGTAACAGCAGCGAGATAGACCAGATTTTATGCTATAGTGACCTGTTCCTGTTACCGTCTGAAACAGAAAGTTTCGGGCTTGCTGCGCTTGAGGCTATGGCTTGTGGAGTACCTGTAATTTCTAGCAATTCCGGTGGTTTGCCTGAAGTAAATAAGGACGGGTACTCGGGCTATATGGCTGATGTAGGCGATGTTGAGAGTATGGCAAAAAAAGCGATAGCTATACTTGAAGATGACAACAGGCTGTATGAATTTAAGTCTAATGCTTTAAAAGTAGCGCAGGAGTTTGATATAAAGAATATTTTACCAATGTACGAACAGCTTTACCGCAAAGCCCTAAAACAACAACAGCACGCATGAAAAACTTAGTTATAGCATTTACTGTAATTTTATTTGCTGCCTGCAATGCAGGTAAAGATTCTAAAACAAAAGATAATCAGGCAGATAAGTCTGCAGCATCATCTATTAGCTATGAAATTCTGAAGCAGGAAGAATACGGTGGCAGGGAAATTGAGGGTAATGTAGTTGTGAAAACCCAGGCTGAACTCAATAGTTTATACAGCCAACTTGGAATTGGCACTGCGCCTGTAGTTGACTTTTCAAAACAGGCTGTCATAGCATTGTTTATGGGACAAAAGAACAGCGGTGGCTATAGTATCGGTATTGAAAATGTTACAGACGATGGCAAAAGTGTAACAGTTACAATAAAAGAAATCGCCTGAAGGTATGGCAACAATGGCGCTATCTCAGCCTTACTGTATTGCATCAATTACTACAACCAAATCTATAAATTTTAAATAATTATTTGATATCCAGTTCGGTATAAACCGGCAGGTGATCGCTTGGATACCTGCAATGGTCTGAATCGCTTAGAACGGCATATTTGTTTACTGTTACATTTGGAGACGTAAAAATGTAATCTATCCTCGTAATAACGGGTTTATCGAATTTAAAAGCATTAAATGTGCCTTCAGGCCCGTGCTTTTGCAACGCATGTAGTTTAGAATCATGCAGTTGTGCCGACAATAGTTTAATACTTTCGGCAGAATCTTCAAGATTAAAATCGCCCGTGAGAATAATTGAGTAGTTTTTAGTATTTACTGCGTTTATTTTATTGATAATCAACTTTGTACTTTCAATTCGTGCTAATTCTCCAACATGGTCAAAATGTGTGTTGAAAACCCAAATCCTCTTTTTTGTCCTGATATTTTCCAACAAACCATAGGTACAAATACGATTATAAGCAGCATCCCATCCTTTTGAAGGAACATCGGGAGTAGGTGATAACCAAAATGTTTTCTGCTGTACCAGCTTGTACTTGAGCTTATTATAGAAGATAGCCGAGTACTCACCACTACCATTGCCATCGCGGCCTTCGCCAATGTAATTATATCCGGTTAATTTATCTGCTAAAAACTGCATCTGGTTCGGCAGGGGCTTCCTGAACTCCCATAAAATCAGGCTCATAGAACAAAATTTGGCTTGCCATCATATCCTTCCTGTTGTCCCAGCGATTTTCACCATCGCTTACCAAATCAAGCCGGATATTATATGTCATTACCTTTACCTGTGAGTATAAGGCAAACGATATCAATGATATAGCAACAAAGAGAGCCCGCATAATTACGGGATTGATGTTAGCCCGTAAAACCTGAATTTGCCACCTACTTTCACAAATCTAAAGCTATGGCTCGTGCCTTTATGAACTTTTGAGAACTCGCCCGGGTAGTATGTTTCAACCCATACTTCGTACAGCTTCAGGTCTTTAGGGTAATCTTTAGGCATTACTTTGGGCTTGAAACCTTTTAAGGTTATAGAGCTGAATGAGTAACCTTTTTTGCCATGGCCTTGTATACCGGCGACTCAGTAAACTTTTGGCCTATTACCGCAAAAAAGAATTCGGCGGGTACAAACATAGTGCCGTCAGCAGCTACGTCCATAAGCGCCAACACAGTCAACGCAATCAACTTCTTTCAGGCTGAGGCTAAGAAATTTAGCTTTGTCGCCTTTAACTAAAGCATCAACTAACTGAACGAAGTTTTTGTCAAGTTCATCCCAGTCATTTGGTGACTGTTTTTTTACAGCTGGCTTTTGTGCAAATGCTATCTGGAAGCAAAAAAGTGCAAGCAGCAATCCTAATTTTTTCATGAGGTAAAATTACTAAAATCCTTCAACGTATTTTCAGGCCATAAATTTTATTGCACTATTGTTTTTGCGAGTGCAGCAATTAACAAATAATTAGTAGTCTGAATTACTAGTTTTCTGTAAGATTTATTTTCTCATGCAAAAGGCAATTTAGTCTTAATTAAATAATTGAAAAACAAGTATTTGTATTTCGAGTTAAATAAAATCGATGAACTGCACTTTTTTGAAAGGGTTTTGTAACAATGATGTTGAAAAGGCATCGTAATTTTGCAAAAGATTTTTGAACCAAAATCGTTCTTTGACATCACGGCAAGTTTTGCAGAAACTATCTGGCGAGTGATAGAGCTTTCGCAAAAGTTTCTGAAGAATTGGCTGTGATATATTTTGGCATAAAATCTTCTCGTGGCGTATCATTAACATGGTACATGCCTTCGATGGGAATCTGGTAACCGATGTTTGTGTTTTTCATCCGGTAGGTGTAAATTGCCCCAAGCAGACCCGCCATTTTCGTACCCGTTATTTTTGCGCGTCTCATGGCGTCAAACCCAATTACCATGCCTTCGCCCATGCTGCCCGTCCAATGGCCTGCCATCACTACAAGTTTTCCTGTGTAGTTTGTTTTCTCGGCGATACAAATTCAACCCAGCTGCGTACAGTGCCATATTGCTTTTCGTTGATTACATGCTTCTGGTAAGGCAATGGGCTGCAGGTAAACCTGCCCATTATACCTCGCGCCACAGTAGTATTGCCACCGCCGGGAGTATCGGTAAGGTTAAGTATTATAGATTTTGTTTTTATAAGATCGTCCAGCGCTTTATCAAATTCAGCAATAACATCGGTATTACCCAGGCTGTTATTTATTTTTAATATAGCCTATGTTGCCCGGCAGTAATTTGTAGTCAAGAAGTTTTTCCGGCCTTACAGGTTTATGCGCATCAGGATAGTATATTTTTTCAATACCATTTTCTATGAGTGTAATTTCACGCTGTGTATCATGCGTGCCTGCCATCAGCATATTTAAAGCATAAGAATACATGCTTTCATTATAAGATGTTATATATTTTGGGAGAAAGCGCTTTAGCTCCTCACCAACAGCTTTACCATTAAACTTCAGTAACTGCATTCCCGGTTTCAGTCCGCATGCTTCAGCGCCGGATTGTGGTTTTACATCTGCAATGAAGTAATAGTTACCCCGCTTTTCTGCAAACAGGTCGTTACCTGAGGGAATTATCCTGTTTGATGATGGCAGATTGGTTGTAAGTGAAACATGCCCGTTATGAAACTCCTGCAGCACCTGCTCAAGAAAGGTTATAAATTGTGCGTCGTCTTTGATAGCAGCAGCCTGTGGCTGATATATATCTTTAACCTTTGCCCAGTCAATGTGTTGCTTTTCAAAATAGGCATAGTTGTCGTTATAGTCATTCCACAGTTCAAGGAAATCCTGCTCATATCTTGTTTGAGATAAAGCGCTTATTCCTAAAAGGGTACAAAAAATTACAATGTACTTGCCAAAATATTTCATAAGAGCAAATATATACATTAGAAAGAATACATTTCATTGATATATACTCCTGACAATATAGCCAACGTATTGTTAGAAAATATTCATCGATTATTTTCGTATTTTGTCGATATCACTTTTTCTATATAAGAATATAATCTTATATTTGCATTATCAAATTGGCCAGTTTGAAATAATACTTCGTTTTATTTAAAATCAATTCACAATGAAAACTTTTAAAAAGTAGATTTTTTACAATTATTGGATTATTCGTATTGGCAGTGGGTATATATTCTTGCTCTGAGCATGAAAGTGTACAGGTGCAGGATTCTCATGCTGTAATGCTGAAAATCTTAAGGCATTCAATAATGACTTCATTACAAAACATCCTCAAAGCGCTGCAAATAAAGAGGCGGGTTTTGGGGTAAAGGTGTTGCAGGTAGCAGCTGTTGCAACAGGAGACCTTTCAGGTGCTGCAGCAGGTGTATGGGGAGTTCAGAAACTGGCAATTGCTGCAGGTGCGGCAACCAGCGGTACAGGTTATGCAGTGGTTTCTGCTGCGGGAGCTGTTGTTGGTGCGGCCGGTGGGTCATACATGGCTTATTGTACAGTGAAACCAAGAGCGTGTGCAAATAACGGGGAGGTATGCCTGAACTAATTGAATATGAAGGAGGTATGATATTAATTTTTTTCCGAAATTACAAACCCAAAATTTGTAAACCTTAATGAGTTAGGATATCTGCACAGTAGCATCCTTGAAGAGTCATATTATGGTGGTATAAGCCAAAGACTGGTTAACGGCAAAATCTATCAGTGGAGACTTCATATCTTTTGAAAACAGCCAGTGAAGATGATAGTAAATCATTAATGAATACACTCTTCCAGTCGAAATGAACTGGCAAATGTTAAGAGCGGTATAAGCTTACTTCAATGCAATTGGTAAAATATTCTCAGGACGATAAATTTGATTACAAGGTTTTATTACCAGAAGCCTGTAATGATCAATTGATTCATCAAAACCTTTATGATGTAGATTTATTCTTAAATGTTTACAATAAGGCTATCATTTGAAGATTTTGAAACTATCATTAAATTTTGTATTGCGCGAAATTGAAGAATTCGATCTGAATGATACGGAAAAAAAGGCGCTTTTTAGCTGCATTTTCAGTTGCTGCAAAAAACCCATATTTCTGGACTGAATAGTTTTTAAATTTATCTGATATGATGAAAGGGCTGCTTAGGCAGCCCTTTCTAATCTCAATCACGCTGCCAGTTAGTTTTCCAGCACATTCTTTTTTGACATCGCTCTTACGCAGAATTTGTTCTTATTATTCGGGTTTTTATTTTTATTCCGCAGGTCGGGTTTGCATCCGGTTTAGGGTTCAGGGTGCGTTGCCTATTGGGTAAGGAATTTAATAGTAAGTTAAAAAAATATCAAAGCTTCTCAATATCTTTGGGTAAGGCGGTTAATGTTACTGCAAAAAGATGTGTGACCCATCATTACCACATTTATTGCGCCAGTACAGTTGTACATAAGTTTCAGGGAATATTCGGCGGGTCAAAGTTTTATCACATACGGCAGGCTTTCAATATCACAATACCGCAGGGCGGCAATATCTGTAGCCACCAGTACCGATACTTCTTTGTTCTTGAAGCCCTCAAGCACGCGCACACGGGCATTCTGGCACTAAATAAGCCATGAGATGGAATTCCAGCATTTACCCCATGCTTTTTCAATGCTTTTACACCATTGTCAGCGCCGTGCTTTGTACGTGTAAATACCAGGCTTCCGCACTGCTCGGGTTTTCGTTCGGATAAGTTGGTGTAGCAATTTGCGCTTATCACCCTTATCTACTTGTTTTGGCTGCTGCTTCACACGCTCAACGGTAGATGATGCTGGTGCCACCCTTCCACACCTAGGGTCGGTTAAGAAAGTATCTGCCAGTTCGCGTATTGCCATCGGCATAGTAGCGAGAATAAAAGCGTCTACCTGTTATCCGGAGTGAGCTTAATGATTTTTCCGTACATCATTTATAAAACCCATATCCAGCATCTGGTCAGCCTCGTCAAGCACCAGGTGGTGCATGTGGTTCAGGTCAATAAAGCCCTGCTTGTGCAGGTCCAGCAGTCGGCCAGGGTAGTGGCAATAAGCATCAGCCTTTTTTAAGCTGGTCGGTTTGGGATGTCTGGTTCACACCGCCAAAAATGGTAAGCTGCCTTACGTTGGTCTATTTTCCATACGTGTCAAAGCTGGCGCCAATCTGCAGGGCAAGTTCACGTGTTGGTGTTATTACAAGCGTGCGTATGTATTTGCGTTTCTTTTCGCTGCCTACAATACGGTGCAGGCTGTTAAGTATAGGTATGGCAAAGGCCGCCGTTTTCCGGTACCGGTCTGCGCACAGCCCACAAGGTCTGTCCCCTCAAGTATAACAGGTATTGCCTGTTGCTGTATAGGGGTAGGGGTTTCATAGCCTTCATCGCCCAGGGCCTGCTGTATATTTTTCAGCAGGTTTAAATCTTCAAATTTCATCTAATCGTTTCTAAATAAGGCGCAGCATAAGTATTGCGGCCCGGCAAAGATACGCTTTTAATATTTAGCGGAATTTTGAGCAGATTCGTCAGTTATTGCAGCATTGTTTACTAATGATGTCTTTGCCTTCATAAAATCAGTTACAAGATAAGCAATGAGTTTTCCTGTAAGATGGCTGTTGGCAGCGTTATCAAGGCTTGGTGCGCCTTCGCGTATGTGCAGGTATGCCGCATTTTCTGTTTCCCGAAGAAGTAAACAAACTGCCTTGCCCTTTCAGCGCTAAAGCCTGAAGGTGTCATGGCACTGCTGGCCACGTTTACAATCGCATCAAGGTCAAGCTCAACTACCGTATCGTTCATCATTTATAAACTCAAGGGCGTTGTGCATTTCGGCAGTGAAACCTTTTCACGCGTTACGGCAATCTGTTCGTAGGTATTGTATTTAACGCGGCCCTCGGTTTTCTTAATGGTTTCCATTACACCTTTGCCGCAATAATTTTCATGCAGCCCGAAGATAAAGTATTTCCTTAGGAAGCCTTCTTCATAAGCGTAGCTGAAACCGTTACCGCTGTGGCGCCCTTCAAGCAAGCGGAAGTCGGTATGCGCATCAAAATTAACAGCATTTACAGGGCGGCCTTTGCCAGCGCTGTACCTTTAATATTACCGTAGGCATTGTTGTGGCCACCGCCTATAATGATGGGTGTTTTCTTTGCACGCACAATAAGGGTTATTATGTGCGATACCTCTTTATCAAGCTGCTCTACAAGGGCCGAAAGCTTTTTACGGTCTGCTTTTTCGTTAGGGTCAAGGCCTTCAGCCTGCTGCAGGGCTTCGGCAGTATCTACACAGCCGAGTATTAACAGCCTTCCGGCTTTAAAAAATTTGTTATGTTGTAGGTTTACTATGCTTTTCAGAGCGCCTTCCCAGGCTGTTGCAGTGCCGGGACGGCCATAATTGGCACGTACGCCTACATCTTCGGGTATTCCTAATAATACAAATTCAGCATCGGTTGCAGCAAGCCCTTCTTCAATGGTAATACCCGGTGGCAGCACTTGTATACGCTCACCATATTTAATCTCGCCGCTGCGCTCGGCAGTATACTTCAATAGGCTGTTTTCTGTGAACCTTACTATATTTTCCATGGCAATTTTGTGGTAACCAAAAATACTATTTTAGTTTAATTTTCGTTAAAAAGATAAAGGCAAAATGTAAAAAGCCATAAATTTGAAAAAAACTTACAACAATGGAATATCAAAGAAGCAATTCAAGTTTAAAAGCTATCATTATTGTACTGTCTATCTTACTGTTGGGTAGTTTGGCGTATATGTATAAAATGAGCACTGACAGCAAAGAGACTGAAGTAAAACTTACAAACGAGAAAGATACTTTGCTGGCTGAACTAAATGCCGCCAAGGCCGATTATGACAAAGCCATTGCTGAAAACAGCGGACTTAAAGGCGAGCTGGAAGCAGAACGCGCTAAAATTGAGGAGTTGATTGCCCAGGTAGAGAAATCTAAAGGTGATGTTGCTACGCTGAGCCGTTTCCGTGATGATTACCGCAGGCTGAAGCGTGACATGGACAGGCTGATGGCTGAAAATAACAGGCTGAAAGGCGAGAATGCCGACCTTACGATGCAGCGTGATACAACTGCTGCTGCATTGGGCGAATCAAGAAGGTACAGTGATACCCTTGTGAAGCAAAATGACAATCTTACCAAAACTGTTGAGAAAGCACAAAAGCTTACAATTCTTAACCTGAAAACAGAATCATTTAAGGAACGTAGTTCAGGTAAGCTTGTGGCGACTGATAAAGCCAGCAGGGTTGATAAGCTTAGGATAAGCTTTACAATTGCAGGTAACGAAGTAGCTAAAGCCGGCGACAGAATGTATTATGTACAGATCATCGATAGCAAGAACAATGTGCTGGGCGAAAAGAAAACAGAAGTGTTTGGAGACTACACCCTTACCTACAGCTTTACAACTGTTGCAAACTTCCAGAACAAGACAGTTGATATAAGCGAGACACTTTCGGGTAAAGACTTTGCCAAAGGCACTTACTTTGTAAATGTGTTTGATAAGGATGTGCTTGTTGCTAATTCAAGTTTCAACCTCCGCTAACGAGAAATAATTTACAGTTAAAAGGATATTCCGGATCTGGGATATCCTTTTTTTATGCCCTAAATCGTCAAAATAAATTTTTATCACACTGTGCCTTTCACTTGTTATTTTTTTACCTTTGGCGTTGCAAACACATTAACGATTTTTCAAAAATCACCATGAAATTCGACAGGAAACAGCTTACCAACGAACAATTACTTGATTTATATAAGAAATTAATAAAACCACGCCTTATAGAGGAAAAGATGCTTATCCTAATCCGCCAGGGTAAGGTTTCAAAATGGTTCTCAGGCATAGGGCAGGAGGCTATTTCAGTTGGCGTTACTGCCGTACTGGATAAAGACGAATACATTCTCCCAATGCACCGTAACCTGGGTGTTTTCACAGGGCGTGATATTCCGCTGTACAGATTGTTTTCGCAATGGCAGGGTAAGGCTAACGGGTTTACCAAAGGCCGCGACCGTTCTTTCCACTTCGGTACGCAGGAGTTTAAGATCATCGGGATGATATCGCACCTTGGGCCGCAGCTTGGCGTGGCCGATGGTATTGCACTAGCTCACAAACTTCGCGGCGAAGGCAAAGTAACTGCTGTATTTACAGGAGAAGGCGCCACCAGTGAGGGGATTTCCACGAGGCGTTGAATATTGCTGCCGTATGGGAACTTCCGGTGCTTTTCATCATCGAGAATAATGGTTATGGGCTGTCAACACCTACAAACGAACAATATCGTTGTGAAAACCCTGGCTGATAAAGGCATAGGGTATGGCATTGAGTCGCATATAATCGACGGTAATAACTTACCGAGGTCTTTACGCAGCTGACGGGTATTGTAGAGTCGATGCGCAGCAATCCGCGCCCGGTTTTGCTGGAGTTCAAGACGTTCCGTATGCGTGGGCATGAAGAGGCGAGTGGTACCAAATATGTTCCGCAGGAGTTGATGGACATGTGGGCGATAAAAGACCCGGTTGACAACTACCGCAAATACCTTAAAGAAGAAGGTGTGCTTACCGATGAAAAGACGAAGCGCTTCGAGCTGAACTTAAAGCAGAAATTGATGAACATTACCAACGTGGCTTCTGCCGAGCCTGCCATTGAAGCCAGCTTAAGTGAAGAATTAAATGATGTTTACAAACCATATAATTTTGAAGAAGTTAAGCCTTCAGGTGATGTTGAGAATATTGCGAATGATTGATGCAATTTCGCAAGGCCTTAGCCAATCGATGGAGCGTCATGAAAATCTTGTGATCATGGGCCAGGACATAGCTGAATACGGTGGCGCTTTTCAAGATTACCGATGGCTTTGTAGCGAAGTTCGGTAAAGACCGTGTTCGAAAACACCAATATGTGAGTCGGCCGTAGTTTCGGCAGGTATGGGCTTATCCATTAATAAATATAAGTCGGTGATCGGGATGCAGTTTGCAGATTTCGTTTCTACGGGCTTCCAACCCGATTGTAAACTATTTAGCAAAAGTACACTATCGCTGGCAGGAAAATGCTGATGTGGTGGTGCGTATGCCTTGCGGTGCGGGTGTACAGGCAGGGCCTTTCCATTCGCAGACCAATGAGGCATGGTTTACTAAAACCCGGGACTGAAAGTGGTGTATCCGGCTTTCCCGTATGATGCAAAAGGACTTCTGGCTACCGCTATAAACGACCCCAATCCGGTGATGTTCTTTGAGCATAAAGCTCTGTACCGGAGCGTTTACCAGGATGTACCAAAAGATTACTACACCATACCATTTGGGCAGGCTGCGCTTTTAAGAGGAGATGCAGTTACGGTGATTTCATTTGGTGCAGTGTCCACTGGGCGCTTGAAACGCTTGACAAAAACCCCGAAATTAAAGCCGATGTGCTTGACCTTCGCACGCTGCAGCCGCTTGATACAGGGGCTATCTATAAATCGGTTAAGAAAACAGGCAAGATTATAATCCTTCAGGAAGATACATTGTTTGGCGGTGTGGCCAGTGATATATCAGCCATGATTATGGAGGAACTGCTTTGGAGTGGCTTGATGGCCCGGTAAAACGTGTAGGAAGCCTTGAAGCGCCATACCATTCACCAAGGCACTTGAAGACCAATACCTGCCGAAACAACGTTTTGAAGAGGCGTTGCAGGAGTTGATGGCATATTAAGCATAAGACCTAATATTGTAATTAATATCAAATGCCCGAGAACTTCTCTCGGGCATTTAAGTGTTAAGTTGTTCGATACCTCCCCACAAACTCCGACGGCGTTTCACTTGTACGTTTTTTAAACACGCGTGAGAAATAGGCGTAGTCTTCGAAGCCAAGATATGCAGCAATTTCTGCAAAATTATCACGGTGCAGCAGCAATTCTTTTTCGCTTCGAGCAATACCCTGTCTTGTATAATATCAGATGCGGTTTTTCCCGCTACGGCCTTTGCAATCCTGTTTAAGTGTTTGGCACTGATGGCGAGCATATCGGCATATTGCGATGGCGACTTTATCGTCAGGAAGTTTCTCTCAACCAAAGCCTCAAAACGTATATAGATATCAGAATAAGGGCCGGAAGCGGCAGTGTCATTATTTATCTTAAGATATTCGCGCGTGCTTTCAATATAAATCAGGTCAACCAGGCTGAGGAGCTTTTGCCTTTTCATGAGGTCATTACTCAGGCTTTCATGTAGTGCATTGGCAAACAATTCTTCAACAGATTGTGTCTCATCTTTATCAAGCATAACCACAGGCATATTATGAATACTATAATAGAAAGGGAACTGGCTTAGGCGGTTCTGCGTATAATGCTGCTCATAAAAAGCACGTGTATGGAGGAAAACGTACCCACTGATGTCATCTGAAAGTTCCCAATGGTGGGTTTGCCCCGGGTTTAGGAAAAATAATGCACCACGGGAAACAGCGTAAGAAGTAAAATCAACTTCATGCACACCGCTTCCGTGCGTGAAAAGTACAGCCACATAAAAGTCATGCTTATGCGGTACAGAAATATCTTTATGGAAAGCTTCGAGATGATTTTCCAGTATGTTAATATAGAAACCGTCATGATTTTCTTTTCCGCTGAAAAGTTCAATGTCAAGTAATTCCGTTTTTCCATGTCTTAAAAGTACAAATTATTGCGAAATTTGTGTAACCCTGTAACTGTAAAACCTTTGTACCTTTGGTAAAAATAAAAGCCATGTCTGCTATTAAAGGAATACTGGGCGAAAGATGCCCGAAGTGTGAAAAAGGAAAAGTGTTTTACAAAAAAGGCAACCCCTTTACTTTTTACCATGCCACGCATGAACGAGCATTGCCCGGTTTGCGGTCACCAATTTGAAAAAGAGCCCGGCTACTTTTTTCGGCTCTATGTACGTAAGCTATGGGCTGACTGTAGCAGAAATGATTGCGGTGTTCATCATTTCATTTTTAATTACAGATAATTATGCACTGATATTATTGATAATCGCAATTATGGCTGTACTGCTTAGCACATTCAATTTCAGGCTATCACGTATGATATGGATTTATATGCTTGACGGGAAGGACAGGACGGTTTAGTGTCATTATGAAATCATAAAGTTCTTTCGCATAAGCTGAAAATTTGAGTACTTTAGCGTAAAACCAACCACTAATGAAGTACTTCGCAGGGCTTTTCAGCGCCATGTTATTTTTTCTCATGCGCTAAAGAAAAGAAAGACTACAAGCCACAATTCACCACGGTTACAACAACAACCCTTCATGAGCAACAGGACATAGGTGTTCGTGCCATTACCATTGACGGCGACAAAGTATGGTATGCCGGCAGTATGGGAAATTTTGGTGCATTACCATTAAATGGAGGTAAAGCCCTGACCGGTGTAATCTCAAAGATACACTTTATCCTGAATTCCGTTCTATTGCCCAAACTAAAGATGCTGTGTTTTTATTAAATGCAGGTACTCCGGCGTTGCTTTATAAAGTTACCAAAGACACAAAGCACAACAAGCTGGTTTACACCGAAACGGGCGAAAAAGTGTTTTACGACAGCATGAAATTCCGGAATGATGACGAAGGTATAGCCATTGGCGACCCGGTAAATGAATGTCTCTCTGTAATTTTTACACGAGATGGCGGCAATACATGGAAAAAAATGTCATGCATTAAACTCCCTATGGTAGAAGAGGGAGAAGCCTGTTTTGCGGCAAGCAATACTAACCTTGTAGTTCATGGCAATAAAACGTGGATCATTTCAGGGGGTAAAAAATCGCGCGTGTTTTATTCTGCAGACAAAGGCGAAAACTGGTCGGTGACCGAAACACCCATCTTGCAGGGGGATGCCCCAACCGGAATGTTTTCTGTAGATTTTTATGATGATAATATCGGTTTTGCAGTGGGCGGCGACTATTCCAACTCTTCAGGAAATAAAGGTAACAAAATACTCACGGAAGACGGTGGGAAGTCATGGAAAGTGATGGCCGATGGTACAGCATTCGGGTATGCTTCGTGCGTGCAGTTTGTGCCAAAAAGCGATGGCGATGGTCTGGTAACTGTTGGGCCATCCGGTGTGTGGTACAGCTATGACCGCGGCGCTACATGGAAAAAGATTCACGATGAAAAATCATTCCACACTATACGCTTTATTAACGATAAATCTGCCATAGCTGCAGGGCAAAACAGCATTGTACGTCTTGATTTTAAATAAAAAACGCTCCTTTTTTAAGGAGCGTTTTCTTAATAACCAAATTATGAAAAACAAAGTTAAGCGTACTGCTAACCTTTATCTATAGCGCCAAGCACCCGCATCATAAATGCGTTAAGCGCTTCTTTCTTTTCCATACCGTCCTTTATCATTTTGTGTACCTCAAGTGCACCATACATGTTTGAGATAAGTTCACCAACTACATCTAGCTCTTCGTCTTTTAATGACGGAACCTCTGTAAGCGCCTCAAGTACTTCAAGGGCCTCAATAACGTAGTCCTGGTCGTTATCTTCAATAAACTGCGTTAGGTGCTTAATTACTGGTAACTTCATTTACAAGGTCGGTTAAAAGTTCTACTTTATTTGTTTGTATCTGGTTTACAAGCTCACCATTCCTGAAAGTTGCAAACGTTGGCAGGTTGCTCACGTTGGCCAGCTTGCGCGATTCAGGAAAGTTTTCTGCATCAGCCAGTACAAAAGTTACATTTTCATTCTCACCAGCCATTTTTTTAAATTTTGGCTTCATTATCCTGCAGTTGCCACACCATCCGGCTGAGTACTGTACTACTACAACAGGCTCTGCTGCAACAATTTCCGCAAGATTATCTCTTTCTAATTCCTGTAACATAATTTTTAAGGTGTGTTGTTAAAGTGTTAGTAATTAATTGTTTGAAAGGTAAGAAGCAACACCTTTACGGTCAGCCGTCATAGCCTCTTTGCCCTCTTCCCAGTTAGCCGGGCAAACTTCACCTTTAACCTGTACGTGTGTATAAGCATCAATCAGCCTAAGATATTCATTCACATTACGGCCAAGCGGCATATCATTTACACTTTCGTGGAAAATTTTGCCTTGTTCGTCTACCAGGTAAGTAGCACGGTACGTAACGTTGCTTCCTTCAATTACTACAGAGTCAGTTTCTTCGCTGTATGAAGTCGACTCAATATCAAGGATGCCAAGGATGTTTGAAAGGTTACGGTTGGTATCGGCAAGAAGCGGGTATGTTACGCCTTCAATACCACCATTATCCTTTGCAGTGTTAAGCCATGCAAAGTGAACCTCGTTAGTGTCACATGATGCGCCTATCACCATTGTGTTTCTCTTTTCAAATTCAGGAAGCGCAGCCTGGAAAGCGTGAAGCTCTGTAGGGCAAACAAAAGTAAAATCTTTCGGGTACCAGAAAAGCAATACTTTTTGTTGTTGTTTACTGCTTCTTCAAAAATGTTTATCTTCATGTTGTCGCCCATTTCTGAAATCGCGTCAACTGAGATGTTTTGGGAATTTTTCCTACTAATGACATATCGTTTAGGTTTAATGTGTTATTTTGATATAGCAAATTTAGATATAATCAATTTTGCTTATAGTATTTATTGATTGTAAATGTTTATAGTGGTATAGAAAATTCTTATTAAACAGAATTTAGGAAATATTTAAGAAATAACCAAATGCCCGCAACTTTTTTTATATTTGTTTTAAGGTGCAAAATGCCTCGCAATAAAACAAATGGGACTAAACAATTTATTCAGGAAAAAAAGGGTAGAAGATATTTTACAACGGGTTAATGACGAATCACACGGGCCGTCGCTAGGCAGGCACCTCACAGTTAAAGACTTGGCTGCATTTGGCATCGCGGCTATAATAGGTGCAGGTATCTTCAGTACCATAGGTAAGGCCAGCGCTGATGGTGGGCCTGCAGTAATTTTCCTGTTCCTGTTTACGGCGCTTGCCTGCGGCTTTGCGGCGTTTGCGTATGCCGAATTTGCCTCTATGGTTCCGGTATCGGGCAGTGCCTACACTTATTCATATGTTGCTTTTGGTGAATTGATAGCCTGGATTATTGGCTGGGCCCTCATCATGGAATATGCCATAGGTAATATAACGGTTGCCATTTCCTGGAGCGATTATTTTATCGGATTACTCGAAAGTGGCGGCCTCCATCTTCCGCAATGGATACAGATGGATTACCTTTCAGCTTCAAACGGCTTTGCCGATGCTACCGCACTCATGAAAGGCGGTAAAGCTTTTGCTGACCTTGATGCCGGGATGCAGGCTGCTTATACCGCATGGACAACTGCACCTACACTTGGGCCGATTCACTTTGTGGCTGACCTGCCTGCACTTTTCATTATAATATTGATAACAGCCTTGGTTTACCGCGGCATAGAAAGAATCGCGCAATGCCAGTAACCTTATGGTAGTAGTGAAGCTGTGTATTATACTGCTTGTAATTGCAGTGGGTATATTTTATGTTGATACCAGCAACTGGGATCCGTTTGCGCCTAATGGAGCTGCAGGAGTGCTTAAAGGTGTTTCGGCGGTGTTTTTGCTTATATTGGTTTTGATGCTATATCTACTACTGCGGAAGAATGCAAAAACCCACAGCGCGACCTGCCTAAAGGTATGATGTGGGCGATTATAATATGTACAACATTATACATTGCTATTGCCTTAGTATTAACAGGTATGGTAAAGTATAACCAGCTGAACGTTGGCGACCCCTTAGCGTTTGTATTTGATACACTTGACCTGAAATGGATGAGCGGAATTATAGCAGTTAGTGCGGTTGTTGCCATGGCGAGTGTGCTGCTGGTTTTCCAGATGGGGCAGCCACGTATATGGATGAGCATGAGCCGCGACGGCCTGCTGCCAAAGCGCTACTCTAAAGTGCACCCGAAGTTTAAAACACCGTCATACGCTACAATAGTTACCGGATTTGTGGTGGCTGTGCCGGCGCTTTTCCTGAACCTTACCATAGTGACAGACCTGTGCAGTATTGGTACGCTGTTCGCTTTTGTGCTTGTTTGTGCAGGAGTATTAGTGTTGCAGAACAGGCCTGATGTACCACGAGGTAAATTCCGCACACCATATGTAAATGCCAAATATATCATGCCATTGGGGCTGGTTGCAGGATTAGTTATACTTTTTACCCAGTTTAAAGAATCCACCATGGCATTCCTTACAAATGAGACAAGGGTAAAATCGCCCGAAGAAATAGTGACATCTTTGCACGATGAACAGATTGCTGATGTTCATGCTTACCTTGTGCCAAATGACAGGGGCAGCCTTGACGACCTTACCCGGATACTGTTGCACAAGCAGGAAAATGCCCCGGCAATTATAACTCATTGATTGAAAACATGCCCATACCTGATGCTCAAAAATACGAAAGCGGTTTTGAACTCTTCAAACACAAGATACCTATGTGGATATTTTTATTCACGCTGGTTGGGTTGGCTGTTTGGGCTTACAGGAAAAACCTTTCTCTTATACCATTGCTGGGGCTTATCTGCTGTCTTTACATGATGGCAGAACTTAGCGTTTGGAACTGGATTTACTTCACTATCTGGCTATTGATAGGCCTGGCTATATACTTTGGGTACAGCAGGAGAAACAGTAAACTTAATGTTGAAGCTAATGGATAAATTTAGTATAAAAGAAATTTTCGAAGATGAAATTAACAGCTTATGGAATATTGAGCAATTTCGCAGCATACCACTTTATGATCGAGGATATGCAATTCCTGATGAAACAAAAACTAAATCATTATTGTTTGTTGGGATTAACCCATCATATTATCTCCAATAGATAAAGAAGAAAGATTATTTTATAACGATAAAAGCCACCGTTATTTCAATAAATTTATAGAAATTTCAAAGAAGGTTAATAAAGATTGGTCACATATTGATTTACTCTATTTAAGAGAAACAAATCAAAACTTCGTAAAACACATATATTATAATCATATTGAAGGAAGACATTTTTAGATTCACAAATCGCTCTTTCCAAAAAAAATATTGAAAAAATCGAGCCATTGGCGATTGTCGTAGCAAATGCATTTTGCCGTGGCCTTTTCCCTTTTAAGCATGAATTTTGTGAGGGAGATAGGATCAACAAAATTATAGAAGACAGTGCTTTGAAAGATACGCCGGTATTTTTTACAAGTATGCTTTCAGGACAGAGAGCACTTGATAATGGATCATACGATCGCTTGACATGGCATATCAATCGGGTAATCAAATTGAAAAGTAATTGATTTACTTCTTTTCTTCCTTCGGTACTTTATCCTTCTTATACAGCGGAATAAAATACGATAATGAGTAATTGAAACCTGCGCCAAAGCTCCCTTCATACGTACGGTTAAAGCCCGGTATGTAGAGGTTGTCAAAATTCTCTGGCTTTTTGTCGGTGATCAGGTAGTTGAGTCTTACTGAGAAGCCAAGGAAAAGGTTATCAAATATCTCTGCTTTTACACCGCCAACAACCTCGGCCCAGTGCGCGGTAAGCCCATCGAATTTTCGGTCAGGATAAAAGATAGTTTCATCAAAATATCCAGATGCGTCATAAATGCGGTATGAGTTCAGGTTTTGGCTATAACGGCTGAAACCATAGCGCACACCGGCATATATCATATTTTCCATGTCGAGCCAGTTTTCATAGGCATTATAGTCAAAACCAATCTTAATATACTGTCCCTGTGTGGTAAAGTTCAGCTGGTCATCATCAACAGTAAAATCTTCATTGCCAATTTCTCCCGCCACATAGTATTTCTTTGTAAGTCGGTAGTCGGCCACAATTTCAAATCCTCTGTAATTATCATTATATAAACCTCTGGTAAGGCGGTACAGGTCAGCGCCTACACGCGGGCCATAGCGGTCTTTATAAACAGGCTCTGGAGCAGTGGTTGTATCATTTGCAGTCTGGGCAAAGCCGGTAATGCTCACCAGTAAAAGCGATAGGCTAAAAATAAATTTTGACATGAGCTTCGGTTTCGTTTTCTATACTGGTATTTTCTATGCTGATGCCGTTTGCCGCAGTCCAGCGGGTACCATCTGCGCCGGGTGTAATTATATTTGTAACAGGTGTGGGGGGTATGAGCGTAAACGTTGTTTTTGTACCCACAGGCGCGTGATACATAAGTTTCAGTACGGGTATAGTCCAACTTCAGTAAATCTTCATTTCGTGTGCCGTCTGTAGCACGTGAGCGGTATATAAGCCTGTATTCTGTAACATCCTGATTTGTGCGAAGCGGCAGCGGCACCCTGCTTACAGTACCAACCAGCGTACCGGTATCATTAAGCGGAAGGGTGTCGGTTTCATTTATCGCAATTATGGCTAAGTCATCAACTGTTCTAAGTACTGTTGCGTTATCTTTATTATAAAATTCAACCACTACACTCGGTGTAGTAGGTGTGTCTTCGGCACATATATCATCTTTCTCGCAGCTGAGGTAAAAGCTGCCTGCAAGAAGTACAGCAGTAAGCACAAGGGCTTTTTTCATAGCGGTTATTTCTTTCTTTTTTTCCAAAAAGTACAACATTTTCCACATGGTGCGTCTGCGGGAACATATCCACAGGGCGCACGCGGGTAACTTCATAATCAGCATCCATGAGGGCAAGGTCCCGTGCCTGTGTAGCTGAATTACAGCTTACATAAACCACTTTTGTGGCGCAATCTTCAGTATCTGGTCAACCACATCTTTATGCATACCATCACGCGGCGGGTCGGTAATGATAACATCTGGGTGGCCGTGTGTCGAAATGAATTCGTCATTAAACACAACCTTCATGTCTCCCACAAAAAACTCGCAGTTAGTTATATTATTGCGCTCTGCGTTTACTTTAGCGTCGGCAATGGCTTCAGGCACAGCCTCTACACCAATTACTTTCCCGGCCATTTTTGAAACAAATTGTGCAATAGTGCCTGTGCCGGTATAAAGATCATATACCAGTTCTTTACCGGTGAGTCCTGCAAACTCGCGGGTTATTTTGTACAGCTCATATGCCTGGGCTGAGTTGGTTTGGTAGAATGATTTGGCATTTATACTGAACTTCAGGCCTTCCATTTCCTCGAGAATATAGTCACGGCCTTTATACAGAATCACGTCCTGGTCATACAGCGTATCGTTTGCCTTGCTGTTGATAACGTATTGCAGCGATGTTATCTGCGGGAATTTCGCAATCAGATGGTCAAGCACCAACTCACGCGCCGCCTTATCATCTTCAAAGAATTGAATAAGCACCATGATCTCGCCCGTTGAAGCGGTACGTATCATCAGTGTACGCAATAACCCCGAATGTTCACGCGGATTGAAGAACGCCAGGTTATTGGCGTTGGCAAAATCGCGTATCTCGTTACGTATGGCGTTGCTTGGGTCTTCCTGCAGGTAGCAATCTGTAATGTCAAGAATTTTTATCCCACATCTTCGGGATATGGAAGCCCAACGCGTTGCGGTTTTCATACTCAACACCGCTTTGTATTTCAGCTTCGGTCATCCAGCGGGCATTGCTGAAGGAGAACTCCATTTTATTACGGTAGAAGAATTGCTCTTCCGGCCCGGCAATAGGCTCAAATTCGGGCAGGTCAATCTTGCCAATGCGCTTCCAGGTTGTTGTACACTTCCTGATTTTTATAAAACAGCTGCTTTTTATAGTCCATGTTCTGCCATTTGCAGCCACCGCACGAACCGAAATGTGGGCAACGCGGCTCAATCCTGTCTTCGCTGTATTGATGGAAGTGGACGGCTTTTCCTTCGTAATATGCCTTACGCTTTTTAAATGTCTGCACATCAATAACATCACCCGGCACTACGTTTGGTATAAATATCACTTTACCGTCCGGCGCCTTGGCTACCGATACGCCCTTGGCGCCGGCATCAAGCACACGTATATTTTCAAAAATAATCTTGTCTGTCCTTTTTCTTCCCATGCGGCAAAAATAAGGCTTTGCAGTGAATTTCACTGAATTAATTTAAAGTGGCTTTTGTACCTTCGTATTCCAATCAATTTCGCTATGAATACATACCTGGCCTTGCTTCGCGGCATCAACGTGAGCGGAAAGAAGATAATTAAAATGGAGGCCCTGCGTACACTTTTTGAAGCGGCAGGATTTACTGATGTAAAGACCTATATACAAAGCGGAAATGTGATATTCAAAGCTAAATCATCATCAAAACAAGAAGTTGCTTCTCAAATTGAAAAGATGATATTAGCTGAATACGGCTTTGATGTAACGGTTTTGTTCTTGATTCACAGCAAGTTGAAAAAGCTATTGACAATATGCCTTACACCGATGGCCGCGAACCGGAAGGGCAGGGGAGCAAAAAGCTGTATGTAACGTTTTTGTCCGAAATTCCGACAGCAGAAAATATTGAAAAACTGATGCAGGCCCCGATTGGCGATGATTTGATTTCATTATATGAAGATGTGCTGTATTTTAAATTGGAATCAAAAGCATCTGAATCTAAATTGTCAAATAATCTTATTGAAAATAAACTTAAGGTGAAAGCGACAACCCGAAACTGGAATGTCACACTAAAACTGCTTGACCTTTTGAGGGTAAATTCCTGAACGAAACAACGTATTAATATTTTGTTAATTGTTATCACTTGCCTTCTTGCGGGTTTCATAATTCGGTAACTTTATCCTTGGCAGTTTTGCCGCAAAACTTAATCAACATTATATCATGAAAAGAAACGCTACAGCCGTTTGGAACGGCTCTCTGAAAGAAGGCGCAGGTAAAATATCAACACAAAGCGGTGTACTTGATAATACCCAATATTCGTTTAAAACACGTTTTGAATCGGGCGTAGGCACTAATCCTGAGGAACTTATCGCTGCTGCACACGCAGGATGTTTCACCATGCAGCTTACGGCATATATCAATGAGGCCGGCTATGAAGTTGGTGAAATTTCTACTAAATGTGATGTTGATTTTAAGGATGGCTCGGTTGTGAGCTCTCATCTTACCCTTACAGCAAAAGTTGAAAGGATTGAAGATTCTGAATTCCAGGAGCTTGTAACTAAAGCAGAAAAAAATTGCCCTATATCCAGGTTATTAAATACCGAGATATCTTCAAGCGCTACACTTGCTTAATTTTTGATACATTGCAAAATAAAATCCCGGCTTTCCGTCGGGATTTTATTTTATATTTGAGAATCAATTTTCTTAAAATAATGAACCGCTTTGACCGCATTACCGCTATACTTATCCAGTTACAATCCAAGCGAGTTGTAAAAGCTCAGGATTTGGCTGAGAGATTTGATATAAGCTTGCGGACGGTGTATCGCGACATACGTACGCTTGAAGAAGCCGGAGTTCCGCTGTATGGCGAAGCAGGTATAGGATATTCATTAGTAGATGGTTACAGGCTGCCCCCTGTAATGTTTACCCGTGAAGAGGCAATGGCATTCCTTACAGCAGAAAAGCTCATGGAAAAATTTACAGATGAAACGCTGGGAGAGCATTACACATCTGCTATGTTTAAAATAAAAGCCGTGTTGCGCGGAACAGAAAAAGACCTGCTTGAAAATCTCGATAGCAATATAATCGTTAACAACAAAAGGCGTGATAATTCTCCTCCTGTAAATGTTTTGGATGTTCTGCTTAAAGGTATTGCTGAAAAAAGGGCTGTAAAGCTTATATATCGTGCGTTTGGAAATGAAAAAGACAGTCAGCGGCTAGTTGAGCCTATTGGGATTTTCCATGAATATGAAAACTGGTATACTGTTGCGTGGTGCCATCTTCGCAATGAATACCGGCAGTTCCGCGCCGACAGGATTGTGAGCGTGCAGTTAACTTCAATTTCGCATAGCCAGGATACTTCACTGTCAGCATATTATGACCTCCAAAGTAAACAAAAATCAACACTTTCCATGCAGAAAGCAGTAATACGCCTTGAAAAAAAGTGGCTTTATACATGCAGGAAAGTCGCCACCGACACGGTTTTGTATCTGAAAGAATTGATGGTGATTATGTTGAGATGACATTTTTATCCCAACACATTGAAGACGGGCTTGCACGCTATTTTATGATGTTTGCTGATTATGGAGAAATAGTTGAACCTGAGTCACTTAAAATTCGTGTTGCAGAACTTCTGGAAAAAATGCTGCAAAAAAATGCACTTTCAAAAACTGCTGACATAGGGTTGTCACTACGCGGTTGCAACTTTGTTCCATAATAACAAATAAACTACTGATATTATGGAAACTACCAATTTTGAAATTGTTGCATTATTGCTAAATGAACTGGAGCAGGAAGCCAAAACAACCCGTAAAATGCTGGCGCGCGTTCCTGCAGAAAAGTTTGACTGGCAGCCGCACCCGAAAAGCATGAGCCTAATGAGGCTTGCAGTACACCTTGCAGAACTTCCTGGTTGGGTTGCCATGACGATGACTACAGATGGACTTGATTTTGAAAACAATCCATACGAACATAGGCAGGTTGCCAGCACGGGTGAATTGCTTGACTTTTTTGAAACTTGCCTGGCAGAAGGAAAAGCAGCGCTTGAAACTGCCGATGAAGAATTTCTTAGTAAAGAATGGGTACTGCGTAGCGGAGACATCATCCATAGCAGGGAGACTAAATATGAGGTGATACGTATGTCAATATCACAAACGATACACCACAGGGCACAGCTCGGAGTTTACCTCAGGCTGCTTGATGTGCCTATTCCCGGCAGTTACGGCCCAAGTGCCGATGATATTGCCTTTTGATTTGCAAACCCCATTAGTTGGGGTTTTTATTGCATTTAATATAAAATAAACAATGCTTAATTTAATTTTTATTAATTTGCACCATATACGGATGATTTCTCTCCAAAAGCAGGAATTGCTAATACAAAGAATAAAAATTATTTTTAGAATGTCGGTTTTAGAAACATTGGGTTCAAAAGATGCAATTGCGTTAGAAGACAAGTACGGTGCACATAATTACCATCCGCTGCCGGTGGTGCTAAGCAGGGGTGAAGGAGTATATGTATGGGATGCTGAAGGGAAAAAATATTACGATTTTTTTATCGGCATATTCTGCAGTAAACCAAGGGCATTGCCATCCTAAAATCATTAATGCAATGATTGCACAGGCCCAAAAGCTTACGCTTACATCCCGTGCATTTTACAATGACCAGCTTGGGGTTTATGAAGAATATATCACCAAATATTTTGGGTTTGACAAAGTGCTGCCAATGAATACCGGAGCTGAAGCCGTTGAAACCGCAATAAAGATTTGCCGTAAATGGGCTTATGAACGTAAAGGCATTGCTGAACAGGAAGCGAAAATCATTGTTTGCGAAAATAATTTCCATGGGCGTACAACCACAATCATATCGTTCAGCAATGATGAAAACGCAAGAAAAAACTTCGGGCCATATACTGCCGGATTTATCAAAATTGCGTATGATGACCTTGATGCGCTTGAAAATGTGTTGAAATCTGAGGAAAACATCGCAGGATTCCTTGTAGAACCTATACAGGGCGAGGCCGGTGTTTACGTACCTTCTGAAGGTTACCTTGCAAAAGCAAAACAGCTATGCGAAAATCATAATGTGTTATTTATAGCTGATGAAGTACAAACCGGTATTGCACGCACAGGTAAACTATTGGCTGTTAACCATGAAGATGTACAGCCGGATATCCTGATACTGGGCAAGGCATTGTCGGGCGGAGCATACCCTGTGTCGGCCGTACTGGCAAATGACGAAATTATGAATGTAATCAAGCCAGGCCAGCACGGATCAACTTTCGGGGGTAACCCTGTAGCAGCAGCAGTCGCCATTGCTGCACTTGAAGTTGTTGAAAAAGAAAATCTTGCCGAGAACGCAGAGAAGCTTGGGCGCTTGTTCCGAGATAAACTTAGTCAGTACTGCAACCACAGCAATATAGTAAAACTGGTACGCGGTAAAGGACTTTTAAACGCTATAGTGATTAATGACACGGAAGACAGCTCAACAGCCTGGGATATTTGCATGGCTATGAGCGAAAAAGGTTTGTTGGCAAAACCAACGCATGGTAATATTATCCGTTTCGCACCGCCGTTGGTAATGAATGAAGAGCAGCTTCTTGACTGTGTACGTATCATTACAGAGACGCTTACCGAATTTGAAAAATAATCAACCCAAATTATTAATAACCAAACCAACCAATTATGGAGTACAATTCACCATTTGATTCTTTTGAATTACAGGTATCTGCAGCTGCACGCGATTACCTTAAGACGGCCGCAAAGTGGGCTATGTTTTTAGCAATTATTGGTTTTATTGGCATTGCTTTCATGGTGCTGGCAGGACTGTTTGTATTTGCAGCCGGCGGAGCCTTAAGTGAGCGGCGGATTGGGTGCGTCGTCATTCATTACACCGGCCCTTTTAGGCGGGATTTATTTTATCCTGGCTTTGCTGTATTTTTTCCCGGTGCTTTACCTTTTTAAGTTTGCTTCGAACACCAAAAAAGCTCTTAACTCTAACAACAGCGACAGTCTTACTGATGCCTTTGAAAATCTTAAGTCGCACTACAAATTTTTAGGAATTGTAATGATAATTGTTATTGCGAGTTACATTGTTGGTATAATTGCTATGGCCGTGTTTTTTGCAAGCAATGTAAGCGCAAATATGTAATTTCTGATTTCTATCAATATAAATCCGGTTTTGCGCCCGGGATTTTTTTATGGTTTTGAATTGTAGTATTTTTTGAAATATGAAAAATTTTCTTCTGACAGTTATTCCCTTTGCCTGTGCATTTCTGGCACTCTATGAACAATCCAAAACAAACCCCAACAAATACATAATGGTTGGTGGTATAGTTATATTTATGTTGGGAATAATGAGGCTCATGAACAAAGTGCCAAGTAAAAACAACCGTAATGACGACACAGAAGTTTAAGATAGGGGATAAAGCGGCAGTGCTTGACGATTCTTTCAGCGGGGTAGTAAAGTCGTGCAGCAATGGAAAGGTAACGCTTGAAATTAGGTGAAGGTTTTTCTTCTTCAATTTGATGCTTCAGAACTTATTAAAATAAACAATGATAATGATTTAGGTTCTTTGTTTAAAGGTAAGAGTTTAGGTGCTGTGCT
The DNA here is from genome assembly GCF_024699965.1 of Flavobacterium sp. J372. Taxonomy (NCBI): domain Bacteria; kingdom Pseudomonadati; phylum Bacteroidota; class Flavobacteriia; order Flavobacteriales; family Flavobacteriaceae; genus Flavobacterium; species Flavobacterium sp. J372. The sequence continues at coordinate 28,470 of NZ_JAJOMZ010000005.1, forward strand.
TCGGGAAAAAGAAAGAACCAAAAAACGCAGTTTTACAAGAGAAGAAATCCCGTAAGGATGATATTACCCTTGAGATTGACCTTCATATTGAAAAGCTTGTGAAGAAAAAAGGCGGTATGAGCAATTATGAAATCCTTACATTACAGTCTGAAACAGCCAGGCGCCAGCTTGACTTTGCCATTGCCAACCGCATACCCAAAGTTGTTTTTATACACGGCGTTGGCGAAGGTGTGCTGAAAGCCGAACTTGAATTCTTATTCGGCAGATATGACAATATTATAGTAAGCGAAGCTGATTACCAAAAATACGGCCTTGGTGCACTACAGGTCTACATAAAACAAAATCCTAAAAGGTAATTCTAATTCGCAACCGTGAGTTTTCCTACCCTGTAGCCGCCAGTCGCACTTATAGTGAACTGCTCTGCATTTTGAGCCCTATTCATGAAAGTTACATTATCGAGAAAAAATATGTGCTCTCTCACCCCTGCAACTATACTAGTCTGAATTCTAAGTTCGCCGGCTATTGCTTCCCACTGTTTTGTAACTACCGGTGTTATAGGCGGTACAGCATCACAAAATAACGTAGCCACTGCGGTGCCGCTATATTCATTAAAAATTATTTCCTGTGTCTCGCCTGCTATTCCAAAATTTACAACTGCTATTCCACCGTCAGTGGTCGGATATGTCGCTGGTTCAATGTCGAAAAATAATGCCTCATCGCCATTAACTATAAAGGCATTTCCGGCAGGGATAAGATTTCCATCGCAGTTTTGAAGGCTAACGGTTGATGCCTCATCTTTAAAACTAAACCTGTATGTTACAGGGCTTATAAACGATCCAAAAACATTATCAGTAATAATGATTGATTCTTCTTCGCGGCTAAATGTAGCATTAATGATTGTGATGACATGATTATAACCTGTGAGTACATTTTGACTGTTGCGAACTGCTTTGGTAATAATGCTAAGCATTCCACCTGCCTGTGCACTATATTCTTCTACTACAGCTGGGTTTGCGGGTGGCACAGCGCTGCAAATGCTTGTAGAGCTCACTGGGCCGTTGTAGGTGCGATAGACTAGTGTGTTTGAGCCTCAAGGGTAATCATTCTCGGAATATCATCACCTACTTCATTTTTATTTTCAGCATTTATAAGCGTGTTAGGAGCTAACTGAAGTAATAGCGCTTCGCTACCCTGAACTTTATATATGATGCCGCTGTTTGTACATGCCTGTGCCGTAGCATTTGTAAAGTTGAATGATTTAAAAGTTATATCGCCATCATCACAGCCTGTAAGCAGAAACAGCATGGCAAAAGCCCAAATATCTTTTTCATTTTCAATTTTGTTTTCAGCAAAAATAATGTTTTTAAGCGCATTGTTTACCGATATATAACGTAAATTCTTTTCAGTAATTTTGCAGCATGAAAAGAGTTTATCTTGATAATGCATCAACAACTGCATTACGGCCTGAAGTGATTGCAGAAATGACCGAAGTAATGGCATCTGCATATGGTAATCCGTCATCCTACACAGTTTTGGCGGGAGCGCTAAAACAATTGTGGAGGCTTCACGTAAGAAGATTGCCGCATTGGTAGGTGCAGATGCAGGAGAGATAATCTTTACATCAGGCGGGACTGAAGCCGACAGTTGGGTAATACAAAGTGCGGTACGAAATCTTGGCGTAAAACGAATTATCACGAGCCGTGCTGAACACCATGCCGTGCTAAATACTGTGGCACTTGTTGCTGGAGAATTCAGCACGCAGGTCAATATGGTTAGGCTTGATAGTAAAGGCCAACCGGAACTTTCACATCTTGAAGCGTTACTTTCAGATAATATTCCTACGCTGGTGAGCTTGATGCATATAAATAATGAAACTGGCGTTGTTTTAGACCTACAAGCTGTTGGTAATTTATGCAGGCAATATAATGCGCTGTTTCATACCGATACGGTTCAAACTTTTGGCAAAGAAAAAATAAGTTTTAAAGACTTGCCGGTAGATTTTGCTGCTGCCAGTGCACATAAATTTCACGGGCCAAAAGGTGTTGGCTTTGCATTTATCAGGAAAGGTTTAGGAATACAGCCAATAATTGCAGGCGGTGAGCAGGAAAAAGGCCTGCGTGCCGGTACAGAAGCTGTACACCAAATTGCGGGGATGGCCAAAGCTTTGGAGCTATCTTACATTAATTTGGACATTGAGAGACAACATATCAGTAATCTTAAAGGTTATCTTTTTGAGCAGCTGGATAACCATTTCCCCGGATATAAAGTAAACGGCACTGACAAGGGAGTGGGGCATGAGATGTTGTTTTATAACATAGCCAATGTCATGCTGCCTTTGCCGGAAGAAAAGACCTCAATGATACTCTTCCAGCTTGATATGAAAGGTGTAGCCGTAAGCCGTGGCAGTGCTTGCCAGTCGGGCGGCATAAAACCGTCTCATGTATTACAGGAAATACTTTGTGATGATGACCTTAAAAAACCTTCATTGCGGATTTCCTTTAGTCATTATAATACTAAAGAAGATATCGACCTGCTGATTGAGGCCCTGAAAACTATTTAGCTTTCTTACGCGATTTAGTGCTGCGTGTTTTCCTGTTGCGTGATTTCGTCTTGTTGCTTTTCTTTTTTGTTTTGCGCTTGCCCCAATTGTTTTTCAGGTTCTTATAAGACTTCTTAGAAACGGTAGACTTCTTTTTTGAACGTGATTTGTTTTTTTTTTTCCTCGCGTTGATATTGTTGACTAATGAATTTTTACACCAAGTTTATTTTTTTGGTGCTGCCTTTTTTCTTTTTGTTTTTGTCTTTGTCGCCATAGCTTCATTTTTTAATAAAGTTATGGTTAAAATAAAAAAGCAGGATGCAATATAACATCCTGCTAAGATTTGTTTATACTTTTTTCGTGATTATGCCAGGCTCATTGGTGCCTCAATATCTTCGGGTATAAGAGTGCAAAGTTCGCTTTTAGAGAGGTTCCTGCCTGATGCCAGCCTGTTTGACTGAAGTTCCATTGCATTTTCAAACACATTTCGTGCAAAACGGGCATTACCAAATGATTGGTCACGCTCTGCATAAGCTGCCGCAAAAACGTCCTTAACTTTGTTTTCTGCATCAGATGTCAGTGTATAATCGGCTTTCGCACACTGACGTTTAAAAATTTCAACTAAGTCTTCAGGTTTGTAATCAGGGGAAATTTATATAGCGGTTTATCCTAGATTCAAATCCGGGATTTGTTTCAATAAATGTTTTCATCTCGCCAGTGTAGCCGGCAAGTATCACAACAAGTTTCTCGCGGTCATCCTCCATTCTTTTAATAATCGTTGCTACTGCTTCTTTACCGTAAGTTTCATTATGGCCAAGATTCAATGCATAAGCCTCATCAATAAAGAGAATACCGTCAAGAGCGGCATCAACCACATCATTCACTTTTACAGCGGTTTGCCCTTCATATTCCGCAATAAGCCCAGAACGGTCTGTTTCGGTAAGATGCCCGCCGTCTAATATTCCCAATTGCTTGTATATTCTTGAAATTATTCTTGCTACAGTTGTTTTACCTGTTCCCGGATTACCTGTAAACACCATATGGTAAGATAACGTTGAAGACTGCAGGCCTGCTTTTTCCCTTTGTTTCTGAACCTTTATGAAATTTACAAGTGTACTGATCTCTTCTTTCACGCCTTCAAGGCCTACAAGCTCATCCATCTCCTTCATAATGTCATCAAGGGTTTCTTTGGTTGATGCTGGTGAAACTTTAAGCGATTTTTGGTTTTTCTTTTTTATGTCGGTCCGGCTCACTAAATTTCCTTTTGAATCGATATAAATCTCACTATCACTATCATCCTGATCTGAAAGACAATTTTTCTGATGAAGAAGACGGTGCACAGTCTGAGCAGTATGTCTCAGTTGACATGATTCCCAAATCTTCATCGCAGTCAATACAATGTTTCATATTGTATTTTTCATCAAACTTTTGCTGACTCATGAATAATAACCCAATACCCTGAAAAAAGCAAGAATTATAGGGATTATGAAAATACAAGTGAACAGAAATTCTTTCCCAACTTTCTTGTTGCCGAGGTAAAATTGATGTATCCCAAAAATTCCGACGGTTAACGCCAGCAGCGAGGCTATATATTTGTTACGCTTTGTTGCAGCGGGCTGAATTGATTTTGCTGGAGCCATACGTTAAGTTTTTCCAAAAATAGGCATTTAGAAAAGAGTACCAAATTATTTTCTAAGTACTGCATAAAAAAATCCGCCCTCAATGAGAACGGATTTAATTCTGAAATCTTAGATATTAAATCTATATATGTATCACCTCGTCATAAGCAGCCGCAGCGGCTTCCATGATAGCTTCACTCATGGTAGGGTGAGGGTGAACCGACTTGATTATCTCATGTCCTGTAGTTTCAAGCTTGCGCGCCACAACAGCTTCGGCAATCATATCGGTTACGCCGGCGCCAATCATATGGCAGCCAAGCCACTCACCGTACTTGGCGTCAAAGATAACCTTTACGAAACCATCTGGTGTTCCTGCAGCTTTTGCCTTACCTGAAGCTGTGAATGGGAATTTACCAATCTTCAGCTCATAGCCTTTTTCTTTAGCTTGTTTCTCTGTAAGGCCGACAGAAGCGATTTCTGGTGTTGCATAGGTACAGCCAGGTATGTTGCCATAATCAAGCGGCTCTACGTGCAGCCCGGCAATCTTCTCCACACAAAGAATACCTTCAGCAGAAGCTACGTGTGCAAGCGCCTGGCCCGGAACGATGTCGCCAATAGCGTAGTAACCCGGTATGTTTGTCTGGTAATATTTATTTACAAGAACTTTATCTTTATCTGTCGCGATGCCAACTTCTTCAAGGCCTATGTTCTCGATGTTCGACTTAATGCCTACTGCAGAAAGCAATATATCAGCCTCAAGGATTTCTTCACCTTTTGCTGTCTTTACGGTAGCTTTCACGCCGTTGCCTGATGTATCAACCTTCTCAACAGATGCATTGGTCATAATGTTTATGCCCGATTTTTTAAGCGAACGCTCAAATTGTTTTGAAATGTCTTCATCTTCAACCGGAACGATGTTTGGCATAAATTCAACAATAGTAACCTGCGTGCCCATTGAATTGTAGAAATGTGCAAACTCAACACCAATAGCTCCTGAACCAACAACTATCATTGATTTTGGCTGCTCAGGAAGCGTCATTGCCTGGCGGTAACCAATTACTTTTTTACCATCCTGCGGCAGGTTAGGCAATTCGCGTGAGCGTGCGCCTGTCGCAATGATGATATGGTCAGCTGAATATTCTTCTTTCTTGCCGTCTTTCTCAACGCTTACTTTTTTACCAGGCATCACTTTGCCAAAGCCTTCGATAACGTCGATCTTGTTTTTCTTCATAAGGAACTGTATACCCTTGCTCATGCCGTCAGCTACGCCGCGGCTGCGTTGTATCACGGCGCCAAAGTCTTTGTCAAATTCTTTAACGGTAAGTCCGTAATCACTTGCATGCTTCAGGTAATCAAAAACCTGTGCACTTTTAAGTAGCGCTTTGGTAGGGATACATCCCCAGTTAAGGCAGATTCCGCCAAGGCTTTCTTTCTCTATAACTGCTGTTTTAAAGCCTAACTGTGAAGCCCTAATGGCTGTAACATATCCGCCGGGGCCGCTGCCTAAAACTATAATATCGTATTTCATGGTAATGTAATTTGCAGGTTTAATTTATGCGTACGAAAATAGGTATTTATTTGATTATGGTAAAATGTTAAAAGTGAATTTGATAGTTTCACCTCACTATTCCAGGATGTTCTTGTTTTTACCGTCAGCTTTATAAGAAATAACAGCTTTTTCTCCTACCGTACGCAATACAAGCCTTTCATCAGTTGTTTTATCACCTATTTTTATTTGTGTCAGATCATTTTTAGTTTCATGCCATAAAACTGCGCGCTGCCTTACCCTGTCATTAGTATTAGTATTCATAAGCAGGTACGCTATATCGTTTGAAGCATATAGATAAATTGCCTCGCCACCGTCCTTTCCGCCATAATCAAGCCCCTAAGCCAATGCGGTCTTCATCATCTGCGAAACCAAAACCACCCCTTTCATCTCCTGTAGTGTCATTAATGATATAAGACCATCCTGCAGAATTTCGGTCCTCAAGTTTTCCGCCCATTTGTAATTTTCCGTCTTTTCCCATATAAAGTCGGTCAGTGCCTTTTTCGTCCAGAAACACAAGGCCTGCCATTGTATCTTTCCTGTCGCGAAGCTTATGCGTTGGTATTGGGTTGCCCATCATTATAAAAGGCTTGCCATTTACGTCTTCTATGATTATTCCTTTCGTTCGTATAATATCATTTTTTTCAAATGTAAAGGATGCTAACATGGCAATAATTAATATTCCCGACAGGCTTAATAAAGCAAGGCGAAGTTGTCGAATCTGATTTTGCAGTGATTTGATCTGGTTGTCCATGAATTATACTTTTGATGATTATCCTTCACTTTCCACCGCAAATTGTGAATAATACAAATTCTTGTAATAGCCCTGCTCACGGTTGATAAGCTCATAATGGCGGCCTTCTTCAACAATCCGGCCTTTGTCCATTACGATTATCTTATCAGCGTTTACTACCGTTGCAAGCCTGTGGGCTATGACGATTGAAGTCCGCCCCTGGGTGATTTTCTCCGTGGCGTTGCGGATCAGTTCTTCGCTGTAGGTATCAACAGAAGATGTCGCCTCATCCAGAATCAATATACTCGGATTACTCACGTAAGCCCTAAGGAACGCTATAAGCTGCCTTTTGGCCTGACGACAGCATCACGCCGCGTTCTTTTACATTGTACTCATAACCGCCCGGCAGGCTGTTAATGAAGTCATGTACACCAATAGCCCTCGCCGCGGCAACCACCTGTTCGCGGGTTATGTTGGGGTCATAAAGGGTGATATTGTTGAGGATGGTATCGGCAAAAAGGAATACATCCTGTAACACAATGCCTATTTGCTTTCTAAGGCTGTCGAGGGTAAAATCGTCTATGTTGGTCCCCATCGATAGTAATAGTTCCGCTGTTGATCTCGTAGAAACGGTTCAGCAGGTTAATGATGGTAGATTTACCCGCACCGGTTGAGCCTACGATGGCCACGGTTTGCCCGGCAGGTACAGCAAGGTTAATCCCTTTGATTACTTCCTCACCGTCAATATAGCTGAAGCGAATATCTTTAAACTCAAGGTTACCTTTAAAGTGGGTTGCCTCAATTGTCCCGTTTTTCTGTACCTGGCCTTCAGATTCCAACAATTCAAACACACGGTCAGATGCGATGATACCCATCTGCAATTCATTGAACTTATCTGCAATCTGGCGCAGTGGGTTAAACAGCATCGGGATGAACATGGTATAGGCAAACAGGTCACCTGGTGTGGTAATGTTATCGCCGTTGATGATACTAATACCCCCGTACCATATTACGAAACCAAGGGTTAGCGACGAGATGATATCAGCAATAGGGAAGAAGATAGAGTTGTAAAAGAATATTCTTCAGCCAGGCATCATTATGCTTTTTATTTATCTGCTTGAATTTTTCGTACTCAATATCTTCACGGTTAAAAAGCTGCACAATCTTCATCCCTGTAACCCGCTCTTGCACAAAGGTATTTAGGTTGGCTACCTGTGTACGGACTTCCTCAAAAGCACCTTTCATTTTCTTCTGGAAGATGCGTGTGGCCTAAACCAATATCGGCATGGCCCCAAGCAACACGATGATGGTAAGCTTCCAGTTCATGTAGAGACATGACACCGAGGATAACCACCATTTTTAACAAATCGCTGATGATCATAAACAATCCCTGGCTGAAGATGCGTGCTATCGACTCCACTATCGAAAGCAGTACGCGTAACCAGCTTACCCACAGGCTCATTGTCATAAAACTTCATACGGAAAGCGCCGATGTGGCGAAACAGTTTTTCACGGATATCTTTCACGATATCCTGCCCGAGCCAATTCATTTAATATGTAAAATAGTATTGCGAAGCTACTTCAAGCAGAAGCACCCCGGCCATGAGCATAATGTAAAATAACAGTCCTGTACTGTCTTTTTGTACAATATGGCTGTCAACTGTTTGCTTAAGTAAATAGGGACGTACCCAGCGAATATAGAGAGTGTGATGGCAAAACTATAACCCAGGCAAACCGCGAGCGGTAAGGGGCAACATAGTGCATTACTTTTTTAAATGATGATGTTTTGGCTTTCATTATTAATCTAACGGCTTTTAATGTAAGGGTATTCAACTTTGGTAAGATATAACCCATATTCGAGAGGCTGGCGATGCGCCAGCATTGCTGCGGTCCTCGCTTTCGATGGTCTTTTTCTCAGGTCTTCAACAGATGTTTTCCCAGCCCGATGTTTACCAATGTCCCTACAATTGCTTGCGCACCATATTCCGCAGGAAACGGTCGGCAGTTATTGTAAACACCAGCTTGCTGCCATTCTGTGCCCAGTACGCTTTTTTATTATCGCAAATGTACGTTTTTACATCGGTATGTGTTTTAGAAAAACACTGGAAATCACTATATTCAAAAGTATTTTAGCGGCTTCGTTCATGGCATCAACATCCAGCTTATGAAAGAAATACCAGCTGCCCTCGTGGTCAAAAGCATCTTTAAAAGTATGTATTTGTGGTACTCATATGTACGGCTCACAGCATCAAACCTTGCCCGGGCATCATCATGTAACGGGATAAACCGGTACACGACGATATCCTTCGGCAAAAGAGTTCAGTTTTGCGTCAGCGAATCAGAGTCTATAACACTCACCATAATCAAAATATTGCAAACATCTGGCGGGCATGAACACCTGTATCGGTACGGCCCGCCCCTGCTTCTTCAATCTGCGTCCGAAGTAGGGTAGATAGGGCTTTGTTCAGTGTTTCCTGTACCGACGGGCTATGAGGCTGGTATTGCCATCCGCAGTAATTTTTCCCGTTATAAGCAAATTCTATGAAGTATCTCAAGGCTGTGTTTGTTGCACTTGCAAAGATACTCAATAAGTCGCAAAGTTAAAGTTGCAAAGCTTCAGAGAAATAAAGTTTCAGTTTTTAAAAAAAGTGGTGTAAATGACTTTGTAACTATGTAACTTTGCTTTACTCTTTAACCAAGAAAATGAAAAAATCCTTCTGCTTAGCGATACCCACAGTTACATGGATGGTACTATATTAAAATATGTAAAGCTGGCTGATGAGGTTTGGCATGCAGGTGATATCGGTGACCTGAAAGTTACCGATGCCATCAAAGAAGCCATTAAGGGCAGTTTACGGGACTATAGATAATGGTGAAGCAAGGCTTGAGTTCCCGTTGCATAACCGTTTTGATTGTGAAGGTCTTGATGTATGGATTACCCACATTGGCGGCTACCCGGGCAAGTACAGTCCCGCTATACGCAGCGAGATTACAGCAAACCCGCCGGGGCTGTTTATCTGCGGACACTCACATATACTCAAAGTGCAGTTTGAGCCAGAAGCTGAATCTGCTGCACATGAATCCCGGCGCGGCAGGCATATCAGGATTTCACCAGGTGCGTACTATGCTGCGATTTGAAGTAGAGAAAGGCAAAGTGCAAAACCTTGAAGTGATAGAGCTGGGGAAAAGGGGTTAAAATAAAAAAATCCCGGAACTGGCAGGTTCCGGATTCTTTACGCACTAATAAAACTAAGTTAATAGAGTTATCTAAGCCTGTCAACAGATTTTACGAGATCTTCGTCCTTTTTACAGCCCTGTTAGGCAAGGCTGAGGAAAACGATAGAAATGATAGGAAGAAACATCCCAATACCCTTCTCTAGAAACCACCTTTTCAGGATCGGTCTCTCCGGATAAATTTAGTGACTGGTATATAAATAAGCCTAGTAAAATCAAGTTAAGCAATATGTTCAGCCGGTTCATTACAAACTGCTTTTGCCTCTTTTTATAAGTAAAGATGCTGATGATGCACAACGTGGTGCTCGAAGCTGAACAAAACTACAAACGCAAGGTTGAGCATAAAGTAGTACTCCATGCCGCTTTTGGTTACCCATAATGGAAATACAAAGGCAATACACCCGAGGCAATAAGTGCCGCAAACATGTTAACGCTCTGTATTCTTTGTATCATACCTGCTGTTTTGCTGTACAAAAATATGTTTTTCTTTTATAATTGCTATTGGATAGTAAAATTAATTCGTAATATTGCCATACAAAATCATAAGTGCTTCATTCTGCGAAGCATTGCCTTTCAAAAAATTACTTCCCCACACATTTTGAAATTACCCTTTAATTTAACCATTTAATTATACATGTTCGAAATTTCTGAATTAATAAGGATGAAGCTGCCTGAACTTCAGGAAATTGCCAAGAAAGCCAATATCAGTAAGTACAGGGGTTTAAAAAAGAAGAACTGGTTTACCAGATACTTGACCACCAGGCTGCAAACCCTGATAAGGTTGTACCGCTAAAAGAAAAAGCAGGGGAAAAGTTGTTGCCGATAAGCCCTAAGCGTGCAAGGATAAGTAAAGATGCTCCTGCGACTGAAGTGATTGCTCCTGAAGCGCCTGCAGAAATTAAAAATACAGAGCGTACGCCAAAAGGAAAGGATTATCATCAAAAAACCGGCTGAGGCTGAAAATGTTGTTCCTGTAGCTGAACAAGCGCAAAACGAAGAGCCGCACGAAAACAAAGTACTGCCTGAGAGCAAAAAAAATCGTGACAACAGGCAAGAGCAAAAAGCTGATAATAACGATAACAGGCCAGAGAGAAACGTGTACTGACGGAAGAGGAAAGGCAGGCTATGATTGAGCGTGCTAATGCCAACAACCCCTAACCACCCGGCGGAAGTACCATAATCATCGTGATATATTTAAATAATGAAGGGCGAGCCAAACCCAGGCAAAAGACAGCCAGTCTGGTAGGGAAAATCAGCCGGCAACGTGAAAACCCAGGCCGCCGCAGCGCAACGCTGAAAATCAACCTGAACTACAATTTAGTGCGAGCCAGACTATGAGTTTGACGGTATAATAGGAAGCGAAGGCGTACAGGAAATGATGCCAGACGAGTTTCATGGCTTCCCTGCGCTCAAGTGATTACAACTTAACTTGCTTTCTCCTGATGATAGTTGTCTGTCAACTTCACTGATACGCCTTTGCGGACTTACCAAACCGGTGATACTGTAAAAGGTGTGGTAGCCCTCCAAAAGAAGGAGAGAAATATTTTCCGCTTGTCAGAGGGTGCTTAATAATAAATAGCCATGACCCGCAGGTAGTTGCGCGAGCTAGGCTGCAGGTTTGAACACCTTACGCCGCTCCCTGAAGAGAAATTAACCTTGCAGGCAGGCAGAGCTCTGTATCCACACGTATCATTGACTTGTTTTCGCCTATAGGTAAGGGCCAGCGCGGTATGATTGTGGCCCAGCCTAAAACTGGTAAAGGACAAATGCCACCTCTTAAAGAAAGATATAGCCAATTCCAATAGCTGCCGACCATCCTGCAGTGTATCTTTATCGTTTGACTAATTGATGAACGGCCGGAAGAGGTTACCGATATGCAGCGCAGCGTTAGGGGAGAGGTTATTGCGCACCAACTTTTGATGAGCCTGCCGACCGACGTGTATGCTTGCCAACATCGTTCTTGAAAAAGCCACGCGCCCTGTAGAATGCGGGCATGATGTCGTGATACCTGTGACCTCGATAACCGTCGCCGCGCACATGCATACAACACAGTTCAGCCGGCATCGGGTAAGGTATTGAGCGGTGGTGTTGTTTCCAATGCGCTACAAAAACCTAAGCGTTTCTTTGGTGCGGCCTCGTAATATCGAGGAACGGTGGCTCGCTTAGTATCATTGCTACTTCGCCTTCCGTTACCGGCTCTAAGATGGATGAGGTTATCTTTGGTGAATTTAAAGGTACCGGCAACATGGAGCTTCAGCTTGACAGGAAGATTGCCAACAGCGTATTTTCCTCGCTATTGACCCGGCATCATCAAGCACCAGGAGGGATGACCTTCTTCCTTGATGAAAAGACAATACAGCGTATGTGGATCATGAGGGAAATACCTTGCTGATATGAACCCAGTTGAAGCCATGGACTTCATTAACGACCGCTTTAAAAGAGACGAGGAATAATTAGGAGTTCCCTATATCGATGAATGATTCAGAGAAGCCGCCCAGCTACTGAGGTTTTAAGCTCGCTTAGCAATAAAAAATCCTCTGCACCAGCATGGATTTTTAGCGACTTTAGCTTTCGAGTGTTATATTTTATCAATTTATGGTGTTAAAAGTAATTTATGGAGCTGGTAGAAGTTTCTAAAAAGCCAGACGATAGCAGGATACAGCTAACGCCGAAAGAAAAGATTATACTCTTTGCTGAGATTTGTTCGTTTTTAACGCTATTGATTTTTTTGGCGTTTTTACACCCCTTTTAGAGTGTGGTTTGAAAGAACTGAAGAAGCCGAAGATTCAAACGTAAACACAGATTATACCGAAGCAATGAGTGGCTATAGGAGTTGCGATCTTGAGTGATGCCTGTTGAGTGAAGGTATCATTTCCAAGATATTTTCTTAGATACGACAGAATTAATCCGAAATTGATTAGCTTAAAGAGCTGAGATGCTGTCTTTCCATGGCTTGTTTATTTCTCAGCTATTACGTTTTGTTTCGTCCCCTTATTTGTTTTTCTTTCGTCAAATTCATGGTTGCTATTGCCGGCATTGAAGTGTCCCTCGGGTTATTACCGGTTTGTGCATCGCTTTTAGAAGTCCGACTTCCAATTTTACTACAGGAATATTATTTATATATTGCCTGGAATTTCTCATTTTTTTACATGGTAATTCCTTTTTTGGTTGAGTTAATACCTGGCGAGAATTAAGATTGATACGTAGTTGCTGGCACAATAAAGGAGACTTAGGTGCTCAGATAATTTTTTACTCCTTCACGAATGTCAAATATGGCTTTTTCAAATCCTGTGGCCCAGGTTCCATTCATTGGCTGGGAGTAGTTTGATTCATCACATACACCTGAAGTCCTCTGTGTTAGGACGGAGTAAGCCCTGATTAGGCGCCTCGCGTCTCACCTTGTTGAAACCGGGCTGCAAAATGTTACCTGTATTGACTGAAGCTGATTTCGCTTTGGCGTAATATTTTATAACCGCGCGTTACATCCTTTACCCGATGCTTTTGATCATGTCGCCATCTTCAGCACCCGAAAATCTACGTCTTGAAAGTGCTATCATCTATAGCGATTTTGTCCCCCCCGCCCCAACTCCTGCGGTTGCCGCCATCATGGGCGTTCAGAGACTTTCCTCCGCACTTTGGTTTTATAGTAACACGATTACTCTAAGTATTAGCGGCTTACTTTGGAAGTTGTACTCAAATTATTTATCCTGCTGCATCATACTAGACTCATCTTTATTGCTTTCAATCCTAAAGGCAAGCAGGACTCCTTTCTTTAGGCGGAGTTCATATCGAGAATACTCTCGGCGCTTCAGGCTTGGGGAGGATGCTGTTTTCCCAGGTTTCTTTTGCTTTGAAATTTGTAGCAGGTGCCTTTGCCAGGGTGTCAGGCTACGCTGATTACCGACGCGGGCCATCGAAAGAACAAGAAATAAGTAAAAAATTCCTCATAAATATGTAACGGGCTTCTGGCACTGATATTTTCGCAAGTTCTCAGCAAAAATAAACGCCACCTATTTGTTTCCTGCCTGTGCGGCTGTCTTCGGCGGTTCCCAGTCAAATCAGGCTGTTTTTTTGGTCCCGCTCATCATCACGAGGTTGTTTACCGCGCCTTTATCATCATAGTGCGCATTGTTGTCAACTTTATCGTCAGCTGGCATCTTTGCCAGGGTTGTTGTTTTGTTGTGCTTCTTGGCTTTGGCCACAGAAGTTCCATCCACATTCTTTTTTACTATTGGATGCAATCTTTTTTGTTGGCAGGTCGTTAGGATCATTGCCCGGAAATGGTTCTTCAATTTCTTCGGCAATTAATTCAGGCTTATCAGCCCATAAAATATAAAGCCCACAACCTTTTCTACATAATACCCTAATTGGAGAACATACCCAAAGGCTAAAGCGCACCGTCACGCCAAAGAAAATAAATTTCTTAATTGAATGCTTACTGTGAAAGTAGGGTATGGGCGTGTTCTTAATTCGTTCACAAGCACCTCAGATGTCGGTAAATGATTTGTACATTCCGCATTAAGTAACGATCCAACCTAGTCACTCTGTTATTTTACCTGCTAAGTAAAACTCATTGAGTTTTCCGGTAATACTCTTAGCGAGCTGATTCGACTTGAGGCTATCATGGTCTTTTCCCGAGAGTTATGGCATCATCGAAAAGTTTCAGTGGTTTTATATCTTCGTTTTTCCAAATGCTTATCTAAGTATTTCAGCATAAGCGGGAATACAACTGCGCATAATCTCTTTATCACTCTTTCAATCAGCATTACTGCCAGCTTTCAATGCAAAATTAAATGTTTTTTACCAATGCTTCCACGTTGTTGCGGCATTACCACCAGCGGTCCTAAGCTCGTATTTGTACGGAAAACAAGCAGCAATGATATTACGAGCCCTGGCATTGTATGCATATGGTTGTAATCTTTTTTTGGCTGGTTCCAGATGGCTTCCAGTCGCTCAAGCTCAAGATAAGCTATACCTACTCAGTACTAATCCAAAGCCGGACATTACTGGTATAAGTTTTTGCAAATGTACTCTTGCCATTCAAACACCAGGAGAAAGTAATGAAGAAAGAAAGCCTTACTCTTTCCGGATTCCATATAAATCATTATGTGTCCATAAGAGAATTAGCCTCAAAAATGTGTTTCAGCTGGTGTCTTATTGAAAACCCAAATTCTGGGACCACATTCCGCCAAGCCTCTTGGTTTTCTGTTGAAAGTAAACAAGGTAATTGTAGAGCATGTAATTCCGCTTTATAACCATAAATTTCTCATTTGAGAAATATTCTATACGCATATCGCTTAAAAACGGTTATTCTGGTTGAAGCGGTTATTCCACTCTGTCACCCATCAGTATGTTCTTATTTTCAAGATAATGCTGTTCCTTGAAATCTACCTCTTTGGGTTTGCCGACCAAACCAAACCAAATTCAAGCCCAGATCCTATCAAACAAAGTCACATTTTCCCATTCCAGCTCATCGCTTGGCTGTAAGTGATCATCACGTTTTGGCAGCCCGCTACCATTTGCCCTGTGACAGTTTACTGTTTGAAGAATTCAAGGTTGCCCAGCTTCTTTCAAATCATTGGCAAAGGCGCAAATCATTCAAGATATGATTACTGGATAAGTTTACCTTAAAGTACAAAGCGAGAAGCGCGCCAGTGGGCGCGTTTTTAAATCAAATTTGGCGCGTCAGTGTCTGTTACTCTTTTTCAATTACAAAAGCGCTTTAACTCAGCCGTTTTTGCAGTTCGTGAATCATGAACCCCCCATCACGAATAATCATTGATGCTATCCGGCCGGATTCAAGTTTTCTAATATTGTCTGCTAGTAGCCCGTGGTGCAGCAAGTTACAGCAGCAATTAAGTTGGATTAACGTGAATTTCGTTTGTCCATTGTCAAACTTCTGCCATATGTTGCCTTACCGCTTCTTTACCCTGCAATGCATTGCGTTCTCAAAAGAAGTTAAGTTTTGTATCTTCGATTGCCATTTCCTGCCAGGAAACCTTCATAAATCCACCACGAACAATAAACTAGTTTGCCCGTTTGCCCGGTATTTACCGGCTTAGTGCGCGCCGTCATATTGTATTTTTATTTCTAATAGCAGGCAAAAAGCACTCAATAGGCCGCTTCATAATATTTCGGCAAGGCATGATTCAGTATTATTAGTTTTTAACAGGCTTGTTATCTCATAAACAGGTTCTGTATTTCTATCCTGTCCTGCGCTTCAAGCGTAGACGCTTTTTCAATATTAATCTGGGTGTAAGAGGAACATTTTTGATTGCATCAACACCACCACTGCCGGTTTCCGATTATATAATACAAAACATCAAGAGCCCGCACCGTCTCAGCTTTACATGGCTCGAAGTGCATCGTCAGGACAGCTTCGCGTATCGATCAATGCCACCGCGTGATCCGTTGATTCATCCTTACAAATCAACAGGCCTTATAGGTTCTATGTACCACTAATTTCAGCTTGACAAATCACCTCAGTATACAGTACCCACATTTGCGGTGTTCATAAGATCAGCTTGCCATACTGACCATATCTTCCAGGCCCAGATATTGATTGTCTCTTGCTTATCCAGCCGAACTGGCCATTGGCGAAATCCGGCCGTATAATCGGCGTTGCCTCCCTGACTTATTCATCTTTATAACCCGCACATGCTAAAGACCTAAAGCAATTCGCGCTACCGAGCGACCTATTTTTGCAGAGAGCAATAATGACCAAGAGTTTTTGCCACGAAGGCTCAATGCCATTAGCATAAGCAGCTTATTTGGCCTTTAAAATTAGTAATATCAGCGGCCTCCGAACGGCATATTCCTCTGTCCCATCATGTAAAGCGCGTATACGGTGAATCGTGGCCCTTGACACAAGCTCCGCAACAGAGATCTGCGATGATGACCCGAGGAGTGTTTTTAATAAAGTGGATATATACTTTTCAGCGAGGGCGCTAGTCAACATAATATTATCCATGCCTACGCCACTTTGACCCAATAGGTGCAGATCCGGACATGCATCTATAATATATTTTTTGGGTACTTTTGTAGCACTGCGCACCAGTGGCTCGCGCTCGATGTTCATTGGCGTTAGTTGTGATTAGCTCCACCCTGTTTCTACCCTTCTTTTTTGGTGTTCCATGATTCAAAAATAAGCTGTTTCAAGTACAGCTATACCTTTTTTGAAATAAAGTCATTGCTTCAACTATTTTCAGTTTCTCAGGTTTGGATTCAGATTTATGGTCTGATTACCCTTCTTTTTGATGTATGGCTGTTGTCTCTTAAGTGTGATTGGCTAGGCTGAGCTTTTCCAATGGTTTATATTCGCGTTTGCTTTCAGGTTCTATCTTACAAGCACCTGCGCGCTTTCAATAACACGCGCTGTAGATTAGCAGATGGGCGCCCATAAATCGCCCAACCCTTCTGCGTGACCTGGGTTGAGGATGCCCATATGTGCTGACTACAATTTATCAAACGTTTCGGTGTGTTGCCTCAAGCATCTTTGGTAGAAGGGTGCAGTTCGTTTTTCGAGGCAGTCATGCTTCTTTTTCTTAGTACCAACAAATGGCGGGTTACGATTCAATTTCTTTGTATATCAGTTCTGCTTTTTAGAGGTGTTTCGTTTTTCCATAGCTGAAAATACCCGCGCCATTAGCCTTTAACCATTGAAGGGTGGGGATGGGATGTAGCCACTGCGGAAACTTGAGATGGTTGTGTTGTGCATTATTTGGCGCATTAGATGTACTTAGCGCCAGAGGTCCAAGTAATTCCCGGAATATTTGAAATTCTTTTCCAAATAAAATCTTTCTTTTCTATAAAGGCAATTGTTGAAAGTACCGATGATTTATATTTTTCTGACCTCCTGCTGTATCAATATCAATTCGAACTTAAAAAATCTGGCTCATAAAATCGTCCCGTCATATCGCACTTAGTTCAAACATTTGTTTTAGGAAGAAAACCAGACATCTAAAATTACTTGAAAATGGTGATATAATCCAGGTACAATGGAAATAATCTTAATATTGGAATGTTATAATTCTTTCGGGATATGGAGTTGTAATTGTCTATTTTGAAGATACTACAAATCTCACATGTTGCCCAGAGTGAAACTATTTTTTTCAATTGTTGCTTTCTTCAGCCCGAATTTGCCAGTATCAGAGATCAGACCACTTTGCTTTGGTTTTCAATTCTGAGTTTGTAAGGTACCCACTGAGTTCAGAATCAAGCACATGGTTAGCAAGAAATAAATGCTGATGGCCTTTCGCCTCAAGGCCCATAGAACCAGGAGGCAGAGCACGGGCGTAGTCCATTGTACTTTTTGCAAAATCTTTAACTGCGGGTTGCGATGGTTCAAGAAGTGAGATACTTCTGCACCGTTAAGAATCAGATTTACAGCTACTGCGCTTTTAAAAACCTCCCGCCATAGGAAGGACCGAAGGACCCACACTGAGGAATTGCTTCTTAATTTTCTGTCTGTTAATAGACAGTTAAATTCATTGCGTGCCAATTCCGCAAAATGCGGGAGAAATATCGCAGAAAAAAAATCATAATAATTCGGCTATAGTACGGCGGAAATGAAATTGTATCCACATTATCGGCATAGTCCCAAACGTGGATGCTGAGCTTTAGCCAAAAGCTATTTTTATTGGGTATCTTAGGTTGACTTACAACACATTACGATTGGTTGATTAATCCACGCTTCAAGCCTCATTTTTCAAGCAACTTTCACATCGTTTCATCGTACTCGTAAAAAACACTCGATATGGGTGATCCATAGCCGGTATCTTCCTTAATCGTCAAAAAAGCCATTTATCAAGAATTTTGAAATTACTCATCAGGAGAAAAACACTTTTGTTATAAATCATAGTTATTAACATCTATTTCTCATAACAATAACATCTTTTAAGTGTTACCTACATCCTTCAAAAAACTTTGTAAAGTCATAGCCTTCAGGCACAAACAACTTACGATACATTACGGCTGGCTAAGCCAAAATACCTGAAAATATCTTCGCCCGGCGCTTTATGGCTCTTCTTTGGTTTCATCGCCTGTGAGCATTATACCGGGGGTTACAGTTCTTACGGATGATAGCCGGCTTGTCTTTAAAATAGTATTCAAAATAGCGGGCGGTATTGTTGCTGCCTATTTAATAACGGCATCAAAGCCTTCAAGCTTTCCTTCAATAAATGTAATATAGTCAGCAAATTTCAGTTCAATTGTGATGAGGTATTTTGCCAGGAATGGCAAGAGTTGCTGGTGGTTTGATTGATGTTTTCACCAAAACTTTATGGCCTGTGATCAATACACTCAAAAAATCATGAAACCCTACAAGCGGGATATTCCCTGCCAGTATAAGGCCTACTTTTTAGGATGAACATTCTCTGTATCATAGGCTGATAGCCATTTATCAAGATTTTGAGGAGTTGAGCGCTTCAGCCCATGATTCAATCGCAAAATAAACCTGTTCAAGGCGTAAACCAGCGATTGTGTGACTGCGACAATTGTATAAGTTGTAAAAAGTCTTCAAAAAGGGTGAATTATTTTTTTACAATTGCATCTTCCACACTTCCATTTTCATGAAACTGCGATAAAAACCTGCCAAGTTCTGCGAATGCTGCTTTACGTGCTGCTAAAGTAATGCTAATGTATTTGCGTATGAATAGTTTTGGGCGTAATTTTGGTGCAAATTTACTACTAAAATACTTGAGACAAGCTATGGCTATCGTTATAACAGATGAATGTATAAACTGCGGGGCATGCGAACCTGAATGTCCTAATACTGCGATATATAAGGGCGCTGATGACTGGCGCTACAAAGACGGAACCAAACTTCGCGGAAGGATTGTTTTACCGACAGGCGAGGAGATTGATGCTGAAGAGCCTCATACGCCGATATCAGGACGATATATACTACATCGTACCTGATAAATGTACTGAATGTAAGGGTTTCCATGATGAGCCGCAGTGTGCTGCCAGTATGCCCGGTAGACTGCTGTGTGCCTGACGAAAATCACGTGGAAAGCGAAGAAACGCTGCTTAATCCTCAGGCGTTTTTACATGGCGATGAGTAATTAACATTAGTGTAATAAAAAATCCTGAGCGCATAACTTCAGGATTTTTCTTTTCATAGAGTATATATTGTGATCTTTCAGAATTTTTACGGCCTTACACGGCTGTATGTCTGCACTGTAACACCATCGGTTTTATCATCATAACTTTCAGCTACAAAGTTTCCGTGCTTTATCAAAGTAACCAATTGATGTTGTAGTGCCGCTTCGGTAAATATAGTTGTTATTTGATGTTCTCCTCATTGTACCAAAGTTCTGGTTATCACCCGAAATCACACGGTAACCGGTTTTGTCTGTAACAAACTGATAGCGTTGGCCATTCAGGGTGTAGTAGCTTGGCGGGTCAATTTCCTGTGTAGGGATACCATCACGCGACACCGTTGCGTAGGGGTTGTTACCGCTACAGGAGTGGTCCCTCAAGTCTTTTTTAATTTATTTGATTCAGCATCTTTAAAATCAAGTTCTTGCTGCGCTGTGCGTGTTTAGTTTACTTCGGTACTTTTTACTCCTGTACACCATTGTTTACTGTGGTACGCTTAGTTGTAGTTTCCTGTGTAACATTCCTGTTTACCTGTGCATTTACAGAAAGCCCCAAAGCCAGTGCCAATGCTAAAGCTATATTTTTCATGATTTTCCGTTTTAATGGGTTTTACGCCTACAAAGTACCTGCGTATTGTTAAAATGGTTGATAAAGAAAAGATAAAGTAGTCATAAAGTCTGCTTAGCCATAAGCAACACGCCATTAGTCAAAAACCGAAGGTCTAATTATCTTATTAATTCAACAGCCTAAATGATTATCTTTGCACCCTTAAAATAACAACTTTACATGAAAGCAGGTATTGTAGGATTACCAAACGTGGGTAAATCAACACTTTTAAGTGTTTGTCAAACGCTAAGGCACAAAGCGCCAACTTTCCGTTTTTGTACTATTGAGCCAAACGTGGGTGTGGTCGAATGTACCCGACCCCAGGCTGCAAAAGCTTGAAGGGCTGGTAAACCCTGAGCGTGTGGTACCTGCAACTGTTGAAATTATGGACATCGCCCGGGCTTGTAAAGGGTGCCAGTAAGGGCGAAGGGCTTAGTAACCAGTTTCTGGGGAACATCCGTGAGTGTAATGCCATCATCCATGTACTGCGTTGCTTTGACAATGACAATATTGTGCACGTTGACGGCAGTGTAAACCCGATACGTGATAAAGAAACTATTGATATTGAGCTTCAGCTAAAAGACCTTGAAACTGTAGAAAAACGTCTTGAAAAAGTAAAGCGCACTGCAAAAGCCGGTATTAAAGAAGCAGTTGTTGAAGATGCTTTGCCTGAAAATATAAAAAAGCAGTGCTGCTTCAGGGTAAATCTGCCAGGAGTAGTACAGCCAAAGAACCAGGATGAAACCGACCTGATGGAAAGCTTCCAGCTGATTACTACAAAGCCTGTGCTTTTATGTTTCTGTAATGTTGATGAAGGACTCCGCCGCTCTCGGTAGATAAATATGTAGAGTGGGTTCGTGAACTTGCTGAAAGAAGAGAAGTCACTAGAGGTTATTGTATTGGCTGTTGGTACAGAGGCCGATATTACTGAACTGGAAACTTACGAAGAAAGCGCCAGTGTTTCTAGAAGACCTTGGCCTTAAAGAGCCCGGAGCTTCAGCTTTACTCGGGGCTGCTTATAAACTTTTAAAACTGCAAACTTACTTCACAGCCGGGGTAAAAGAGGGTAAGGGCCTGGACAATACAGGTAGGTGATACCTCGCCGCAGGCAGCAGGAAATTATCCATACCGATTTTGAAAAGGACTTTATCCGTGCCGAAGTCATCAGCGTTCGATGGCTATGTAGCATTCGGTTCTGAAGCAAAAGTAAAAGAAGCCGGGAAGCTACGCGTTGAGAGAAAAGAAAAAAGAATATATTGTAAAAGACGGTGATGTTATGCACTTACGTTTTAACGTATAATATTATAGTATAAGTTCTTATAAACAAAGCCCCTCGTGATAAATGAGGGGCTTTTATATAAACCTAATGATTATAATTAGTTGCTTCACGAGATTTAGGGCTTAATATTTTCAAATTTATAATAAGCCACTTCTCCAATCAGGGTAATACCAATAATTCTGCCAAAGCTGATACTGTGTTCCTGAGGCACCCATAATATTAAAGGTTCTCCATGAGCACAGAGGTAATCAGGAGCTGCTACTGAGGTCCGAAGAAGGTCATTTCCAAGACCAATTCTAGGAAAAGCCCACTATTGGCGTGACATAAAATTGCTCGAAAGCTCCTCCCGACGGGCCGATGCGGGGGCATCTTTTAAACACTGCATTCCCCCCCCATTTGGGACGGTAAAACATTCTCCACATGACCAAAGCTATTACCCCAATAGCAAAAGAGATCATTGAGGCATGCACAGGACCTACACTCCGGTTTTCGCTAATTTACTATTCATCCCTACCTGAAGCGGCAGAAACGGCTCCATACCAGGAAATGGGAGAATAATCCAGCATTGTTTTCCATTATTAGATAAATTTTTAATTTTAAAATGCCCTTTTATGCATTGCCATGTAATTTCTACGGGTCATCAAGGTTCAACCATTTCCCCATGAATGCCGAAATAAGGATCACGTAAATGCTCACGGGCTATTACCACGAGATCTGCCTGTTTGTTCTCGATGATCTCATTAGACTGAAACGCATCCACAATCATTCCCACGGCCCCTACAGGAATATTTACCGTGGTTACGAATAGATTTGTTGCCAGTGGCAGTTGCTGTATCCACGACTTCGCAATGTTTTGATCAACCTTGTACAAAAACGCCTCCAGGCTCGTTCGCAAAATCTACACCCAATTCCTTCAGGTTTTCACTTGGCCTTACACTTTCTTCCATAGTCCACGCATCTATACTATTGCTGTAATCAACTGCCGAGAGCCGTACAAATAATGGCATAGTAGCAGGTATTACTTCACGCTTACTGGGGTTACTACCTCCGCAACAACCGGATCCTGTTTTCAAAACCGCCGCCATACATGTCTTTTCTTTTATTGAGTTAAAGCCGAATAAAACTGTTGCAGCAGATAACCGTGGGCGGCATAAGGCTCAATAACGTCAAATCCGGCGTCTAAAGCATTTTTGCAGCTTGCTGAAAATCATTTATTACTTTTTCAATTTCTTCCAAAGTCATTTCCTGTGAAGTTTGGTGTTCATTAATTGGAGATTTGCTGCAGAGCTTTTAGGACTCCATCCTCCGTCTTTAGCTTTTAATGGTTTAAAGCCCTGCTCTAAGATGGCTTGTACTGGCATTACCTCCTGCATGCCATAGCCCGGATACCTATTTTACAGTTTGCGCATGTACAAAGTCTGTAATTTCTTTCCATGCTTGTACCTGTTCCTGGTTCCAGATTCCAACATCTGGTAAGGTACACGCCTCCGGAGGCACTGCGGTGCCTTCGGTTAAAATCCAATCCCGATCCCCTACAGCGCGGCTTCTCGAGATGGACCAGATGCCATTGGCCGGGCTTTCCGTTTTGTGCACTGTACTTGCTGCATTGGCGACAGTACAATCCTGTTTTTTAAAGTTAAGCCCCGCAGGCTTAACGGGCTGAAAAGTGCTTTCATTTTGCATTGTATTTTGATTACAGTACAAAGTTCACTTTGGATGCTGACAGGGAAAATGAAGTATTTTAAAAAATAAGGTTGAAGTAGTTCAACATTCAGAGTTTATTATTCCTGATTTTTGACAAAAACTCTGTAGACATGCCTAAAAAAAGCAATAATATATTGTGGAATCCTCTTGTATAAAAGCTTCCCCTTTGCGGATACTGCCTGGCAAAATTTTCATAACGCTGCACAGCAGTTTGAGTATGAAGGGCTATCATACGCCTCTGTTGTGCCGCTAAGCCCCTTTCTGCTATGATCCGGAAAAGGACTCATATTTAGGGTTGAGTTGCTTTAAATATTTTTCGTCATCAAAGGGAGAGTTCCATAATCACAGAATGGGAGAGTGCTTCAACAAATAAAGTGGCTGGTTGTTGATAAATATAGGAGTTTATAATCTGTAATCCACCAGTCTTTGACAGCAAGAGCAATGGTAATTTCCTGCCCAGATTCATTGATTACAAATGAGCGTAGTGCCCCGTCTACAATATAAAATCTCTTAGATCACGGTAAAGCCGGGTTGTACAATTAATTGTTTCTTTCTCACAGATCTGGATACAAACATTTTCAGGAAATCCTGAATTTCTGTATCATTAAGCCTCCTATACGGCTGCCAACTCAAAATCTGCTAATCCTGTATTGTACACTTTCCCTAAATTTTAATTAAATTCATATAAAATACCGTATACTACAGCTAATGTATGGAAATACTTTTAAAAAAAGCAACAACCTAAAATTACCATCTTGTGGCAAAATTTTTCTGCGCTGTATTTTGCCGGGATTTTGCCTAGAGAACTGTGGTGCCGTTTTCCAAATTCTGGTGAAGTGCAGGGAAATAAAAAAACCCTGCAAATCATTGATTTCGCAGGTTTTTATAGACCATGCCGTGGGTTTTTGTAAAATTTGGAAAAGCTTGATTTTCCGTATTCGCCCTTTTTCGTGGGGAGAGCGGGATTCGAACTACCACGAAGGTTTCCCCAACGGCTTGAATTCAATCCTCGTTGGCCGCTTAAAAGCGAGTATCTCCACCTGCTGAAGCGGTTGCGTCATATGTATTGTTGTTTTTCAGGTCAAAGTAAGACATCTGTGAGAGCTATTTTAATAAGTATTTTTAATAGGCTGGGAGTGAAGCTGTTTAAAGACCAAAGGCTGCTCAATGGCAGCCTTCAATATAAATATTTCCGAAATTGTTGGCCTCAATCAGTGCTTTAATTTTAGACAAGGTCAGATCCACGAGAGGGTTTTCAGCTCCTTCATGTTACCTTTTTGCATCAAGTGCAAATGTGGCAGGTATACTTTCAACACGATATAGCTTGGCAATAGGCTCGTCCCATTTTTAAGATTGCTTACATGTGTCCATTCAAGCTTATCTGCAGCAATAGCTTTTTCCAGCTTTGCTTTATTAATATCAAGCAAAACGCCCTTGGTATTGAGCCTTTCCTTTGTGGTAACGGTTATAAAGCGCCAACACGCTAGGATTCTCTTTACGGCATGGGCCGCACCACCTGATGCCCAAAAGAATTCTACATTAGTTACTTTACCGAGGAGAACTTTCTTTAAATTGAAACAGTTTTTCCGTCGGGGTTTGGCGCACTAAAGCCCGCTGCCTGCGCTTTCACCCGGCTGTGCAGCCGCTTTTGCCCTCCGGAGATTGTGGTGCCATAGGTGCGGGCATACCATTGTTTTTAATCATTTCAGCAAGCTCTTTGCCTTCTTTGGTTTTCTTCAGGTCAGCATCAAACTTATCGTAGTATTTCAGTAAAAGTTCAGTTATCGGTTTTGTCTGCATGCTAACCATCTGACTGTTATAAGCTGCACCGCCCGCCATATATGCCTTAGGTTTTTTCAACAAAATCTAATCGCATTATCCTGCATTCTTTTAAGGAAAGTTCCTGATACTTCTTGTTAAGTTTATTCATAGCAACAGTATCCTGAGACTACGATCCGCGCTTCAATGCATTTGCATCATTTGCGATTTTCGCTAATACGAGTCCATCATTTCACGGCGCATCTTGTTTGTCCTTTGGTCTAGCGGTACTCATCAGAAAACTTATCATTGTTGAATGCCGCTACGCTTTTTACGTATTGAAGATTGAATCTTTTACATCAACATCGGGTTTCTATCTCGCCGTTTTCAAGAATAATCTCTGTTTGCCAGCCAGCACAAAATTCAACATTTAAAACGTGTAGAGAGGGGTCGGTTACTGTACCTTTAAAAGTAAATTTACCATTTTCAACCTTTGCGGTATCAACAGGTACAAAGCCCATCATTCCGCCTTGTTTTCCCAGAATTACATTTTTACCGTCAAGTTGGCTTGTCAATTTTCCCTGTAATTTCAAACTCATTTTCTGCCAAGCTTTCTACATGTTACTATCATGCCTGCTACAGCAAAAAATAAAATGTACTTTTTCATTTATTTTTTCTGTATTTGTTATAGTACCAATAATCTAAATTACTTTCATTAAGATATTTTGCAATTGAAAAATAATTAACTGCAGGCAGCACTGTTAAGCGTTGTTGGTATATTGGTGTTTTTAATTCCCGCAAAACCTTTTTGTGCGTTAGTCATGTTATGTATTCCGCGGCCCTTAAGTATGCTGGCCATAATCACACTTCTACTTCGCCGCCTGCACAATGAATATAGAAATACCTGTCAGGTATTTCATTTTTAATCTTTCATTTACGTTAATAAGCCGAATATTCGCGGCTTCAAGTATATGCCCGCCGGAAAACTCCCCCCCGGGCTTGCGTGAGTCAATTGTTGTATCTCTTTCCTCATTGGCTATAGCTGTTTCAAATTCTTCCGGCGATATGCTTGCAAGGCTGTCAGTCTCAAAACCTGCATTTTTCAGGCTGAAATTCCACCTTTAAGATACCCCAATGTATTATCAAACCCAATGCTTTGACCTAGGCGGGTTCTGGCCATCTGTTCTTTACCTTTCGGGGTTACAAGCAGTAATGGCTGATTAACAGCCATGATAAGTGCACCAACCCATGGGGGCAAAATTTCCGATTCAGACTTATAAATATTGAACCAGGTATGTGTGTCTACACAAAAATCATCTTCATGGCGAACATCAAGAATTATAGCTTCTGTGTTACCTGCTCTGCTGTTTCAATCCCTCGGGAGAAAGTGCCCTGCCGCCGCGCTCCACCAATTTTATCAAGGCTTTGGCCACCGTTTATGTTCAGCATCACGTTTTGAGGAAAATAGGCCGGGGAGCGCCGAGGCCGTCAAGTTCTTTGGTGAATTCTTCTTTAGTCATGTCTGCACGCAGGGCATAATTCACTTTTTCTGGTTACCCAATGTATCAGTCGTTTCTTTGCTCATGTTTTTGCCCCGAGCACTGCCTGCGCCGTGGCTTGGATACTCCAGTAATATCATCCGGCAACGGCATTATTTTATTACGCAGCGAATCATATAAATGGCCTGCAAGCACTTCCTGTATGAGTTCTAGGGGTGGAGTCCCTGCACGAGATTCAGGCCTTCCCTACATCCTCTATAAACAATGTATCTCGCCAGTTACTCAATTTACGTCTACTATTTGTTATTTTCTCATCAGCAGGTAACGGGTGCTTACCTTGTGTGATTTGGGGTGTGGATAGCCCTTACAGTATACTTCCCGACTTTGGATTCTTCCCGTCTGTGGCAATATGCCCGCTGAAACCCGAGCTCTGCCGACGGGTACTCAAACAATTTGCGCACCCGTTTTTTATGAAAGGTCTAAATGTCCCGAGACAAAATCGGCATGAGAAATGAGTTTCAAAAATATATTTAATTTTCTACAAGTCTTTGGCAGCTTTATCAATATAAGACTCGACCTCCCGTATCAGGATCCAAAAGATTGCGGCCTCGACCATTACTTTCAAGGGTAATAAGCGTGCTGTACCACCCATCCGGTATCTATTTTTTGTATTTTTCACTAATGTTTTTGTTTTGTGAGTTGGGTTAAAGGCCTATAAATTCTTTTGCCGGTGTAAAGGCTGCCATTAGCAGTATACACCGACCAAAACCACACTTGAACTGGTTTTCATTTGGTGTTACCTGTGCAGGTGGCTTCCTGAGGCTATCTGCCAAAAACTGGACCACAGAAAAGGACCGGGAGAAAAAGACCAGTTGATACTAATGTTCCTGCAAATCGCCAATAGGCCTGTAAGTGAATTTAGAGCTATTATCAACAACGAGGTGCCGACTTGGCTTTTCCCATGAGCAAATCCACAAAAGAAAACAAGCATGAAAAAGGTATAAACATAAAGCCTCCGCTTCCGGAGCCTACGAGCCCCATTATTGCACCAATAAGTATGACTAAAAAAGGCAATACATAAATGTAGCTGAATTTTTTTACAGATGCAGATTCATCACTTTTCATAAAAATAAGTGATATTGCAGCACCTAATCATTTATCCGAGACCCAAGCACCATGATAACAAGGTCATGATGCACCGGGTTCTACAACCAACCGCCAGATCAATATATATTTCAGGGAAGGGCAGGAACCATTGTATCTTCGTGTAAGCAATACTGCAATAAATGATGGCAAAGCAATCATCAGGCCTGTTTTACAGCTAAATTGTCTTTATAATAATTCTGCGCAGCGCCAAAGCAGATGTTGTTCCTCACAATAAATAGTGAGTAGGCGGTTGCAATAACAGGTGATACACCCAATGCGTAAACAAGCAGGGGCACGGTAAGTATAGAGGCGCCGCCCGCCCAGCAGGCCCGGGGAATTAGTCCGATTATAAAATGCTATATAGCACAAAACTGCTTTCAAATCTGATAGTTTGCCACTAAGATAATATATTTAGCAACAGAAAATTTTGCAAGAAAAACGTTTTAGTTTTCCCCAATTTATAAGACTGACTATTAGATGATTACATAGATGCTGATTTATTAAGAGTATCACATATGCAATTCAGTGTGCCTTTTTAAGTCGTTCTTATTTTTGCCGTATAGGTTATTTTAATGGGATTTCTCGGGAAGTATTAATGAAAAAGGTTTCAGCATTTAACGACAGCAACATATATTGTACGCTTTTTTAAATGAGCGCTTAATATTAAATAACAGGTTGTAAATTAAATAGCAATGGCAACAGCGACAAAAGCCCTTACAGAATAAATGTATGAAAACGTAAAAAACCAGTTTGAAAGCTGCTTACGTTACTGGGCCTTGATGAAAGCGTTAAAAAAATTCTTTCAATTACTAATAATGAAATTGTTGTACACTTCCCCGTGAGAGATGGACAATGGCCAGGTAAGAAGTGTTTACCGGCTGCGCGTACAGCATAATAACGCGCTTGGCCCGTACAAAGGCGTGTGCGCGCTGCCGCCCAACTGTGGAACATTGATGCTGCACGCGCACTGGCTACCGCCTGGATG
>NZ_JAJOMZ010000006.1 GCF_024699965.1 Flavobacterium sp. J372
CTTCAGTGATAAAGAGTTAGTATGGATTGATAGCATCGCTAAAGGCCGGAAAGCCATTCTTACAGTTTTTGCCAAGCCGTATACGCTAAATGCCATCAAGAATTATGATGAACTTTAATTCTGTATTACTGGCTTATCGAAAAAATCTTATCGCCCAGACAGTTGCTGCCGAGGTGAGATTCGGGATGTTCCCGCCAAAGACTGCCGGTTTCAATAAGCAATGTATATAAAGTCGAATTTTGGCATGCTCTACGCAAACGGTTAACAGGCTTGGCTTTACAACCCCGCAATGCCGGGATGGATCCCGCCACACTTACAAAGATTGATATGATTGCTAACCGGGCGATAAATGAAAAAAATGACACCCGGTATGCAGATACTGGCTGCGAGAAACGGAAAGGTATTCTACCAAAAATCATTTGGCTACCATACTTATGACAAAAGAGATATGAAGGTGAAGAACAGTGACGTATATGATGTGGCTTCGCTGACAAAGATACTGGCAACACTACCGAACATTATGCAGTTGTATGATAAAGGCCTGCTTAAGCTTGACGATAAACTTGGCAACATTTTACCGGAGTTTGCTAATACAGATAAAGGAAGAATATTACGGTAAAGACATGCTGCTGCATCAGGCACGTTTCCAGCCGTGGATGCCGTTTTACCAGGAAACACTTGATGCAACAAAACACCCTGATTCGGCCTATTACCGCAAGGTGTACAGCCCCGAATTTCCACATCAGGTAGCCGAAAACCTTTACCTGCGCGAAGATTATCCTGGTATAATCATAAGCAAAATCGCCCAAAGCAAGCTGCTTCCAAAGCTGAATATAAATACAGTGACTTTTCATTTATCCTGTTTAAGGAATATCTGGAAGCAAAAACCGGTAAATCGCTTGACAGGCTTGCTAATGACTCATTCTATAAACCATTAGGGGCGGCTGCCTGACCTATAATCCGCTGCGTAAGTGGGATATGTTTGAAATGCCTCCCACAGAGGTAGATAACTACTTCCGTTACCAGGTGATCCAGGGTTACGTACATGATATGGCCGCAGCAATGCAGGATGGTGTTGCCGGGCATGCAGGGCTTTTTCAAACGCTATGGATGTAGCCAAAATAATGCAAATGTACCTGCAGAAGGGTAACTACGGGAATAAGCAGTATTTTTCTTCAAAAACATTTGATACATTTAACACATGCTGGGAATGCAAATCAGGTAACAGGCGCGGGCTTGGTTTTGATAAGCCACAGCTTGAAAAATCAGGGCCAACGTGTGGATGTGTTTCAAAGTCAAGCTTTGGGCATACCGGTTTTACAGGCACTATGGCATGGGCTGACCCGGAGAGCGGAATTGTGTATGTGTTCCTGAGTAACCGTACCTATCCTGAAGCAGGCGAAAACAAACTATCAAAAGAAAATATTCGAGAAGATATACAACGGGTTCTACAAGAAGCGATTATCAAGTAGCCAGCCGTTGGGCACAAGCTAATACATGAGTAGAATTTGTGCTTCAAAATATAAAGATTAAAAGAAAAATTATGCAATACCTTGACGCTAAAAACGCTGATGAATATTTTGAAGCTATTCCTGAAGAAAGAAGGGCGGCTATGAAAAAACTGCGGGAAGTAATAGTAAAAAATCTACCAGAGGGCTTTAGCGAGAGCATGGGGTATGGCATGCTGGGCTGGGGCGTACCACATTCAATCTATCCGGCAGGTTATCATTGCGACCCAAAGCAGCCGTTGCCTTTTTTGGGCATAGCATCTCAAAAGAATTTTATTGCACTGTACCACATGGGCATTTATGCCGACAAAGACCTTCATGATTGGTTTGTAGGAGAATATCCAAAATATGTGAAGACTAAGCTTGATATGGGTAAGAGCTGTATCCGCTTTAAAAAGCCGGAGAGTATTCCGTTTGACCTTATAGGCGAACTTGTTACCAAAATGACTGTACAGCAGTGGATAGACCGATATGAAGCTAACCTGAAACGCTGATGATGTAGCTGGCAAGCATTCGTTAATTATACACAAAACAGGTTGAGGCCTGTTTTTTTTATGTAATTTCGTACTTTAATGTTTCCTGATGAAAATAGCTATTGTATGCTACCCAACCTTTGGAGGAAGCGGGGTAGTAGCAACAGAACTGGGCCTTGAGCTGGCACGCCGTGGCCACGAAATACATTTTATAACCTACAGCCAGCCGGTTCGCCTTGCGCTGCTTAACCCAAATGTGCATTACCACGAAGTGCATGTGCCTGAATATCCGCTGTTTCATTACCAGCCCTACGAACTGGCACTATCAAGCAAACTGGTAGATATGGTCAAGCTCCATAACATTGAACTGCTGCATGTGCACTATGCTATTCCGCATGCTTACGCGGGCTACATGGCCAAGAAAATGCTGAAAGAGCAGGGTATAAGGATACCAATGGTAACAACGCTTCACGGCACGGATATCACACTGGTGGGCAACCATCCGTTTTATAAACCTGCAGTAAGCTTCGAGTATCAATCACAGTGATGTTGTAACCTCGGTATCGCAAAACCTTAAAGATGAAACGTATAGGTTGTTTGACATTAAGCGTGATATTGTTGTAATCCTAACTTCATTGAGATTAACAAGAATAAAGTTGATGAAACTTCTGCATGTCATAGAGGGCTTATGGCAACCGATAAGCAAAAGATTATAACACATATAAGCAACTTCAGGAAAGTAAAACGCATTCCTGACGTAGTGAAGATATTCAACGAGATACAAAAAGTTATGCCTGCCAAACTTATGATGGTAGGTGACGGGCCCGAACGTGCAGCCGCTGAGAAGCTTTGCAGTGAATTAGGAATTTCTGACAAAGTAATTTTCTTTGGTAACAGCAGCGAGATAGACCAGATTTTATGCTATAGTGACCTGTTCCTGTTACCGTCTGAAACAGAAAGTTTCGGGCTTGCTGCGCTTGAGGCTATGGCTTGTGGAGTACCTGTAATTTCTAGCAATTCCGGTGGTTTGCCTGAAGTAAATAAGGACGGGTACTCGGGCTATATGGCTGATGTAGGCGATGTTGAGAGTATGGCAAAAAAAGCGATAGCTATACTTGAAGATGACAACAGGCTGTATGAATTTAAGTCTAATGCTTTAAAAGTAGCGCAGGAGTTTGATATAAAGAATATTTTACCAATGTACGAACAGCTTTACCGCAAAGCCCTAAAACAACAACAGCACGCATGAAAAACTTAGTTATAGCATTTACTGTAATTTTATTTGCTGCCTGCAATGCAGGTAAAGATTCTAAAACAAAAGATAATCAGGCAGATAAGTCTGCAGCATCATCTATTAGCTATGAAATTCTGAAGCAGGAAGAATACGGTGGCAGGGAAATTGAGGGTAATGTAGTTGTGAAAACCCAGGCTGAACTCAATAGTTTATACAGCCAACTTGGAATTGGCACTGCGCCTGTAGTTGACTTTTCAAAACAGGCTGTCATAGCATTGTTTATGGGACAAAAGAACAGCGGTGGCTATAGTATCGGTATTGAAAATGTTACAGACGATGGCAAAAGTGTAACAGTTACAATAAAAGAAATCGCCTGAAGGTATGGCAACAATGGCGCTATCTCAGCCTTACTGTATTGCATCAATTACTACAACCAAATCTATAAATTTTAAATAATTATTTGATATCCAGTTCGGTATAAACCGGCAGGTGATCGCTTGGATACCTGCAATGGTCTGAATCGCTTAGAACGGCATATTTGTTTACTGTTACATTTGGAGACGTAAAAATGTAATCTATCCTCGTAATAACGGGTTTATCGAATTTAAAAGCATTAAATGTGCCTTCAGGCCCGTGCTTTTGCAACGCATGTAGTTTAGAATCATGCAGTTGTGCCGACAATAGTTTAATACTTTCGGCAGAATCTTCAAGATTAAAATCGCCCGTGAGAATAATTGAGTAGTTTTTAGTATTTACTGCGTTTATTTTATTGATAATCAACTTTGTACTTTCAATTCGTGCTAATTCTCCAACATGGTCAAAATGTGTGTTGAAAACCCAAATCCTCTTTTTGTCCTGATATTTTCAAACAAACCATAGGTACAAATACGATTATAAGCAGCATCCCATCCTTTTGAAGGAACATCGGGAGTAGGTGATAACCAAAATGTTTTCTGCTGTACCAGCTTGTACTTGAGCTTATTATAGAAGATAGCCGAGTACTCACCACTACCATTGCCATCGCGGCCTTCGCCAATGTAATTATATCCGGTTAATTTATCTGCTAAAAACTGCATCTGGTTCGGCAGGGCTTCCTGA
Source organism: Flavobacterium sp. J372 (assembly GCF_024699965.1). Taxonomy (NCBI): domain Bacteria; kingdom Pseudomonadati; phylum Bacteroidota; class Flavobacteriia; order Flavobacteriales; family Flavobacteriaceae; genus Flavobacterium; species Flavobacterium sp. J372. Next base: position 4,314 of record NZ_JAJOMZ010000006.1, read on the forward strand.
ACTCCCATAAAATCAGGCTCATAGAACAAAATTTGGCTTGCCATCATATCCTTCCTGTTGTCCCAGCGATTTTCACCATCGCTTACCAAATCAAGCCGGATATTATATGTCATTACCTTTACCTGTGAGTATAAGGCAAACGATATCAATGATATAGCAACAAAGAGAGCCCGCATAATTACGGGATTGATGTTAGCCCGTAAAACCTGAATTTGCCACCTACTTTCACAAATCTAAAGCTATGGCTCGTGCCTTTATGAACTTTTGAGAACTCGCCCGGGTAGTATGTTTCAACCCATACTTCGTACAGCTTCAGGTCTTTAGGGTAATCTTTAGGCATTACTTTGGGCTTGAAACCTTTTAAGGTTATAGAGCTGAATGAGTAACCTTTTTTGCCATGGCCTTGTATACCGGCGACTCAGTAAACTTTTGGCCTATTACCGCAAAAAGAATTCGGCGGGTACAAACATAGTGCCGTCAGCAGCTACGTCCATAGCGCCAACACAGTCAACGCAATCAACTTCTTTCAGGCTGAGGCTAAGAAATTTAGCTTTGTCGCCTTTAACTAAAGCATCAACTAACTGAACGAAGTTTTTGTCAAGTTCATCCCAGTCATTTGGTGACTGTTTTTTTACAGCTGGCTTTTGTGCAAATGCTATCTGGAAGCAAAAAAGTGCAAGCAGCAATCCTAATTTTTTCATGAGGTAAAATTACTAAAATCCTTCAACGTATTTTCAGGCCATAAATTTTATTGCACTATTGTTTTTTGCGAGTGCAGCAATTAACAAATAATTAGTAGTCTGAATTACTAGTTTTCTGTAAGATTTATTTTCTCATGCAAAAGGCAATTTAGTCTTAATTAAATAATTGAAAAACAAGTATTTGTATTTCGAGTTAAATAAAATCGATGAACTGCACTTTTTTGAAAGGGTTTTGTAACAATGATGTTGAAAAGGCATCGTAATTTTGCAAAAGATTTTTTGAACCAAAATCGTTCTTTGACATCACGGCAAGTTTTGCAGAAACTATCTGGCGAGTGATAGAGCTTTCGCAAAAGTTTCTGAAGAATTGGCTGTGATATATTTTGGCATAAAATCTTCTCGTGGCGTATCATTAACATGGTACATGCCTTCGATGGGAATCTGGTAACCGATGTTTGTGTTTTTCATCCGGTAGGTGTAAATTGCCCCAAGCAGACCCGCCATTTTCGTACCCGTTATTTTTGCGCGTCTCATGGCGTCAAACCCAATTACCATGCCTTCGCCCATGCTGCCCGTCCAATGGCCTGCCATCACTACAAGTTTTCCTGTGTAGTTTGTTTTTTCTCGGCGATACAAATTCAACCCAGCTGCGTACAGTGCCATATTGCTTTTCGTTGATTACATGCTTCTGGTAAGGCAATGGGCTGCAGGTAAACCTGCCCATTATACCTCGCGCCACAGTAGTATTGCCACCGCCGGGAGTATCGGTAAGGTTAAGTATTATAGATTTTGTTTTTATAAGATCGTCCAGCGCTTTATCAAATTCAGCAATAACATCGGTATTACCCAGGCTGTTATTTATTTTAATATAGCCTATGTTGCCCGGCAGTAATTTGTAGTCAAGAAGTTTTCCGGCCTTACAGGTTTATGCGCATCAGGATAGTATATTTTTTCAATACCATTTTCTATGAGTGTAATTTCACGCTGTGTATCATGCGTGCCTGCCATCAGCATATTTAAAGCATAAGAATACATGCTTTCATTATAAGATGTTATATATTTTGGGAGAAAGCGCTTTAGCTCCTCACCAACAGCTTTACCATTAAACTTCAGTAACTGCATTCCCGGTTTCAGTCCGCATGCTTCAGCGCCGGATTGTGGTTTTACATCTGCAATGAAGTAATAGTTACCCCGCTTTTCTGCAAACAGGTCGTTACCTGAGGGAATTATCCTGTTTGATGATGGCAGATTGGTTGTAAGTGAAACATGCCCGTTATGAAACTCCTGCAGCACCTGCTCAAGAAAGGTTATAAATTGTGCGTCGTCTTTGATAGCAGCAGCCTGTGGCTGATATATATCTTTAACCTTTGCCCAGTCAATGTGTTGCTTTTCAAAATAGGCATAGTTGTCGTTATAGTCATTCCACAGTTCAAGGAAATCCTGCTCATATCTTGTTTGAGATAAAGCGCTTATTCCTAAAAGGGTACAAAAAATTACAATGTACTTGCCAAAATATTTCATAAGAGCAAATATATACATTAGAAAGAATACATTTCATTGATATATACTCCTGACAATATAGCCAACGTATTGTTAGAAAATATTCATCGATTATTTTCGTATTTTGTCGATATCACTTTTTCTATATAAGAATATAATCTTATATTTGCATTATCAAATTGGCCAGTTTGAAATAATACTTCGTTTTATTTAAAATCAATTCACAATGAAAACTTTAAAAAGTAGATTTTTTTACAATTATTGGATTATTCGTATTGGCAGTGGGTATATATTCTTGCTCTGAGCATGAAAGTGTACAGGTGCAGGATTCTCATGCTGTAATGCTTGAAAATCTTAAGGCATTCAATAATGACTTCATTACAAAACATCCTCAAAGCGCTGCAAGCCAAAGAGGCGGGTTTTGGGGTAAAGTGTTGCAGGTAGCAGCTGTTGCAACAGGAGACCTTTCAGGTGCTGCAGCAGGTGTATGGGGAGTTCAGAAACTGGCAATTGCTGCAGGTGCGGCAACCAGCGGTACAGGTTATGCAGTGGTTTCTGCTGCGGGAGCTGTTGTTGGTGCGGCCGGTGGGTCATACATGGCTTATTGTACAGTGAAACCAAGAGCGTGTGCAAATAACAGGGGAGGTATGCCTGAACTAATTGAATATGAAGACAGGTATGATATTAATTTTGAAATTACAAACCCAAAATTTGTAAACCTTAATGAGTTAGGATATCTGCACAACAGCATCCTTGAAGAGTCATATTATGGTGGTATAAGCCAAAAAGACTGGTTAACGGCAAAATCTATCAGCGGAACTTCATATCTTTTGAAAACAGCCAGTGAAGATGATAGTAAATCATTAATGAATACACTCTTCCAGTCAAGTGAACTGGCAAATGTTAAGAGCGGTATAAGCAATGCAATTGGTAAATATTCTCAGGACGATAAATTTGATTACAAGGTTTTATTACAAAGCCTGCTTAATGATCAATTGATTAATCAAAACCTTTATGATGTTTTAGATTTATTCTTAAATGTTTACAATAAGGCTGAATCATTTGAAGATTTTGAAACTATCATTAAATTTTATGTTGCTGAAATTGAAAATTCAAATCTGAATGATACGGAAAAAGAAGCGCTTTTAGCTGCATTTTCAGTTGCTGCAAAAAGCCCATATTTCTGGACTGAATAGTTTTTAAATTTATCTGATATGATGAAAGGGCTGCTTAGGCAGCCCTTTCTAATTAAATTAAAAACGCCGGTTAGTACCAGCGTTTTTTATTCTTTTTTGAAGCATCGCTCTTACGCGAATTGTTCTTATTATTCGGGTTTTTATTTTTATTCCGCAGGTCGGGTTTTGCATCCGGTTTAGGTTCAGGTGCGTTGCCTATTGGGTAGGGGTGCCCCTCAATAACTTTAAGTTGCATGCGTATCAGCTTCTCAATATCTTTAAGGTAAGGCAGTTCATCTTTACTGCAAAAGATATGGCAAGCCCTTCATTACCCGCACGTCCTGTACGCCCAATACGGTGTACATAAGTTTCGGGAATATTCGGCAGGTCAAAGTTTATCACATACGGCAGGCTTTCAATATCAATACCGCGGGCAGCAATATCTGTAGCCACCAGTACCGATACTTCTTTGTTCTTAAAGCCCTCAAGCACGCGCACACGGGCATTCTGGCTTTTGTCGCCATGAATGGCTTCAGCATTTACCCCATGCTTTTTCAATGCTTTTACCACATTGTCAGCGCCGTGCTTTGTACGTGTAAATACGAGCACATTGCTCAGGTTTTCGTTCGGATAAGGTGGTATAGCAATTTGCGCTTATCACCCTTATCTACGTGGTACAGCTGCTGCTTCACACGCTCAGCGGTAGATGATACTGGTGCCACCGCTACATACTTAGGGTCGGTTAAGAAAGTATCTGCCAGTTCGCGTATTGCCATCGGCATAGTAGCAGAGAATAAAAGCGTCTGCCTGTTATCCGGAGTGAGCTTAATGATTTTCCGTACATCATTTATAAAACCCATATCCAGCATCTGGTCAGCCTCGTCAAGCACCAGGTGGTGCATGTGGTTCAGGTCAATAAAGCCCTGCTTGTGCAGGTCTAGCAGTCGGCCAGGTGTGGCAATAAGCACATCAACGCCTTTTTTAAGCTGGTCGGTTTGGGATGTCTGGTTCACACCGCCAAAAATGGTAAGCTGCCTTACGTTGGTATATTTTCCATACGTGTCAAAGCTGGCGCCAATCTGCAGGGCAAGTTCACGTGTTGGTGTTATTACAAGCGTGCGTATGTATTTGCGTTTCTTTTCGCTGCCTACAATACGGTGCAGGCTGTTAAGTATAGGTATGGCAAAGGCCGCCGTTTTTCCGGTACCGGTCTGCGCACAGCCCACAAGGTCTGTCCCCTCAAGTATAACAGGTATTGCCTGTTGCTGTATAGGGGTAGGGGTTTCATAGCCTTCATCGGCCAGGGCCTGCTGTATATTTTTCAGCAGGTTTAAATCTTCAAATTTCATCTAATCGTTTCTAAATAAGCCGCAGCATAAGTATTGCGGCCCGGCAAAGATACGCTTTTAATATTTAGCGGAATTTTTAGCAGATTCGTCAGTTATTGCAGCATTGTTTACTAATGATGTCTTTGCCTTCATAAAATCAGTTACAAGATAAGCAATGAGTTTTCCTGTAAGATGGCTGTTGGCAGCGTTATCAAGGCTTGGTGCGCCTTCGCATATGTGCAGGTATGCCGCATTTTTCTGTTTCCCGAAGAAGTAAACAAACTGCCTTGCCCTTTCAGCGCTAAAGCCTGAAGGTGTCATGGCACTGCTGGCCACGTTTACAATCGCATCAAGGTCAAGCTCAACACCGTATCGTTCATCATTTATAAACTCAAGGGCGTTGTGCATTTCGGCAGTGAAACCTTTTTCACGCGTTACGGCAATCTGTTCGTAGGTATTGTATTTAACGCGGCCCTCGGTTTTCTTAATGGTTTCCATTACACCTTTGCCGCAATAATTTTCATGCAGCCCGAAGATAAAGTATTTCCTTAGGAAGCCTTCTTCATAAGCGTAGCTGAAACCGTTACCGCTGTGGCGCCCTTCAAGCAAGCGGAAGTCGGTATGCGCATCAAAATTAACAGCATTTACAGGGCGGCCTTTTGCCAGCGCTGTACCTTTAATATTACCGTAGGCATTGTTGTGGCCACCGCCTATAATGATGGGTGTTTTCTTTGCACGCACAATAAGGGTTATTATGTGCGATACCTCTTTATCAAGCTGCTCTACAAGGGCCGAAAGCTTTTTACGGTCTGCTTTTTCGTTAGGGTCAAGGCCTTCAGCCTGCTGCAGGGCTTCGGCAGTATCTACACAGCCGAGTATTAACAGCCTTCCGGCTTTAAAAATTTGTTATGTTGTAGGTTTACTATGCTTTTCAGAGCGCCTTCCCAGGCTGTTGCAGTGCCGGGACGGCCATAATTGGCACGTACGCCTACATCTTCGGGTATTCCTAATAATACAAATTCAGCATCGGTTGCAGCAAGCCCTTCTTCAATGGTAATACCCGGTGGCAGCACTTGTATACGCTCACCATATTTAATCTCGCCGCTGCGCTCGGCAGTATACTTCAATAGGCTGTTTTCTGTGAACCTTACTATATTTTCCATGGCAATTTTGTGGTAACCAAAAATACTATTTTAGTTTAATTTTCGTTAAAAAAGATAAAGGCAAAATGTAAAAAGCCATAAATTTGAAAAAAAAACTTACAACAATGGAATATCAAAGAAGCAATTCAAGTTTAAAAGCTATCATTATTGTACTGTCTATCTTACTGTTGGGTAGTTTGGCGTATATGTATAAAATGAGCACTGACAGCAAAGAGACTGAAGTAAAACTTACAAACGAGAAAGATACTTTGCTGGCTGAACTAAATGCCGCCAAGGCCGATTATGACAAAGCCATTGCTGAAAACAGCGGACTTAAAGGCGAGCTGGAAGCAGAACGCGCTAAAATTGAGGAGTTGATTGCCCAGGTAGAGAAATCTAAAGGTGATGTTGCTACGCTGAGCCGTTTCCGTGATGATTACCGCAGGCTGAAGCGTGACATGGACAGGCTGATGGCTGAAAATAACAGGCTGAAAGGCGAGAATGCCGACCTTACGATGCAGCGTGATACAACTGCTGCTGCATTGGGCGAATCAAGAAGGTACAGTGATACCCTTGTGAAGCAAAATGACAATCTTACCAAAACTGTTGAGAAAGCACAAAAGCTTACAATTCTTAACCTGAAAACAGAATCATTTAAGGAACGTAGTTCAGGTAAGCTTGTGGCGACTGATAAAGCCAGCAGGGTTGATAAGCTTAGGATAAGCTTTACAATTGCAGGTAACGAAGTAGCTAAAGCCGGCGACAGAATGTATTATGTACAGATCATCGATAGCAAGAACAATGTGCTGGGCGAAAAGAAAACAGAAGTGTTTGGAGACTACACCCTTACCTACAGCTTTACAACTGTTGCAAACTTCCAGAACAAGACAGTTGATATAAGCGAGACACTTTCGGGTAAAGACTTTGCCAAAGGCACTTACTTTGTAAATGTGTTTGATAAGGATGTGCTTGTTGCTAATTCAAGTTTCAACCTCCGCTAACGAGAAATAATTTACAGTTAAAAAGGATATTCCGGATCTGGGATATCCTTTTTTTATGCCCTAAATCGTCAAAATAAATTTTTATCACACTGTGCCTTTCACTTGTTATTTTTTTACCTTTGGCGTTGCAAACACATTAACGATTTTTCAAAAATCACCATGAAATTCGACAGGAAACAGCTTACCAACGAACAATTACTTGATTTATATAAGAAATTAATAAAACCACGCCTTATAGAGGAAAAGATGCTTATCCTAATCCGCCAGGGTAAGGTTTCAAAATGGTTCTCAGGCATAGGGCAGGAGGCTATTTCAGTTGGCGTTACTGCCGTACTGGATAAAGACGAATACATTCTCCCAATGCACCGTAACCTGGGTGTTTTCACAGGGCGTGATATTCCGCTGTACAGATTGTTTTCGCAATGGCAGGGTAAGGCTAACGGGTTTACCAAAGGCCGCGACCGTTCTTTCCACTTCGGTACGCAGGAGTTTAAGATCATCGGGATGATATCGCACCTTGGGCCGCAGCTTGGCGTGGCCGATGGTATTGCACTAGCTCACAAACTTCGCGGCGAAGGCAAAGTAACTGCTGTATTTACAGGAGAAGGCGCCACCAGTGAGGGGGATTTCCACGAGGCGTTGAATATTGCTGCCGTATGGGAACTTCCGGTGCTTTTCATCATCGAGAATAATGGTTATGGGCTGTCAACACCTACAAACGAACAATATCGTTGTGAAAACCTGGCTGATAAAGGCATAGGGTATGGCATTGAGTCGCATATAATCGACGGGAATAACATACTTGAGGTCTTTACGCAGCTGACGGGTATTGTAGAGTCGATGCGCAGCAATCCGCGCCCGGTTTTGCTGGAGTTCAAGACGTTCCGTATGCGTGGGCATGAAGAGGCGAGTGGTACCAAATATGTTCCGCAGGAGTTGATGGACATGTGGGCGATAAAAGACCCGGTTGACAACTACCGCAAATACCTTAAAGAAGAAGGTGTGCTTACCGATGAAAAAGACGAAGCGCTTCGAGCTGAACTTAAAGCAGAAATTGATGAACATTACCAACGTGCTTCTGCCGAGCCTGCCATTGAAGCCAGCTTAAGTGAAGAATTAAATGATGTTTACAAACCATATAATTTTGAAGAAGTTAAGCCTTCAGGTGATGTTGAGAATGTGCGAATGATTGATGCAATTTCGCAAGGCCTTAGCCAATCGATGGAGCGTCATGAAAATCTTGTGATCATGGGCCAGGACATAGCTGAATACGGTGGCGCTTTCAAGATTACCGATGGCTTTGTAGCGAAGTTCGGTAAAGACCGTGTTCGAAACACACCAATATGTGAGTCGGCCGTAGTTTCGGCAGGTATGGGCTTATCCATTAATAAATATAAGTCGGTGATCGAGATGCAGTTTGCAGATTTCGTTTCTACGGGCTTCAACCCGATTGTAAACTATTTAGCAAAAGTACACTATCGCTGGCAGGAAAATGCTGATGTGGTGGTGCGTATGCCTTGCGGTGCGGGTGTACAGGCAGGGCCTTTCCATTCGCAGACCAATGAGGCATGGTTTACTAAAACCCCGGGACTGAAAGTGGTGTATCCGGCTTTCCCGTATGATGCAAAAGGACTTCTGGCTACCGCTATAAACGACCCCAATCCGGTGATGTTCTTTGAGCATAAAGCTCTGTACCGGAGCGTTTACCAGGATGTACCAAAAGATTACTACACCATACCATTTGGGCAGGCTGCGCTTTTAAGAGAGGGAGATGCAGTTACGGTGATTTCATTTGGTGCAGGTGTCCACTGGGCGCTTGAAACGCTTGACAAAAACCCTGAAATTAAAGCTGATGTGCTTGACCTTCGCACGCTGCAGCCGCTTGATACAGAGGCTATCTATAAATCGGTTAAGAAAACAGGCAAGATTATAATCCTTCAGGAAGATACATTGTTTGGCGGTGTGGCCAGTGATATATCAGCCATGATTATGGAGAACTGCTTTGAGTGGCTTGATGGCCCGGTAAAACGTGTAGGAAGCCTTGAGAGCGCCATACCATTCACCAAGGCACTTGAAGACCAATACCTGCCGAAACAACGTTTTGAAGAGGCGTTGCAGGAGTTGATGGCATATTAAGCATAAGACCTAATATTGTAATTAATATCAAATGCCCGAGAACTTCTCTTTCTCGGGCATTTAAGTGTTAAGTTGTTCGATACCTCCCCACAAACTCCGACGGCGTTTCACTTGTACGTTTTTTAAACACGCGTGAGAAATAGGCGTAGTCTTCGAAGCCAAGATATGCAGCAATTTCTGCAAAATTATCACGGTGCAGCAGCAATTCTTTTTTCGCTTCGAGCAATACCCTGTCTTGTATAATATCAGATGCGGTTTTTCCCGCTACGGCCTTTGCAATCCTGTTTAAGTGTTTGGCACTGATGGCGAGCATATCGGCATATTGCGATGGCGACTTTATCGTCAGGAAGTTTCTCTCAACCAAAGCCTCAAAACGTATATAGATATCAGAATAAGGGCCGGAAGCGGCAGTGTCATTATTTATCTTAAGATATTCGCGCGTGCTTTCAATATAAATCAGGTCAACCAGGCTGAGGAGCTTTTGCCTTTTCATGAGGTCATTACTCAGGCTTTCATGTAGTGCATTGGCAAACAATTCTTCAACAGATTGTGTCTCATCTTTATCAAGCATAACCACAGGCATATTATGAATACTATAATAGAAAGGGAACTGGCTTAGGCGGTTCTGCGTATAATGCTGCTCATAAAAAGCACGTGTATGGAGGAAAACGTACCCACTGATGTCATCTGAAAGTTCCCAATGGTGGGTTTGCCCCGGGTTTAGGAAAAATAATGCACCACGGGAAACAGCGTAAGAAGTAAAATCAACTTCATGCACACCGCTTCCGTGCGTGAAAAGTACAGCCACATAAAAGTCATGCTTATGCGGTACAGAAATATCTTTATGGAAAGCTTCGAGATGATTTTCCAGTATGTTAATATAGAAACCGTCATGATTTTCTTTTCCGCTGAAAAGTTCAATGTCAAGTAATTCCGTTTTTTCCATGTCTTAAAAGTACAAATTATTGCGAAATTTGTGTAACCCTGTAACTGTAAAACCTTTGTACCTTTGGTAAAAATAAAAGCCATGTCTGCTATTAAAGGAATACTGGGCGAAAGATGCCCGAAGTGTGAAAAAGGAAAAGTGTTTTACAAAAAAGGCAACCCTTTACTTTTTACCATGCCACGCATGAACGAGCATTGCCCGGTTTGCGGTCACCAATTTGAAAAAGAGCCCGGCTACTTTTTCGGCTCTATGTACGTAAGCTATGGGCTGACTGTAGCAGAAATGATTGCGGTGTTCATCATTTCATTTTTAATTACAGATAATTATGCACTGATATTATTGATAATCGCAATTATGGCTGTACTGCTTAGCACATTCAATTTCAGGCTATCACGTATGATATGGATTTATATGCTTGACGGGAAGGACAGGACGGTTTAGTGTCATTATGAAATCATAAAGTTCTTTCGCATAAGCTGAAAATTTGAGTACTTTAGCGTAAAACCAACCACTAATGAAGTACTTCGCAGGGCTTTTCAGCGCCATGTTATTTTTCTCATGCGCTAAAGAAAAGAAAGACTACAAGCCACAATTCACCACGGTTACAACAACAACCCTTCATGAGCAACAGGACATAGGTGTTCGTGCCATTACCATTGACGGCGACAAAGTATGGTATGCCGGCAGTATGGGAAATTTTGGTGCATTACCATTAAATGGAGGTAAAGCCCTGACCGGTGTAATCTCAAAAGATACACTTTATCCTGAATTCCGTTCTATTGCCCAAACTAAAGATGCTGTGTTTTTATTAAATGCAGGTACTCCGGCGTTGCTTTATAAAGTTACCAAAGACACAAAGCACAACAAGCTGGTTTACACCGAAACGGGCGAAAAAGTGTTTTACGACAGCATGAAATTCCGGAATGATGACGAAGGTATAGCCATTGGCGACCCGGTAAATGAATGTCTCTCTGTAATTTTTACACGAGATGGCGGCAATACATGGAAAAAATGTCATGCATTAAACTCCCTATGGTAGAAGAGGGAGAAGCCTGTTTTGCGGCAAGCAATACTAACCTTGTAGTTCATGGCAATAAAACGTGGATCATTTCAGGGGGTAAAAAATCGCGCGTGTTTTATTCTGCAGACAAAGGCGAAAACTGGTCGGTGACCGAAACACCCATCTTGCAGGGGGATGCCCCAACCGGAATGTTTTCTGTAGATTTTTATGATGATAATATCGGTTTTGCAGTGGGCGGCGACTATTCCAACTCTTCAGGAAATAAAGGTAACAAAATACTCACGGAAGACGGTGGGAAGTCATGGAAAGTGATGGCCGATGGTACAGCATTCGGGTATGCTTCGTGCGTGCAGTTTGTGCCAAAAAGCGATGGCGATGGTCTGGTAACTGTTGGGCCATCCGGTGTGTGGTACAGCTATGACCGCGGCGCTACATGGAAAAAGATTCACGATGAAAAATCATTCCACACTATACGCTTTATTAACGATAAATCTGCCATAGCTGCAGGGCAAAACAGCATTGTACGTCTTGATTTTAAATAAAAAACGCTCCTTTTTTAAGGAGCGTTTTCTTAATAACCAAATTATGAAAAACAAAGTTAAGCGTACTGCTAACCTTTATCTATAGCGCCAAGCACCCGCATCATAAATGCGTTAAGCGCTTCTTTCTTTTCCATACCGTCCTTTATCATTTTGTGTACCTCAAGTGCACCATACATGTTTGAGATAAGTTCACCAACTACATCTAGCTCTTCGTCTTTTAATGACGGAACCTCTGTAAGCGCCTCAAGTACTTCAAGGGCCTCAATAACGTAGTCCTGGTCGTTATCTTCAATAAACTGCGTTAGGTGCTTAATTACTGGTAACTTCATTTACAAGGTCGGTTAAAAGTTCTACTTTATTTGTTTGTATCTGGTTTACAAGCTCACCATTCCTGAAAGTTGCAAACGTTGGCAGGTTGCTCACGTTGGCCAGCTTGCGCGATTCAGGAAAGTTTTCTGCATCAGCCAGTACAAAAGTTACATTTTCATTCTCACCAGCCATTTTTTTAAATTTTGGCTTCATTATCCTGCAGTTGCCACACCATCCGGCTGAGTACTGTACTACTACAACAGGCTCTGCTGCAACAATTTCCGCAAGATTATCTCTTTCTAATTCCTGTAACATAATTTTTAAGGTGTGTTGTTAAAGTGTTAGTAATTAATTGTTTGAAAGGTAAGAAGCAACACCTTTACGGTCAGCCGTCATAGCCTCTTTGCCCTCTTCCCAGTTAGCCGGGCAAACTTCACCTTTAACCTGTACGTGTGTATAAGCATCAATCAGCCTAAGATATTCATTCACATTACGGCCAAGCGGCATATCATTTACACTTTCGTGGAAAATTTTGCCTTGTTCGTCTACCAGGTAAGTAGCACGGTACGTAACGTTGCTTCCTTCAATTACTACAGAGTCAGTTTCTTCGCTGTATGAAGTCGACTCAATATCAAGGATGCCAAGGATGTTTGAAAGGTTACGGTTGGTATCAGCAAGAAGCGGGTATGTTACGCCTTCAATACCACCATTATCCTTTGCAGTGTTAAGCCATGCAAAGTGAACCTCGTTAGTGTCACATGATGCGCCTATCACCATTGTGTTTCTCTTTTCAAATTCAGGAAGCGCAGCCTGGAAAGCGTGAAGCTCTGTAGGGCAAACAAAAGTAAAATCTTTCGGGTACCAGAAAAGCAATACTTTTTTGTTGTTGTTTACTGCTTCTTCAAAAATGTTTATCTTCATGTTGTCGCCCATTTCTGAAATCGCGTCAACTGAGATGTTTGGGAATTTTTTTCCTACTAATGACATATCGTTTAGGTTTAATGTGTTATTTTGATATAGCAAATTTAGATATAATCAATTTTGCTTATAGTATTTATTGATTGTAAATGTTTATAGTGGTATAGAAAATTCTTATTAAAACAGAATTTAGGGAAATATTTAAGAAATAACCAAATGCCCGCAACTTTTTTTATATTTGTTTTAAGGTGCAAAATGCCTCGCAATAAAACAAATGGGACTAAACAATTTATTCAGGAAAAAAGGGTAGAAGATATTTTACAACGGGTTAATGACGAATCACACGGGCCGTCGCTAGGCAGGCACCTCACAGTTAAAGACTTGGCTGCATTTGGCATCGCGGCTATAATAGGTGCAGGTATCTTCAGTACCATAGGTAAGGCCAGCGCTGATGGTGGGCCTGCAGTAATTTTCCTGTTCCTGTTTACGGCGCTTGCCTGCGGCTTTGCGGCGTTTGCGTATGCCGAATTTGCCTCTATGGTTCCGGTATCGGGCAGTGCCTACACTTATTCATATGTTGCTTTTGGTGAATTGATAGCCTGGATTATTGGCTGGGCCCTCATCATGGAATATGCCATAGGTAATATAACGGTTGCCATTTCCTGGAGCGATTATTTTATCGGATTACTCGAAAGTGGCGGCCTCCATCTTCCGCAATGGATACAGATGGATTACCTTTCAGCTTCAAACGGCTTTGCCGATGCTACCGCACTCATGAAAGGCGGTAAAGCTTTTGCTGACCTTGATGCCGGGATGCAGGCTGCTTATACCGCATGGACAACTGCACCTACACTTGGGCCGATTCACTTTGTGGCTGACCTGCCTGCACTTTTCATTATAATATTGATAACAGCCTTGGTTTACCGCGGCATGAAAGAATCGCGCAATGCCAGTAACCTTATGGTAGTAGTGAAGCTGTGTATTATACTGCTTGTAATTGCAGTGGGTATATTTTATGTTGATACCAGCAACTGGGATCCGTTTGCGCCTAATGGAGCTGCAGGAGTGCTTAAAGGTGTTTCGGCAGTGTTTTTTGCTTATATTGGTTTTGATGCTATATCTACTACTGCGGAAGAATGCAAAAACCCACAGCGCGACCTGCCTAAAGGTATGATGTGGGCGATTATAATATGTACAACATTATACATTGCTATTGCCTTAGTATTAACAGGTATGGTAAAGTATAACCAGCTGAACGTTGGCGACCCCTTAGCGTTTGTATTTGATACACTTGACCTGAAATGGATGAGCGGAATTATAGCAGTTAGTGCGGTTGTTGCCATGGCGAGTGTGCTGCTGGTTTTCCAGATGGGGCAGCCACGTATATGGATGAGCATGAGCCGCGACGGCCTGCTGCCAAAGCGCTACTCTAAAGTGCACCCGAAGTTTAAAACACCGTCATACGCTACAATAGTTACCGGATTTGTGGTGGCTGTGCCGGCGCTTTTCCTGAACCTTACCATAGTGACAGACCTGTGCAGTATTGGTACGCTGTTCGCTTTTGTGCTTGTTTGTGCAGGAGTATTAGTGTTGCAGAACAGGCCTGATGTACCACGAGGTAAATTCCGCACACCATATGTAAATGCCAAATATATCATGCCATTGGGGCTGGTTGCAGGATTAGTTATACTTTTACCCAGTTTAAAGAATCCACCATGGCATTCCTTACAAATGAGACAAGGGTAAAATCGCCCGAAGAAATAGTGACATCTTTGCACGATGAACAGATTGCTGATGTTCATGCTTACCTTGTGCCAAATGACAGGGGCAGCCTTGACGACCTTACCCGGATACTGTTGCACAAGCAGGAAAATGCCCCCGGCAATTATAACTCATTGATTGAAAACATGCCCATACCTGATGCTCAAAAATACGAAAGCGGTTTTGAACTCTTCAAACACAAGATACCTATGTGGATATTTTTATTCACGCTGGTTGGGTTGGCTGTTTGGGCTTACAGGAAAAACCTTTCTCTTATACCATTGCTGGGGCTTATCTGCTGTCTTTACATGATGGCAGAACTTAGCGTTTGGAACTGGATTTACTTCACTATCTGGCTATTGATAGGCCTGGCTATATACTTTGGGTACAGCAGGAGAAACAGTAAACTTAATGTTGAAGCTAATGGATAAATTTAGTATAAAAGAAATTTTCGAAGATGAAATTAACAGCTTATGGAATATTGAGCAATTTCGCAGCATACCACTTTATGATCGAGGATATGCAATTCCTGATGAAACAAAAACTAAATCATTATTGTTTGTTGGGATTAACCCATCATATTATCTCCAATAGATAAAGAAGAAAGATTATTTTATAACGATAAAAGCCACCGTTATTTCAATAAATTTATAGAAATTTCAAAGAAGGTTAATAAAGATTGGTCACATATTGATTTACTCTATTTAAGAGAAACAAATCAAAACTTCGTAAAACACATATATTATAATCATATTGAAGGAAGACATTTTTAGATTCACAAATCGCTCTTTCCAAAAAAAATATTGAAAAAATCGAGCCATTGGCGATTGTCGTAGCAAATGCATTTTGCCGTGGCCTTTTCCCTTTTAAGCATGAATTTTGTGAGGGAGATAGGATCCAACAAAATTATAGAAGACAGTGCTTTGAAAGATACGCCGGTATTTTTTACAAGTATGCTTTCAGGACAGAGAGCACTTGATAATGGATCATACGATCGCTTGACATGGCATATCAATCGGGTAATCAAATTGAAAAGTAATTGATTTACTTCTTTTCTTCCTTCGGTACTTTATCCTTCTTATACAGCGGAATAAAAATACGATAATGAGTAATTGAAACCTGCGCCAAAGCTCCCTTCATACGTACGGTTAAAGCCCGGTATGTAGAGGTTGTCAAAATTCTCTGGCTTTTTGTCGGTGATCAGGTAGTTGAGTCTTACTGAGAAGCCAAGGAAAAGGTTATCAAATATCTCTGCTTTTACACCGCCAACAACCTCGGCCCAGTGCGCGGTAAGCCCATCGAATTTTCGGTCAGGATAAAAGATAGTTTCATCAAAATATCCAGATGCGTCATAAATGCGGTATGAGTTCAGGTTTTGGCTATAACGGCTGAAACCATAGCGCACACCGGCATATATCATATTTTCCATGTCGAGCCAGTTTTCATAGGCATTATAGTCAAAACCAATCTTAATATACTGTCCCTGTGTGGTAAAGTTCAGCTGGTCATCATCAACAGTAAAATCTTCATTGCCAATTTCTCCCGCCACATAGTATTTCTTTGTAAGTCGGTAGTCGGCCACAATTTCAAATCCTCTGTAATTATCATTATATAAACCTCTGGTAAGGCGGTACAGGTCAGCGCCTACACGCAGGCCATAGCGGTCTTTATAAACAGGCTCTGGAGCAGTGGTTGTATCATTTGCAGTCTGGGCAAAGCCGGTAATGCTCACCAGTAAAAGCGATAGGCTAAAAATAAATTTTGACATGAGCTTCGGTTTCGTTTTCTATACTGGTATTTTCTATGCTGATGCCGTTTGCCGCAGTCCAGCGGGTACCATCTGCGCCGGGTGTAATTATATTTGTAACAGGTGTGGGGGGTATGAGCGTAAACGTTGTTTTGTACCCACAGGCGCGTGATACATAAGTTTCAGTACGGGTATAGTCCAACTTCAGTAAATCTTCATTTCGTGTGCCGTCTGTAGCACGTGAGCGGTATATAAGCCTGTATTCTGTAACATCCTGATTTGTGCGAAGCGGCAGCAGCACCCTGCTTACAGTACCAACCAGCGTACCGGTATCATTAAGCGGAAGGGTGTCGGTTTCATTTATCGCAATTATGGCTAAGTCATCAACTGTTCTAAGTACTGTTGCGTTATCTTTATTATAAAATTCAACCACTACACTCGGTGTAGTAGGTGTGTCTTCGGCACATATATCATCTTTCTCGCAGCTGAGGTAAAAGCTGCCTGCAAGAAGTACAGCAGTAAGCACAAGGGCTTTTTTCATAGCGGTTATTTCTTTCTTTTTTCCAAAAGTACAACATTTTCCACATGGTGCGTCTGCGGGAACATATCCACAGGGCGCACGCGGGTAACTTCATAATCAGCATCCATGAGGGCAAGGTCCCGTGCCTGTGTAGCTGAATTACAGCTTACATAAACCACTTTTTGTGGCGCAATCTTCAGTATCTGGTCAACCACATCTTTATGCATACCATCACGCGGCGGGTCGGTAATGATAACATCTGGGTGGCCGTGTGTCGAAATGAATTCGTCATTAAACACAACCTTCATGTCTCCCACAAAAAACTCGCAGTTAGTTATATTATTGCGCTCTGCGTTTACTTTAGCGTCGGCAATGGCTTCAGGCACAGCCTCTACACCAATTACTTTCCCGGCCATTTTTGAAACAAATTGTGCAATAGTGCCTGTGCCGGTATAAAGATCATATACCAGTTCTTTACCGGTGAGTCCTGCAAACTCGCGGGTTATTTTGTACAGCTCATATGCCTGGGCTGAGTTGGTTTGGTAGAATGATTTGGCATTTATACTGAACTTCAGGCCTTCCATTTCCTCGAGAATATAGTCACGGCCTTTATACAGAATCACGTCCTGGTCATACAGCGTATCGTTTGCCTTGCTGTTGATAACGTATTGCAGCGATGTTATCTGCGGGAATTTCGCAATCAGATGGTCAAGCACCAACTCACGCGCCGCCTTATCATCTTCAAAGAATTGAATAAGCACCATGATCTCGCCCGTTGAAGCGGTACGTATCATCAGTGTACGCAATAACCCCGAATGTTCACGCGGATTGAAGAACGCCAGGTTATTGGCGTTGGCAAAATCGCGTATCTCGTTACGTATGGCGTTGCTTGGGTCTTCCTGCAGGTAGCAATCTGTAATGTCAAGAATTTTATCCCACATCTTCGGGATATGGAAGCCCAACGCGTTGCGGTTTTCATACTCAACACCGCTTTGTATTTCAGCTTCGGTCATCCAGCGGGCATTGCTGAAGGAGAACTCCATTTTATTACGGTAGAAGAATTGCTCTTCCGGCCCGGCAATAGGCTCAAATTCGGGCAGGTCAATCTTGCCAATGCGCTTCAGGTTGTTGTACACTTCCTGATTTTTATAAAACAGCTGCTTTTTATAGTCCATGTTCTGCCATTTGCAGCCACCGCACGAACCGAAATGTGGGCAACGCGGCTCAATCCTGTCTTCGCTGTATTGATGGAAGTGGACGGCTTTTCCTTCGTAATATGCCTTACGCTTTTTAAATGTCTGCACATCAATAACATCACCCGGCACTACGTTTGGTATAAATATCACTTTACCGTCCGGCGCCTTGGCTACCGATACGCCCTTGGCGCCGGCATCAAGCACACGTATATTTTCAAAAATAATCTTGTCTGTCCTTTTTCTTCCCATGCGGCAAAAATAAGGCTTTGCAGTGAATTTCACTGAATTAATTTAAAGTGGCTTTTGTACCTTCGTATTCCAATCAATTTCGCTATGAATACATACCTGGCCTTGCTTCGCGGCATCAACGTGAGCGGAAAGAAGATAATTAAAATGGAGGCCCTGCGTACACTTTTTGAAGCGGCAGGATTTACTGATGTAAAGACCTATATACAAAGCGGAAATGTGATATTCAAAGCTAAATCATCATCAAAACAAGAAGTTGCTTCTCAAATTGAAAAGATGATATTAGCTGAATACGGCTTTGATGTAACGGTTTTTGTTCTTGATTCACAGCAAGTTGAAAAAGCTATTGACAATATGCCTTACACCGATGGCCGCGAACCGGAAGGGCAGGGGAGCAAAAAGCTGTATGTAACGTTTTTGTCCGAAATTCCGACAGCAGAAAATATTGAAAAACTGATGCAGGCCCCGATTGGCGATGATTTGATTTCATTATATGAAGATGTGCTGTATTTTAAATTGGAATCAAAAGCATCTGAATCTAAATTGTCAAATAATCTTATTGAAAATAAACTTAAGGTGAAAGCGACAACCCGAAACTGGAATGTCACACTAAAACTGCTTGACCTTTTGAGGGTAAATTCCTGAACGAAACAACGTATTAATATTTTGTTAATTGTTATCACTTGCCTTCTTGCGGGTTTCATAATTCGGTAACTTTATCCTTGGCAGTTTTGCCGCAAAACTTAATCAACATTATATCATGAAAAGAAACGCTACAGCCGTTTGGAACGGCTCTCTGAAAGAAGGCGCAGGTAAAATATCAACACAAAGCGGTGTACTTGATAATACCCAATATTCGTTTAAAACACGTTTTGAATCGGGCGTAGGCACTAATCCTGAGGAACTTATCGCTGCTGCACACGCAGGATGTTTCACCATGCAGCTTACGGCATATATCAATGAGGCCGGCTATGAAGTTGGTGAAATTTCTACTAAATGTGATGTTGATTTTAAGGATGGCTCGGTTGTGAGCTCTCATCTTACCCTTACAGCAAAAGTTGAAAGGATTGAAGATTCTGAATTCCAGGAGCTTGTAACTAAAGCAGAAAAAAATTGCCCTATATCCAGGTTATTAAATACCGAGATATCTTCAAGCGCTACACTTGCTTAATTTTTGATACATTGCAAAAATAAAATCCCGGCTTTCCGTCGGGATTTTATTTTATATTTGAGAATCAATTTTCTTAAAATAATGAACCGCTTTGACCGCATTACCGCTATACTTATCCAGTTACAATCCAAGCGAGTTGTAAAAGCTCAGGATTTGGCTGAGAGATTTGATATAAGCTTGCGGACGGTGTATCGCGACATACGTACGCTTGAAGAAGCCGGAGTTCCGCTGTATGGCGAAGCAGGTATAGGATATTCATTAGTAGATGGTTACAGGCTGCCCCCTGTAATGTTTACCCGTGAAGAGGCAATGGCATTCCTTACAGCAGAAAAGCTCATGGAAAAATTTACAGATGAAACGCTGGGAGAGCATTACACATCTGCTATGTTTAAAATAAAAGCCGTGTTGCGCGGAACAGAAAAAGACCTGCTTGAAAATCTCGATAGCAATATAATCGTTAACAACAAAAGGCGTGATAATTCTCCTCCTGTAAATGTTTTGGATGTTCTGCTTAAAGGTATTGCTGAAAAAAGGGCTGTAAAGCTTATATATCGTGCGTTTGGAAATGAAAAAGACAGTCAGCGGCTAGTTGAGCCTATTGGGATTTTCCATGAATATGAAAACTGGTATACTGTTGCGTGGTGCCATCTTCGCAATGAATACCGGCAGTTCCGCGCCGACAGGATTGTGAGCGTGCAGTTAACTTCAATTTCGCATAGCCAGGATACTTCACTGTCAGCATATTATGACCTCCAAAGTAAACAAAAATCAACACTTTCCATGCAGAAAGCAGTAATACGCCTTGAAAAAAAAGTGGCTTTATACATGCAGGAAAGTCGCCACCGACACGGTTTTGTATCTGAAAGAATTGATGGTGATTATGTTGAGATGACATTTTTATCCCAACACATTGAAGACGGGCTTGCACGCTATTTTATGATGTTTGCTGATTATGGAGAAATAGTTGAACCTGAGTCACTTAAAATTCGTGTTGCAGAACTTCTGGAAAAAATGCTGCAAAAAAATGCACTTTCAAAAACTGCTGACATAGGGTTGTCACTACGCGGTTGCAACTTTGTTCCATAATAACAAATAAACTACTGATATTATGGAAACTACCAATTTTGAAATTGTTGCATTATTGCTAAATGAACTGGAGCAGGAAGCCAAAACAACCCGTAAAATGCTGGCGCGCGTTCCTGCAGAAAAGTTTGACTGGCAGCCGCACCCGAAAAGCATGAGCCTAATGAGGCTTGCAGTACACCTTGCAGAACTTCCTGGTTGGGTTGCCATGACGATGACTACAGATGGACTTGATTTTGAAAACAATCCATACGAACATAGGCAGGTTGCCAGCACGGGTGAATTGCTTGACTTTTTTGAAACTTGCCTGGCAGAAGGAAAAGCAGCGCTTGAAACTGCCGATGAAGAATTTCTTAGTAAAGAATGGGTACTGCGTAGCGGAGACATCATCCATAGCAGGGAGACTAAATATGAGGTGATACGTATGTCAATATCACAAACGATACACCACAGGGCACAGCTCGGAGTTTACCTCAGGCTGCTTGATGTGCCTATTCCCGGCAGTTACGGCCCAAGTGCCGATGATATTGCCTTTTGATTTGCAAACCCCATTAGTTGGGGTTTTTATTGCATTTAATATAAAATAAACAATGCTTAATTTAATTTTTATTAATTTGCACCATATACGGATGATTTCTCTCCAAAAGCAGGAATTGCTAATACAAAGAATAAAAATTATTTTAGAATGTCGGTTTTAGAAACATTGGGTTCAAAAGATGCAATTGCGTTAGAAGACAAGTACGGTGCACATAATTACCATCCGCTGCCGGTGGTGCTAAGCAGGGGTGAAGGAGTATATGTATGGGATGCTGAAGGGAAAAAATATTACGATTTTTTATCGGCATATTCTGCAGTAAACCAAGGGCATTGCCATCCTAAAATCATTAATGCAATGATTGCACAGGCCCAAAAGCTTACGCTTACATCCCGTGCATTTTACAATGACCAGCTTGGGGTTTATGAAGAATATATCACCAAATATTTTGGGTTTGACAAAGTGCTGCCAATGAATACCGGAGCTGAAGCCGTTGAAACCGCAATAAAGATTTGCCGTAAATGGGCTTATGAACGTAAAGGCATTGCTGAACAGGAAGCGAAAATCATTGTTTGCGAAAATAATTTCCATGGGCGTACAACCACAATCATATCGTTCAGCAATGATGAAAACGCAAGAAAAAACTTCGGGCCATATACTGCCGGATTTATCAAAATTGCGTATGATGACCTTGATGCGCTTGAAAATGTGTTGAAATCTGAGGAAAACATCGCAGGATTCCTTGTAGAACCTATACAGGGCGAGGCCGGTGTTTACGTACCTTCTGAAGGTTACCTTGCAAAAGCAAAACAGCTATGCGAAAATCATAATGTGTTATTTATAGCTGATGAAGTACAAACCGGTATTGCACGCACAGGTAAACTATTGGCTGTTAACCATGAAGATGTACAGCCGGATATCCTGATACTGGGCAAGGCATTGTCGGGCGGAGCATACCCTGTGTCGGCCGTACTGGCAAATGACGAAATTATGAATGTAATCAAGCCAGGCCAGCACGGATCAACTTTCGGGGGTAACCCTGTAGCAGCAGCAGTCGCCATTGCTGCACTTGAAGTTGTTGAAAAAGAAAATCTTGCCGAGAACGCAGAGAAGCTTGGGCGCTTGTTCCGAGATAAACTTAGTCAGTACTGCAACCACAGCAATATAGTAAAACTGGTACGCGGTAAAGGACTTTTAAACGCTATAGTGATTAATGACACGGAAGACAGCTCAACAGCCTGGGATATTTGCATGGCTATGAGCGAAAAAGGTTTGTTGGCAAAACCAACGCATGGTAATATTATCCGTTTCGCACCGCCGTTGGTAATGAATGAAGAGCAGCTTCTTGACTGTGTACGTATCATTACAGAGACGCTTACCGAATTTGAAAAATAATCAACCCAAATTATTAATAACCAAACCAACCAATTATGGAGTACAATTCACCATTTGATTCTTTTGAATTACAGGTATCTGCAGCTGCACGCGATTACCTTAAGACGGCCGCAAAGTGGGCTATGTTTTTAGCAATTATTGGTTTTATTGGCATTGCTTTCATGGTGCTGGCAGGACTGTTTGTATTTGCAGCCGGCGGAGCCTTAAGTGAGAGCGGCGGATTGGGTGCGTCGTCATTCATTACACCGGCCCTTTTAGGCGGGATTTATTTTATCCTGGCTTTGCTGTATTTTTTCCCGGTGCTTTACCTTTTTAAGTTTGCTTCGAACACCAAAAAAGCTCTTAACTCTAACAACAGCGACAGTCTTACTGATGCCTTTGAAAATCTTAAGTCGCACTACAAATTTTTAGGAATTGTAATGATAATTGTTATTGCGAGTTACATTGTTGGTATAATTGCTATGGCCGTGTTTTTTGCAAGCAATGTAAGCGCAAATATGTAATTTCTGATTTCTATCAATATAAATCCCGGGTTTGCGCCCGGGATTTTTTTATGGTTTTGAATTGTAGTATTTTTGAAATATGAAAAATTTTCTTCTGACAGTTATTCCCTTTGCCTGTGCATTTCTGGCACTCTATGAACAATCCAAAACAAACCCCAACAAATACATAATGGTTGGTGGTATAGTTATATTTATGTTGGGAATAATGAGGCTCATGAACAAAGTGCCAAGTAAAAACAACCGTAATGACGACACAGAAGTTTAAGATAGGGGATAAAGCGGCAGTGCTTGACGATTCTTTCAGCGGGGTAGTAAAGTCGTGCAGCAATGGAAAGGTAACGCTTGAAACTAGTGAAGGTTTTTCTTCTTCAATTTGATGCTTCAGAACTTATTAAAATAAACAATGATAATGATTTAGGTTCTTTGTTTAAAGGTAAGAGTTTAGGTGCTGTGCTTCGGGAAAAAGAAGAACCCAAAAAACGCAGTTTTACAAGAGAGAAGAAATCCCGTAAGGATGATATTACCCTTGAGATTGACCTTCATATTGAAAAGCTTGTGAAGAAAAAAGGCGGTATGAGCAATTATGAAATCCTTACATTACAGTCTGAAACAGCCAGGCGCCAGCTTGACTTTGCCATTGCCAACCGCATACCCAAAGTTGTTTTTATACACGGCGTTGGCGAAGGTGTGCTGAAAGCCGAACTTGAATTCTTATTCGGCAGATATGACAATATTATAGTAAGCGAAGCTGATTACCAAAAATACGGCCTTGGTGCACTACAGGTCTACATAAAACAAAATCCTAAAAGGTAATTCTAATTCGCAACCGTGAGTTTTCCTACCCTGTAGCCGCCAGTCGCACTTATAGTGAACTGCTCTGCATTTTGAGCCCTATTCATGAAAGTTACATTATCGAGAAAAAATATGTGCTCTCTCACCCCTGCAACTATACTAGTCTGAATTCTAAGTTCGCCGGCTATTGCTTCCCACTGTTTTGTAACTACCGGTGTTATAGGCGGTACAGCATCACAAAATAACGTAGCCACTGCGGTGCCGCTATATTCATTAAAAATTATTTCCTGTGTCTCGCCTGCTATTCCAAAATTTACAACTGCTATTCCACCGTCAGTGGTCGGATATGTCGCTGGTTCAATGTCGAAAAATAATGCCTCATCGCCATTAACTATAAAGGCATTTCCGGCAGGGATAAGATTTCCATCGCAGTTTTGAAGGCTAACGGTTGATGCCTCATCTTTAAAACTAAACCTGTATGTTACAGGGCTTATAAACGATCCAAAAACATTATCAGTAATAATGATTGATTCTTCTTCGCGGCTAAATGTAGCATTAATGATTGTGATGACATGATTATAACCTGTGAGTACATTTTGACTGTTGCGAACTGCTTTGGTAATAATGCTAAGCATTCCACCTGCCTGTGCACTATATTCTTCTACTACAGCTGGGTTTGCGGGTGGCACAGCGCTGCAAATGCTTGTAGAGCTCACTGGGCCGTTGTAGGTGCGATAGACTAGTGTGTTTGAGCCTCCAAGGGTAATCATTCTCGGAATATCATCACCTACTTCATTTTTATTTTCAGCATTTATAAGCGTGTTAGGAGCTAACTGAAGTAATAGCGCTTCGCTACCCTGAACTTTATATATGATGCCGCTGTTTGTACATGCCTGTGCCGTAGCATTTGTAAAGTTGAATGATTTAAAAGTTATATCGCCATCATCACAGCCTGTAAGCAGAAACAGCATGGCAAAAAGCCCAAATATCTTTTTCATTTTCAATTTTGTTTTCAGCAAAAATAATGTTTTTAAGCGCATTGTTTACCGATATATAACGTAAATTCTTTTCAGTAATTTTGCAGCATGAAAAGAGTTTATCTTGATAATGCATCAACAACTGCATTACGGCCTGAAGTGATTGCAGAAATGACCGAAGTAATGGCATCTGCATATGGTAATCCGTCATCTACACAGTTTTGGCAGGAGCGCTAAAACAATTGTGGAGGCTTCACGTAAGAAGATTGCCGCATTGGTAGGTGCAGATGCAGGAGAGATAATCTTTACATCAGGCGGGACTGAAGCCGACAGTTGGGTAATACAAAGTGCGGTACGAAATCTTGGCGTAAAACGAATTATCACGAGCCGTGCTGAACACCATGCCGTGCTAAATACTGTGGCACTTGTTGCTGGAGAATTCAGCACGCAGGTCAATATGGTTAGGCTTGATAGTAAAGGCCAACCGGAACTTTCACATCTTGAAGCGTTACTTTCAGATAATATTCCTACGCTGGTGAGCTTGATGCATATAAATAATGAAACTGGCGTTGTTTTAGACCTACAAGCTGTTGGTAATTTATGCAGGCAATATAATGCGCTGTTTCATACCGATACGGTTCAAACTTTTGGCAAAGAAAAAATAAGTTTTAAAGACTTGCCGGTAGATTTTGCTGCTGCCAGTGCACATAAATTTCACGGGCCAAAAGGTGTTGGCTTTGCATTTATCAGGAAAGGTTTAGGAATACAGCCAATAATTGCAGGCGGTGAGCAGGAAAAAGGCCTGCGTGCCGGTACAGAAGCTGTACACCAAATTGCGGGGATGGCCAAAGCTTTGGAGCTATCTTACATTAATTTGGACATTGAGAGACAGCATATCAGTAATCTTAAAGGTTATCTTTTTGAGCAGCTGGATAACCATTTCCCCGGATATAAAGTAAACGGCACTGACAAGGGAGTGGGGCATGAGATGTTGTTTTATAACATAGCCAATGTCATGCTGCCTTTGCCGGAAGAAAAGACCTCAATGATACTCTTCCAGCTTGATATGAAAGGTGTAGCCGTAAGCCGTGGCAGTGCTTGCCAGTCGGGCAGCATAAAACCGTCTCATGTATTACAGGAAATACTTTGTGATGATGACCTTAAAAAACCTTCATTGCGGATTTCCTTTAGTCATTATAATACTAAAGAAGATATCGACCTGCTGATTGAGGCCCTGAAAACTATTTAGCTTTCTTACGCGATTTAGTGCTGCGTGTTTTCCTGTTGCGTGATTTCGTCTTGTTGCTTTTCTTTTTTGTTTTGCGCTTGCCCCAATTGTTTTTCAGGTTCTTATAAGACTTCTTAGAAACGGTAGACTTCTTTTTGAACGTGATTTGTTTTTCTTTTTCCTCGCGTTGATATTGTTGACTAATGAATTTTTTACACCAAGTTTATTTTTTTTGGTGCTGCCTTTTTTCTTTTTGTTTTTTGTCTTTGTCGCCATAGCTTCATTTTTTAATAAAGTTATGGTTAAAATAAAAAAGCAGGATGCAATATAACATCCTGCTAAGATTTGTTTATACTTTTTCGTGATTATGCCAGGCTCATTGGTGCCTCAATATCTTCGGGTATAAGAGTGCAAAGTTCGCTTTTAGAGAGGTTCCTGCCTGATGCCAGCCTGTTTGACTGAAGTTCCATTGCATTTTCAAACACATTTCGTGCAAAACGGGCATTACCAAATGATTGGTCACGCTCTGCATAAGCTGCCGCAAAAACGTCCTTAACTTTGTTTTCTGCATCAGATGTCAGTGTATAATCGGCTTTCGCACACTGACGTTTAAAAATTTCAACTAAGTCTTCAGGTTTGTAATCAGGGAAATTTATATAGCGGTTTATCCTAGATTCAAATCCGGGATTTGTTTCAATAAATGTTTTCATCTCGCCAGTGTAGCCGGCAAGTATCACAACAAGTTTCTCGCGGTCATCCTCCATTCTTTTAATAATCGTTGCTACTGCTTCTTTACCGTAAGTTTCATTATGGCCAAGATTCAATGCATAAGCCTCATCAATAAAGAGAATACCGTCAAGAGCGGCATCAACCACATCATTCACTTTTACAGCGGTTTGCCCTTCATATTCCGCAATAAGCCCAGAACGGTCTGTTTCGGTAAGATGCCCGCCGTCTAATATTCCCAATTGCTTGTATATTCTTGAAATTATTCTTGCTACAGTTGTTTTACCTGTTCCCGGATTACCTGTAAACACCATATGGTAAGATAACGTTGAAGACTGCAGGCCTGCTTTTTCCCTTTGTTTCTGAACCTTTATGAAATTTACAAGTGTACTGATCTCTTCTTTCACGCCTTCAAGGCCTACAAGCTCATCCATCTCCTTCATAATGTCATCAAGGGTTTCTTTGGTTGATGCTGGTGAAACTTTAAGCGATTTTTGGTTTTTCTTTTATGTCGGTCCGGCTCACTAAATTTCCTTTTGAATCGATATAAATCTCACTATCACTATCATCTGATCTGAAAGACAATTTTTCTGATGAAGAAGACGGTGCACAGTCTGAGCAGTATGTCTCAGTTGACATGATTCCCAAATCTTCATCGCAGTCAATACAATGTTTCATATTGTATTTTTTCATCAAACTTTTGCTGACTCATGAATAATAACCCAATACCCTGAAAAAAGCAAGAATTATAGGGATTATGAAAATACAAGTGAACAGAAATTCTTTCCCAACTTTCTTGTTGCCGAGGTAAAATTGATGTATCCCAAAAATTCCGACGGTTAACGCCAGCAGCGAGGCTATATATTTGTTACGCTTTGTTGCAGCGGGCTGAATTGATTTTGCTGGAGCCATACGTTAAGTTTTTCCAAAAATAGGCATTTAGAAAAGAGTACCAAATTATTTTCTAAGTACTGCATAAAAAAATCCGCCCTCAATGAGAACGGATTTAATTCTGAAATCTTAGATATTAAATCTATATATGTATCACCTCGTCATAAGCAGCCGCAGCGGCTTCCATGATAGCTTCACTCATGGTAGGGTGAGGGTGAACCGACTTGATTATCTCATGTCCTGTAGTTTCAAGCTTGCGCGCCACAACAGCTTCGGCAATCATATCGGTTACGCCGGCGCCAATCATATGGCAGCCAAGCCACTCACCGTACTTGGCGTCAAAGATAACCTTTACGAAACCATCTGGTGTTCCTGCAGCTTTTGCCTTACCTGAAGCTGTGAATGGGAATTTACCAATCTTCAGCTCATAGCCTTTTTCTTTAGCTTGTTTCTCTGTAAGGCCGACAGAAGCGATTTCTGGTGTTGCATAGGTACAGCCAGGTATGTTGCCATAATCAAGCGGCTCTACGTGCAGCCCGGCAATCTTCTCCACACAAAGAATACCTTCAGCAGAAGCTACGTGTGCAAGCGCCTGGCCCGGAACGATGTCGCCAATAGCGTAGTAACCCGGTATGTTTGTCTGGTAATATTTATTTACAAGAACTTTATCTTTATCTGTCGCGATGCCAACTTCTTCAAGGCCTATGTTCTCGATGTTCGACTTAATGCCTACTGCAGAAAGCAATATATCAGCCTCAAGGATTTCTTCACCTTTTGCTGTCTTTACGGTAGCTTTCACGCCGTTGCCTGATGTATCAACCTTCTCAACAGATGCATTGGTCATAATGTTTATGCCCGATTTTTTAAGCGAACGCTCAAATTGTTTTGAAATGTCTTCATCTTCAACCGGAACGATGTTTGGCATAAATTCAACAATAGTAACCTGCGTGCCCATTGAATTGTAGAAATGTGCAAACTCAACACCAATAGCTCCTGAACCAACAACTATCATTGATTTTGGCTGCTCAGGAAGCGTCATTGCCTGGCGGTAACCAATTACTTTTTTACCATCCTGCGGCAGGTTAGGCAATTCGCGTGAGCGTGCGCCTGTCGCAATGATGATATGGTCAGCTGAATATTCTTCTTTCTTGCCGTCTTTCTCAACGCTTACTTTTTTACCAGGCATCACTTTGCCAAAGCCTTCGATAACGTCGATCTTGTTTTTCTTCATAAGGAACTGTATACCCTTGCTCATGCCGTCAGCTACGCCGCGGCTGCGTTGTATCACGGCGCCAAAGTCTTTGTCAAATTCTTTAACGGTAAGTCCGTAATCACTTGCATGCTTCAGGTAATCAAAAACCTGTGCACTTTTAAGTAGCGCTTTGGTAGGGATACATCCCCAGTTAAGGCAGATTCCGCCAAGGCTTTCTTTCTCTATAACTGCTGTTTTAAAGCCTAACTGTGAAGCCCTAATGGCTGTAACATATCCGCCGGGGCCGCTGCCTAAAACTATAATATCGTATTTCATGGTAATGTAATTTGCAGGTTTAATTTATGCGTACGAAAATAGGTATTTATTTGATTATGGTAAAATGTTAAAAGTGAATTTGATAGTTTCACCTCACTATTCCAGGATGTTCTTGTTTTTACCGTCAGCTTTATAAGAAATAACAGCTTTTTCTCCTACCGTACGCAATACAAGCCTTTCATCAGTTGTTTTATCACCTATTTTTATTTGTGTCAGATCATTTTTAGTTTCATGCCATAAAACTGCGCGCTGCCTTACCCTGTCATTAGTATTAGTATTCATAAGCAGGTACGCTATATCGTTTGAAGCATATAGATAAATTGCCTCGCCACCGTCCTTTCCGCCATAATCAAGCCCTAAGCCAATGCGGTCTTCATCATCTGCGAAACCAAAACCACCCCTTTCATCTCCTGTAGTGTCATTAATGATATAAGACCATCCTGCAGAATTTCGGTCCTCAAGTTTTCCGCCCATTTGTAATTTTCCGTCTTTTCCCATATAAAGTCGGTCAGTGCCTTTTTCGTCCAGAAACACAAGGCCTGCCATTGTATCTTTCCTGTCGCGAAGCTTATGCGTTGGTATTGGGTTGCCCATCATTATAAAAGGCTTGCCATTTACGTCTTCTATGATTATTCCTTTCGTTCGTATAATATCATTTTTTCAAATGTAAAGGATGCTAACATGGCAATAATTAATATTCCCGACAGGCTTAATAAAGCAAGGCGAAGTTGTCGAATCTGATTTTGCAGTGATTTGATCTGGTTGTCCATGAATTATACTTTTGATGATTATCCTTCACTTTCCACCGCAAATTGTGAATAATACAAATTCTTGTAATAGCCCTGCTCACGGTTGATAAGCTCATAATGGCGGCCTTCTTCAACAATCCGGCCTTTGTCCATTACGATTATCTTATCAGCGTTTACTACCGTTGCAAGCCTGTGGGCTATGACGATTGAAGTCCGCCCCTGGGTGATTTTCTCCGTGGCGTTGCGGATCAGTTCTTCGCTGTAGGTATCAACAGAAGATGTCGCCTCATCCAGAATCAATATACTCGGATTACTCACGTAAGCCCTAAGGAACGCTATAAGCTGCCTTTGGCCTGACGACAGCATCACGCCGCGTTCTTTTACATTGTACTCATAACCGCCCGGCAGGCTGTTAATGAAGTCATGTACACCAATAGCCCTCGCCGCGGCAACCACCTGTTCGCGGGTTATGTTGGGGTCATAAAGGGTGATATTGTTGAGGATGGTATCGGCAAAAGGAATACATCCTGTAACACAATGCCTATTTGCTTTCTAAGGCTGTCGAGGGTAAAATCGTCTATGTTGGTCCCATCGATAGTAATAGTTCCGCTGTTGATCTCGTAGAAACGGTTCAGCAGGTTAATGATGGTAGATTTACCCGCACCGGTTGAGCCTACGATGGCCACGGTTTGCCCGGCAGGTACAGCAAGGTTAATCCCTTTGATTACTTCCTCACCGTCAATATAGCTGAAGCGAATATCTTTAAACTCAAGGTTACCTTTAAAGTGGGTTGCCTCAATTGTCCCGTTTTTCTGTACCTGGCCTTCAGATTCCAACAATTCAAACACACGGTCAGATGCGATGATACCCATCTGCAATTCATTGAACTTATCTGCAATCTGGCGCAGTGGGTTAAACAGCATCGGGATGAACATGGTATAGGCAAACAGGTCACCTGGTGTGGTAATGTTATCGCCGTTGATGATACTAATACCCCCGTACCATATTACGAAACCAAGGGTTAGCGACGAGATGATATCAGCAATAGGGAAGAAGATAGAGTTGTAAAGAATATTCTTCAGCCAGGCATCATTATGCTTTTTATTTATCTGCTTAAATTTTTCGTACTCAATATCTTCACGGTTAAAAAGCTGCACAATCTTCATCCCTGTAACCCGCTCTTGCACAAAGGTATTTAGGTTGGCTACCTGTGTACGGACTTCCTCAAAAGCACCTTTCATTTTCTTCTGGAAGATGCGTGTGGCATAAACCAATATCGGCATGGCAAGCAACACGATGATGGTAAGCTTCCAGTTCATGTAGAACATGACACCGAGGATAACCACCATTTTTAACAAATCGCTGATGATCATAAACAATCCCTGGCTGAAGATGCGTGCTATCGACTCAATATCGAAAACAGTACGCGTAACCAGCTTACCCACAGGCTCATTGTCATAAAACTTCATACGGAAAGCGCCGATGTGGCGAAACAGTTTTTCACGGATATCTTTCACGATATCCTGCCCGAGCCAATTGGCCCAATATGTAAAATAGTATTGCGAAGCCACTTCAAGCAGAAGCACCCCGGCCATGAGCATAATGTAAAATAACAGTCCTGTACTGTCTTTTTGTACAATATAGCTGTCAACTGTTTGCTTAAGTAAATAAGGACGTACAGCAGCGAATATAGAGAGTGTGATGGCAAATACTATAACCCAGGCAAACCGCGAGCGGTAAGGGGCAGCATAGTGCATTACTTTTTTTAATGATGATGATGTTTTGGCTTTCATTATTAATCTAACGGCTTTTAATGTAAGGGTATTCAACTTTGGTAAGATATAACCCATGTGCAGGGACCGATGCGCCGGCATTGCTGCGGTCTCCGCTTTCGATGATTTTTCTCAGGTCTTCAACAGATGTTTTTCCCAGCCCGATGTTTACCAATGTCCCTACAATTGCGCGCACCATATTCCGCAGGAAACGGTCGGCAGTTATTGTAAACACCAGCTTGCTGCCATTCTGTGCCCAGTACGCTTTTTTTATGTCGCAAATGTACGTTTTACATCGGTATGTGTTTTAGAAAAACACTGGAAATCACTATATTCAAAAAGTATTTTAGCGGCTTCGTTCATGGCATCAACATCCAGCTTATGAAAGAAATACCAGCTGCCCTCGTGGTCAAAAGCATCTTTAAAAGTATGTATGTGGTACTCATATGTACGGCTCACAGCATCAAACCTTGCATGGGCATCATCATGTAACGGGATAAACCGGTACACGACGATATCCTTCGGCAAAAAGAGTTCAGTTTTTGCGTCAGCGAATCAGAGTCTATAACCTCACCATAATCAAAATGTGCAAACATCTGGCGGGCATGAACACCTGTATCGGTACGGCCCGCCCCAACTACTTCAATCTGCGTCCGAAGTAGGGTAGATAGGGCTTTGTTCAGTGTTTCCTGTACCGACGGGCTATGAGGCTGGTATTGCCATCCGCAGTAATTTTTCCCGTTATAAGCAAATTCTATGAAGTATCTCAAGGCTGTGTTTGTTGCACTGCAAAGATACTCAATAAGTCGCAAAGTTAAAGTTGCAAAGCTTCAGAGAAATAAAGTTTCAGTTTTTAAAAAAGTGGTGTAAATGACTTTGTAACTATGTAACTTTGCTACTCTTTAACCAAGAAAATGAAAAAAATCCTTCTGCTTAGCGATACCCACAGTTACATGGATGGTACTATATTAAAATATGTAAAGCTGGCTGATGAGGTTTGGCATGCAGGTGATATCGGTGACCTGAAAGTTACCGATGCCATCAAAAAAGAGAAGCCATTAAGGGCAGTTTACGGGAATATAGATAATGGTGAAGCAAGGCTTGAGTTCCCGTTGCATAACCGTTTTGATTGTGAAGGTCTTGATGTATGGATTACCCACATTGGCGGCTACCCGGGCAAGTACAGTCCCGCTATACGCAGCGAGATTACAGCAAACCCGCCGGGGCTGTTTATCTGCGGACACTCACATATACTCAAAGTGCAGTTTGACCAGAAGCTGAATCTGCTGCACATGAATCCCGGCGCGGCAGGCATATCAGGATTTCACCAGGTGCGTACTATGCTGCGATTTGAAGTAGAGAAAGGCAAAGTGCAAAACCTTGAAGTGATAGAGCTGGGGAAAAGGGGTTAAAATAAAAAAATCCGGAACTGGCAGGTTCCGGATTCTTTACGCACTAATAAAACTAAGTTAATAGAGTTATCTAAGCCTGTCAACAGATTTTACGAGATCTTCGTCCTTTTTTACAGCCCTGTTGGCAAGGCTGAGGAAAACGATAGAAATGATAGGAAGAAACATCCCAATACCCTTCTCTGAAACCACCTTTTCAGGATCGGTCTCTCCGGATAAATTTAGTGACTGGTATATAAATAAGCCTAGTAAAATCAAGTTAAGCAATATGTTCAGCCGGTTCATTACAAACTGCTTTTGCCTCTTTTTATAAGTAAAGATGCTGATGATGCACAACGTGGTGCTGAAGCTGAACAAAACTACAAACGCAAGGTTGAGCATAAAGTAGTACTCCATGCCGCTTTTGGTTACCCATAATGGAAATACAAAAGGCAATACACCCGAGGCAATAAGTGCCGCAAACATGTAAACGCTCTGTATTCTTTGTATCATACCTGCTGTTTTGCTGTACAAAAATATGTTTTCTTTTTTATAATTGCTATTGGATAGTAAAAATTAATTCGTAATATTGCCATACAAAATCATAAGTGCTTCATTCTGCGAAGCATTGCCTTTTCAAAAAAATTACTTCCCCACACATTTTGAAATTACCCTTAATTTAACCATTTAATTATACATGTTCGAAATTTCTGAATTAAAAGAAATGAAGCTGCCTGAACTTCAGGGAAATTGCCAAGAAAGCCAATATCAGTAAGTACAGGGGTTTAAAAAAAGAAGAACTGGTTTACCAGATACTTGACCACCAGGCTGCAAACCCTGATAAGGTTGTACCGCTAAAAGAAAAAGCAGAAGAAAAAGTTGTTGCCGATAAGCCTAAGCGTGCAAGGATAAGTAAAGATGCTCCTGCGACTGAAGTGATTGCTCCTGAAGCGCCTGCAGAAATTAAAAATACAGAGCGTACGCCAAAAAAGGAAAGGATTATCATCAAAAAACCGGCTGAGGCTGAAAATGTTGTTCCTGTAGCTGAACAAGCGCAAAACGAAGAGCCGCACGAAAACAAAGTACTGCCTGAGAGCAAAAAAAATCGTGACAACAGGCAAGAGCAAAAAGCTGATAATAACGATAACAGGCCAAAGAAACGTGTACTGACGGAAGAGGAAAGGCAGGCTATGATTGAGCGTGCTAATGCCAACAACCCTAACCACCCGAGCTATAAGCATCGTGATAAGCTAAATAATGAAGGGCAGCCAAACCAGGCAAAAGACAGCCAGTCTGCAAGGGAAAATCAGCCGGCACGTGAAAACCAGCCGCAGCGCAACGCTGAAAATCAACCTAAAAAACAAAATTACCGCGAGCCAGACTATGAGTTTGACGGTATAATAGAAAGCGAAGGCGTACTGGAAATGATGCCAGACGGTTATGGCTTCCTGCGCTCAAGTGATTACAACTATCTTGCCTCTCCTGATGATATTTATCTTTCAACTTCACAGATACGCCTTTTCGGACTTAAAACCGGTGATACTGTAAAAGGTGTGGTACGCCCGCCAAAAGAAGGAGAGAAATATTTCCCGCTTGTAAAAGTGCTTAAAATAAATGGCCATGACCCGCAGGTAGTGCGCGACAGGGTTTCATTTGAACACCTTACGCCGCTTTTCCCTGAAGAGAAATTTAACCTTGCAGGCAGGCAGAGCTCTGTATCAACACGTATCATTGACTTGTTTTCGCCTATAGGTAAGGGCCAGCGCGGTATGATTGTAGCCCAGCCTAAAACTGGTAAGACAATGCTACTAAAAGATATAGCAAATTCAATAGCTGCCAACCATCCTGAAGTATATCTTATCGTTTTACTAATTGATGAACGGCCGGAAGAGGTTACCGATATGCAGCGCAGCGTAAGGGGAGAGGTTATTGCTTCAACTTTTGATGAGCCTGCCGACCGACATGTAAAGGTTGCCAACATCGTGCTTGAAAAAGCCAAGCGCCTTGTAGAATGCGGGCATGATGTAGTGATACTTCTTGACTCGATAACCCGTCTTGCACGTGCATACAACACAGTTCAGCCGGCATCGGGTAAGGTATTGAGCGGTGGTGTTGATGCCAATGCGCTACAAAAACCTAAGCGTTTCTTTGGTGCGGCTCGTAATATCGAGAACGGTGGCTCGCTTAGTATCATTGCTACTGCGCTTACCGATACCGGCTCTAAGATGGATGAGGTTATCTTTGAAGAATTTAAAGGTACCGGCAACATGGAGCTTCAGCTTGACAGGAAGATTGCCAACAAGCGTATTTTCCCTGCTATTGACCTTACATCATCAAGCACCAGGAGGGATGACCTTCTTCTTGATGAAAAGACAATACAGCGTATGTGGATCATGAGGAAATACCTTGCTGATATGAACCCAGTTGAAGCCATGGACTTCATTAACGACCGCTTTAAAAAGACGAGGAATAATGAGGAGTTCCTTATATCGATGAATGATTAAGAGAAGCTGCTTAGCTACTGAGGTTCTAAGCTGCTTAGCAATAAAAAATCCTCTGCAATAGCAGGGGATTTTTAGCTTAGTTTTCGGAGTGTTATATTTTATGAATGTATGGTGTTAAAAGTAATTTATGAGCTGGTAAAGTTTCTAAAAAAGCCAGACGATAGCAGGATACAGCTAACGCCGAAAGAAAAGATATACTTTTTGCTGAGATTGTTCGTTTTTAACGCTGTGATTTTTTAGCGTTTTTACCCCTTTTGGTATTAGTTGCAGAAGAAACTGAAAGCGAATTTAAACGTAACACAGATTATACCGAAGCAATAGTGGCTATAGGTGCGATCTTAGTGATGCCTGTTGTTGAAGAATTTATATTCAGATATTTTCTTAGATACGACAGAATTAATCCGAAATTGATTAGCTTAAAAAAATGGAATGCTGTCTTTCCATGGCTTGTTTATTTCTCAGCTATTACGTTTGGTGCAATCCACTTATTTAATTTTTCTTTTTCGTCAAATTCATGGTTGCTATTACCGGCATTGGTAGTCCCTCAGTTTATTACCGGTTTGGTAATAACTTTTTTAAGAGTCCGACTCAATTTTTACTACGGAATATTATACCATATGTTATGGAATTTCTCATTTTTTATGGTAATTCCTTTTTTAGTTGATTTAATACCTGAGTAAATTTGATACGTAGTTGCTTGGCTATTAAAGAGACTTAGGTGCTCAGATAATTTTTTACTCCTTCACAAATATAAATGTAGCTTTAAATCCTGTGGCCAGGTTCCATTCATTGGCTGAGAGTAGTTTACCCTGGTCATCATACACCTGAAATTCTGCTGTGTTAGGGCCGGAGTAGCCCTGATTAAGCGCCTCAAAATCTACCTTGTTGAAACCGGGCTGCAATGTTACCTGTATTGACTGAAACTGATTTAGCAGCGTAATATTTTCAACCTGCGTTACATCATTTACCAGTACTTTGATCCTGTCGCCATCTTCAGCGCCAAAATCACGTGCAAGTACTTTAATATATAGCGATTTTGTCTTAAACTCACCAAAAAACTGGTTGCCCTTATATGGCTCGTTAGACTCTCCACGCGGTTTTATAGTAACACGGTCCTGGTATTCGCGGCTGCGGTTAACAAATTTATCCTGCTGCATCATACTGAACTCCTCTTTATTGCTGCCAATCTGGTAAACAGGACTGCTTTCTTTAGGCGGAGTTATCGAGAATACTCTCGGCGCTTCAGGCTTGGGAGGGTCTTTCTTTTTAGGTTTCTTTTTGCTTTTGGTATAGCAGTGCCTTTAATAGGGCTGTCAAACTGCGCTGATGCAACCTGGGCCATAAAAAGAACAAAGAAAATAAGTAAAAAATTCCTCATAAATATGTAACGGCTTTACAGCGCTGATATTTTATAAAGTTCTCAGCAAAAATAACGCCACTATTTATTTCTGCCTGTGCGGCTGTCTTCAGCGTTCCAGTCATCAGAGCTGTTTTTACGGTCACGCTCATCATCACGGGTTATTTTACCTTTATCATCATAGTGCGCATTGTTGTCAACTTTATCGTCAGCGCTTCTTGTGCCAGGGTTGTTGTTTTTGTTGTCTTTCATAACTTTAATACAGAAGTTCCTCTACATTCTTTTTTATATTGGATGCAATCTTTGCCGTTGGCAGGTCATTAGGGTCATTGCCAAATGGTTCTTCAATTTCTTCGGCAATTAATTCCAGGCTTGCCAGCACATAAAATATAAAGACCACTACCGGTACTACATAATACCCTAACTGGAAAACATACCCAAAAGGCAGCGTCATCACATAAAAGAAAATAAATTTCTTGATGAATGCACTGTAAGAGTAGGGTATGGGCGTGTTCTTAATTCGTTCACAAGCACCACAGATGTCGGTAAATGATTGTACTTCCGCATTAAGTACGATAAGCTGGTCACCTGTTATTTTACCTGCTAAATAAAACTCATTGATTTTTCCGATAATACTCTTAGCGAGCTGATTCGGCTTATGGCTATAATGGTCTTTTGAAAGTGTGGCATCATCGAAAAGTTCATGGTTTATATCTTCGTTTTTCAAATGCTTGTCAAGTATTTCAGCATAAGCAGGAATAAGCCTGCGCATAATCTCTTTATCACTGCTTTCAGTAAGCATTACTGCCAGCTTT
This sequence comes from Flavobacterium sp. J372, assembly GCF_024699965.1. Classification (NCBI taxonomy): domain Bacteria; kingdom Pseudomonadati; phylum Bacteroidota; class Flavobacteriia; order Flavobacteriales; family Flavobacteriaceae; genus Flavobacterium; species Flavobacterium sp. J372. Next base: position 41,917 of record NZ_JAJOMZ010000006.1, read on the forward strand.
AATGCAAAATTGCGGCTGTTATTTACCAATGCGCCCCACATTTTGCGGCCTTCCCACCAGCGGTCATAAGCTGTATTTGTACGGAAAACAAGCAGCAATGATATTACAAACCCCAGCATTGTATGCATGATTGTAATGTTTTTTACATGGCTGGTTTCAGATAGCTGCCAGTACTCAAGCTCAAGATAAGCTATGCCTGCTGAATATAGTCCAATTCCGAACATTACAGGTATAAGTTTTTTAAATGTATCACCGCGGTGAAACCTGAATATGAAAGAAAACCACTCTTTCGGATTATATGAAATCATTATGTAATGTAAGAATTAGCCTCAAAAATAATGTATTTCAGCACAATTATCATTGTTAGCTTAAAATTCTGGGACATTTCCGCCAAGCCTCTGCCCGGTTTTCTGTTGAAAGTAAACAAGGTAATTGTAGAGCATGTAATTCACTTCATAACCATAATTTATATTTGGGCTGTATTCTATACGCATATCATAAAAACGGTTATTCTGGTTGAAGCGGTTATTCCACTCTGTCACCCATCGTATGTTCTTATTTTCAAGATAATGCTGTTCATAAAATCCTCTTGGTTTTGCCCGGGCAAGCCATCCGTCAAAACCCGGATCTATAATAAGTATTTCGTATTCAAGCTCATCATTGGCTATGCGTACAGTATCACCCCGTTTGGCAGCCACTTCACCATTTTGCCCTGTAGGCAGTTTTGAAGTTGAGTTGCAGCTTACAACAAATATTATGGCAAGCGCAAATGTTACAAGATATGATTTCATACGGATAGATTTACCATAAAAGTACAAAACAAAAAGCGCCGCAATGGGCGCATTTTAAGTAATTTAACGTCAGTATCTATTTTCTTTCAATTACAAAAGCCTTTAACTCGGCCATTTTACCGTTCGTGAATCGCCAGACATCACAATAATCGTAGTCAACTATCTGGCCGTTTTCATTTTTTAATGTTATCTGGCCAATGGCAGTTACATAGTTACCTTCAGCAATTAATTGATTAACTTTAAATTTCGGTGGCTCATTGTAAACTTCTGCCATATATTGCCTTACCGCTTCTTTACCCTGCAATGTGCGGTCTCCTAAAAATTCCCATTTTGTATCTTCGGTACATTCTGCCAGGAAACCTTCATAATCACCACGTGCAATAGCTTCATTTGCCCGTTGCAGTATTTGCTTATTACTTTCCGTCATATTGTATTTTTATTTCTAATATACAAACAAAAAAGCGCCTCAATAGGCGCTTCATAATAATTTAATAAAACATGATTAAGTATTCTCAGTTTTTAGCAGGCTTATTATCTGCTCGGCAAGTTCTGTACCTATCCTGTCCTGCGCTTCAAGCGTAGCAGCGCCAATGTGTGGTGTAAGAGAAATTTTTGGGTGCATCAACACCTGCACTGCCGGTTTTGGCTCATCTTCAAAAACATCAAGCCCTGCAAATGCAACTTTACCGCCTTCAAGTGCATCAATCAGGGCAACTTCATTAATAATGCCACCGCGTGATGCATTGATTATGCCCACACCGTCTTTCATTGCCATAAGTTCTGCTTCACCAATCACATAGCCGTCCTGTGCCGGTACATGCAGTGTTATAAAATCAGCATGCCTAAATATATCTTCAATAGGCTCAGTGATTATCTCAACATTAATGAACTGGCCATTGTAGAAATCAACCCGTATATCGGCATTGCCTACAAACTTGTCGCTCGCTATAACACGCATGCCAAGGCCTAAAGCAATTCTTGCTACCGAGCGGCCTATTTTACCAAAACCAATAATGCCAAGAGTTTTGCCACGAAGCTCAATACCATTAGCATAAGCCTTCTTTAAGCCTTCAAAATTAGTATCGCCTTCAAGCGGCATATTCCTGTTAGCATCATATAGAAAACGTACTCCGGTAAATAAATGCGCAAACACAAGCTCCGCAACAGAATCTGATGATGAAGCCGGAGTGTTTATCACGTGGATGCCTTTTTCGCGGGCATAGTCAACATCAATATTATCCATGCCTACACCACCGCGGCCAATAATTTTCAGTCCCGGACATGCATCTATAATATCTTTGCGGACTTTTGTAGCACTGCGCACCAGTATCACGCTGATGTTATTGGCGTTGATGTAATTAGCCACCTGTTCCTGCGCTACTTTTGTTGTTATGACTTCAAAACCGGCTGTTTCAAGTGCAGCTATACCACTTTTTGAAATACCGTCATTTGCTAATATTTTCATTCTCGATTTAAGATTTAAGATTTATGAATTAAGATTTGCTGCACGTGCTCGGCTATTGTCTCGTGTGAGATTGGCAAACCTAAAACTTTAAACAATTTCTTCCAGCTTTTTCATTACATCTACAAGCACCTGCACGCTTTCTAATGGCATAGCATTATAGATAGACGCCCTGTATCCGCCAACACTTCTGTGACCGTTGAGGCCGCTTATATTGGCAGACTTCCACAATTTATCAAACGTTTCGGTATGTGCCTCATCTTTTAGTAGAAAGGTTACGTTCATTTTTGAGCGGTCTTCTGCTTTTGCTGTACCAACAAATAGCGGATTACGGTCAATTTCTTTGTATATCAGTTCTGCTTTCAGATTGTTCTGTTTTTCCATAGCTGAAATACCGCCATTAGCCTTTAACCATTGAAGGGTGAGATAAGATGTATACACTGCAAAAACAGATGGTGTGTTGTACATGCTTTCTTTGTCGATATGCTGCTTATAGTCAAGTATTCCGGGAATAGTGCGTCCTGTTTTACCAAGTAAATCTTCTTTTATCACGACAAGTGTTGTACCGGCCGGACCCCATATTTTTCTGAGCACCTGCGTATATCAGGCTGAACTTAGAAAAATCAAGCTCACGCGAAAAAATGTCAGAACTCATATCGCACACAATTGGCACATTTGTTTCAGGAAAACTGAACATCTGCGTGCCGAAAATGGTATTATTGCTGGTACAATGGAAATAATCTGCATCAGCCGGAATGTTATAGTCTTTCGGGATATAGGTGTAATTGTCTGCTTTTGAAGATGCTACAATCTCTGTATTGCCAAAATTACGGGCTTCCTTAATTGCCCCTGCAGCCCAGGTACCAGTATCAAGATAGGCCGCTTTGCCCAGTTTTTTCATTAGGTTGTAAGGTACCCGCACAAATTCAAGGCTCGCACCGCCAGACAGAAATAATGCCTGATAGCCTTTACCCTCAAGCCCCATAAGTTCCAGAACAAGAGCACGGGCTTCGTCCATTACTTTTACAAAATCTTTACTGCGGTGCGATATTTCAAGAAGTGAGAGACCACTGCCGTTAAAATCGATTACAGCTTCTGCAGCTTTTTTAAAAACCTCCTGCGGAAGGATTGAAGGACCCGCACTGAAATTATGTATTTTCATCTGTTAATGAACCGTTAAATTGTGTATGCAAATTTCTGAAATGCAGGAGAAATATCGCAGAAAAAATCCGCAATAATTCGGCTATATTTTTAGCAAAAATGAAATTGTATCCACATTATCGGCATAGTCCCAAAGCCGTGGATGCTGAGCTTCGCCAAAAGCTATTTTATTAGGTATATTAAGTTGACTTACAACACATTGCAATTGATTAGTGTCCGCTTCAAGCCTGTTTTTTAAAGCAACTTTATCGTTGTAGTACTCGTAAAAAACACTCGATATGGGTGATCCATAGCCGGTATCTTCCTTAATCGTCAAAAAGCCATTGTCGAGAATTTTGAAATTACTCATCAGGAAAACCGCTTTGTTATAATCATAGTTATTAGCATATTTCTCATAAGCAATAACATCTTTGTATTTATACATCGCTTCAAAAAACTTTGTAAAGTCATAGCCTTCAGGCACAAACAGCTTTGATACATTACGGCAGCCTAAGCCAAAATACCTGAAAATGTCTTCGCCCAGCGCTTCAAGCTCTTCTTTGGTTTCATCGCCTGTGAGCACTGCTACCGAGTTACGGTTCTTACGGATGATAGCCGGCTTGTCTTTAAAATAGTATTCAAAATAGCGGGCGGTATTGTTGCTGCCTGTTGCAATAACGGCATCAAAGCCTTCAAGCTTTCCTTCAATAAATGTAATATAGTCAGCAAATTTCGGTTCAATTGTGATGAGGTATTTTGCCAGGAATGGCAAGAGGTGCTGGTCGTTTGATGATGTTTTCACCAAAACTTTATGGCCTGTGATCAATACACTCAAAAAATCATGAAACCCTACAAGCGGGATATTCCCTGCCAGTATAAGGCCTACTTTTTTAGGATGAACATTCTCTGTATCATAGGCTGATAGCCATTTATCAAGATTTTGAGGAGTGAGCGCTTCAGCCCATGATTCAATCGCAAAATAAACCTGTTCAGGCGTAAACCAGCGATTGTGTGACTGCGACAATTGTATAAGTTGTAAAAAGTCTTCAAAAAAGGGTGAATTATTTTTTACAATTGCATCTTCCACACTTCCATTTTCATGAAACTGCGATAAAAACCTGCCAAGTTCTGCGAATGCTGCTTTACGTGCTGCTAAAGTCATGCTAATGTATTTGCGTATGAATAGTTTTGGGCGTAATTTTGGTGCAAATTTACTACTAAAATACTTAAGACAAGCTATGGCTATCGTTATAACAGATGAATGTATAAACTGCGGGGCATGCGAACCTGAATGTCCTAATACTGCGATATATGAGGGCGCTGATGACTGGCGCTACAAAGACGGAACCAAACTTCGCGGAAGGATTGTTTTACCGACAGGCGAGGAGATTGATGCTGAAGAGCCTCATACGCCGATATCAGACGATATATACTACATCGTACCTGATAAATGTACTGAATGTAAGGGTTTCCATGATGAGCCGCAGTGTGCTGCAGTATGCCCGGTAGACTGCTGTGTGCCTGACGAAAATCACGTGGAAAGCGAAGAAACGCTGCTTAATCGCCAGGCGTTTTTACATGGCGATGAGTAATTAACATTAGTGTAATAAAAAATCCTGAAGCATAACTTCAGGATTTTTTCTTTTTCATAGAGTATATATTGTGATCTTTCAGAATTTTTACGGCCTTACACGGCTGTATGTCTGCACTGTAACACCATCGGTTTTATCATCATAACTTTCAACTACAAAGTTTCCGTCTTTATCAAAGTAACCAATTGATGTTGTAGTGCCGCTTCGGTAAATATAGTTGTTATTTGATGTTCTCCTCATTGTACCAAAGTTCTGGTTATCACCAGAAATCACACGGTAACCGGTTTTGTCTGTAACAAACTGATAGCGTTGGCCATTCAGGGTGTAGTAGCTTGAGCGGTCAATTTCCTGTGTAGGGATACCATCACCCGACACCGTTGTAGAGGTTGTTACCGCTACCGGAGTGGTCCTCAAGTCTTTATTTAATTTATTTGATTCAGCATCTTTAAAATCAAGTTCTTGCTGCGCTGTGCGTGTTTGGTTTTACTTCGGTACTTTTTACTCCCTGTACACCATTGTTTACTGTGGTACGCTTAGTTGTAGTTTCCTGTGTAACATTCCTGTTTACCTGTGCATTTACAGAAAGCCCCAAAGCCAGTGCCAATGCTAAAGCTATATTTTTCATGATTTTCCGTTTTAATGGGTTTACACTTACAAAAGTACCTGCGTATTGTTAAAATGGTTGATAAAGAAAAGATAAAGTAGTCATAAAGTCTGCTTAGCCATAAGCAACACGCCATTAGTCAAAAGCCGAAAGGTCTAATTATCTTATTAATTCAACAACCTAAATGATTATCTTTGCACCCTTAAAATAACAACTTTACATGAAAGCAGGTATTGTAGGATTACCAAACGTGGGTAAATCAACACTTTTTAATTGTTTGTCAAACGCTAAGGCACAAAGCGCCAACTTTCCGTTTTGTACTATTGAGCCAAACGTGGGTGTGGTGAATGTACCCGACCCCAGGCTGCAAAAGCTTGAAGAGCTGGTAAACCCTGAGCGTGTGGTACCTGCAACTGTTGAAATTGTAGACATCGCCGGGCTTGTAAAGGGTGCCAGTAAGGGCGAAGGGCTTGGTAACCAGTTTCTGGGGAACATCCGTGAGTGTAATGCCATCATCCATGTACTGCGTTGCTTTGACAATGACAATATTGTGCACGTTGACGGCAGTGTAAACCCGATACGTGATAAAGAAACTATTGATATTGAGCTTCAGCTAAAAGACCTTGAAACTGTAGAAAAACGTCTTGAAAAAGTAAAGCGCACTGCAAAAGCCGGTATTAAAGAAGCAGTTGTTGAAGATGCTTTGCTTGAAAATATAAAAGCAGTGCTGCTTCAGGGTAAATCTGCCAGGGTAGTACAGCCAAAGAACCAGGATGAAACCGACCTGATGGAAAGCTTCCAGCTGATTACTACAAAGCCTGTGCTTTATGTTTGTAATGTTGATGAAGGCTCTGCCGCTACCGGTAATAAATATGTAGAGCAGGTTCGTGAACTTGTGAAAGAAGAAGATGCAGAGGTTATTGTATTGGCTGTTGGTACAGAGGCCGATATTACTGAACTGGAAACTTACGAAGAGCGCCAGATGTTTCTAGAAGACCTTGGCCTTAAAGAGCCCGGAGCTTCAGCTTTAATCAGGGCTGCTTATAAACTTTTAAAACTGCAAACTTACTTCACAGCCGGGGTAAAAGAGGTAAGGGCCTGGACAATACAGGTAGGTGATACAGCGCCGCAGGCAGCAGGAGTTATCCATACCGATTTTGAAAAGGGCTTTATCCGTGCGGAAGTAATAGCGTACGATGACTATGTAGCATTCGGTTCTGAAGCAAAAGTAAAAGAAGCCGGGAAACTACGCGTTGAAGGTAAAGAATATATTGTAAAAGACGGTGATGTTATGCACTTCCGTTTTAACGTATAATATTATAGTATAAGTTCTTATAACAAAGCCCCTCGTGATAAATGAGGGGCTTTTTATATAAACCTAATGATTATAATTAGTTTGCTTCACGAGATTTAAGACTTAATATTTTTTCATTATAATAACGCCGCCTACAATCAGGGCCATACCAATAATTCTGCCAAAGCTGATACTGTGTTCCTGAGCACCCATAATATTAAAGTTCTCCATGAGCACAGAGATAATCAGCTGGCCTGCTACTACAAGTCCGAAAGTCATTCCCGGACCCAATTCTAGGAAAAGCCAGCACTATTACCGTGACATAAAATGCACCTAAAACTCCTCCAAGCCAGGCATATGCAGGAGCATCTTTTAAACCTTTCCACGATACATTTTGAGACGTTAAAACGATATACATGACCAAAGCTATTACCCCAATAGCAAAAGAGATCATTGAGGCATGCACAGGACTACCTCCGGTTTTCGCTAATTTACTATTCATCCCTGCCTGAAACGGCAGAAACGCTCCTGCCAGGAAGGCAAGAATAATCCATATTATTTTTTCCATTATTAGATAATTTTTAATTTTAAAATGCCCTTTTGTATTGCCATGGTACATCTGCAGGCTCCTCAAGTTCAATAGCTGCATGAATGCCGAAATAAGGATCACGTAAATGCTCACGGGCTATTACCACGAGATCTGCCTGTTTGTTCTCGATGATCTCATTAGACTGAAACGCATCCACAATCATTCCCACGGCCCCTACAGGAATATTTACCTGGTTACGAATAGATGTTGCCAGTGGCAGTTGGTATCCAGGCTTCACAATGTTTTGATCAACCTGTACAAAGCCGCCTCCGGAAGCTGTTATAAAATCTACACCCAATTCCTTCAGGATTTCACTTAGCCTTACACTTTCTTCTATAGTCCACGCATCTATACTATTGCTGTAATCAACTGCTGAGAGCCGTACAAATAATGGCATAGTATCAGGTATTACTTCACGTACTGAGGTTACTACCTCCCGCAACAACCGGATCCTGTTTTCAAAACCGCCGCCATACATGTCTTTTCTTTTATTGATTAAAGCCGAATAAAACTGGTGCAGCAGATAACCGTGGGCAGCATGAAGCTCAATAACGTCAAATCCGGCGTCTAAAGCATTTTTTGCAGCTTGCTGAAAATCATTTATTACTTTTTCAATTTCTTCCAAAGTCATTTCCTGTGGTTGGTGTTCATTAATTGAAGTTGCTGAAGAGCTTTTAGGACTCCATCCTCCGTCTTTAGCTTTTAATGGTTTAAAGCCCTGCTCAGGATGGCTTGTACTGGCTTTACCTCCTGCATGCCATAGCTGGATACCTATTTTACAATTTTGCGCATGTACAAAGTCTGTAATTTCTTTCCATGCTTGTACCTGTTCCTGGTTCCAGATTCCAACATCTGATAAGGTACACATACCCTCCGGAGACACAGCGGTGCATTCGGTTAAAATCAATCCCGATCCCCCTACAGCGCGGCTACCGAGATGAACCAGATGCCATTGGCCGGGCTTTCCGTTTTGTGCACTGTACTGCTGCATTGGCGACAGTACAATCCTGTTTTTTAAAGTTAAGCCCCGCAGGCTTAACGGGCTGAAAAGTGCTTTCATTTTGCATTGTATTTTGATTACAGTACAAAGTTCACCTTGGATGCTGACAGGGAAAATGAAGTATTTTAAAAAATAAGGTTGAAGTAGTTCAACATTCAGAGTTTATTATTCCTGATTTTTGACAAAAACTCTGTAGACATGCCTAAAAAAGAAGCAATAATATATTGTGGAATCTCTTGTATAAACTGCGGATACTGCCTGGCAAAATTTTCATAACGCTGCACAGCAGTTTGAGTATGAAGGGCTATCATACGCCTCTGTTGTGCCGCTAAGCCCCTTTCTGCTATGATCCGGAAAAAGGACTCATATTTAGGGTTGAGTTGCTTTAAATATTTTTCGTCATCAAAGGAGAGTTCCATAATCACAGAATGGGAGAGTGCTTCAACAAATAAAGTGGCTGGTTGTTGATAAATATAGGAGTTATAATCTGTAATCCACCAGTCTTTGACAGCAAGAGCAATGGTAATTTCCTGCCCAGATTCATTGATTACAAATGAGCGTAGTGCCCCGTCTACAATATAAAATCTCTTAGATGCGGTAAAGCCGGGTTGTACAATTAATTGTTTCTTTCTCACAGATCTGGATACAAACATTTTCAGGAAATCCTGAATTTCTGTATCATTAACCTCTATACGGCTGCTCAAAAAATCTGCTAATCCTGTATTGTACACTTTCCTAAATTTTAATGAAATTCATATAAAATACCGTATACTACAGCTAATGTATGGAAATACTTTTAAAAAAAGCAACAACCTAAAATTACCATCTTGTGGCAAAATTTTTCTGCGCTGTATTTTGCCGGGATTTTGCCACAGAACTTTTGTGCCGTTTTATAAATTCTGGTGAAGTGCAGGGAAATAAAAAAACCTGCAAATCATTGATTTTGCAGGTTTTATACATTTTTTGTGGGTTTTTGTAAAATTTGGAAAAGCTTGATTTTCCGTATTTAACCCTTTTCGTGGGGAGAGCAGGATTCGAACCTGCGAAGGTTTCCCAACGGATTTACAGTCCGTCCTCGTTGGCCGCTTGAGTATCTCCCCTCATAAGCGGTTGCAAATATATATTGTTTTTCAGGTAAAACAAAGATATTGTAAGGTATTTTAATAAGTATTTTTTAATAGGCTGGGAGTGAAGCTGTTTAAGAATAAAGGCTGCTCAATGGCAGCCTTCAATATAAATATTTAAAGAAATTATTTGGCCTCAATCAGTGCTTTAATTTTAGCTTCAAGGTCAGATCCACGAAGGTTTTCAGCAACTATGTTACCTTTTGCATCAAGTATAAATGTGGCAGGTATACTTTCAACACGATATAGCTTGGCAATAGGCTCGTCCCATTTTTTAAGATTGCTTACATGTGTCCATTCAAGCTTATCTGCAGCAATGGCTTTTTTCCAGCTTTCTTTATTATCATCAAGCGAAACGCCTATGATATTAAGGCCTTTGCTGTGGTAACGGTTATAAAGCGCCAACACACTTGGATTCTCTTTACGGCATGGGCCGCACCATGATGCCCAAAAGTCTACAATGGTTACTTTACCAAGGCTTTCTTTAAGTGAAACAGTTTTTCCGTCGGGGTTTGGCGCACTAAACCCCGCTGCCTGCTTTCCCGGCTGTGCAGCCGCTTTGCCCTCCGGAGATTGTGGTGCCATAGGTGCAGGCATACCATTGTTTTTAATCATTTCAGCAAGCTCTTTGCCTTCTTTGGTTTTCTTCAGGTCAGCATCAAGCTTATCGTAGTATTTCTTAAGTTCAGTTATCGGTTTTGTCTGCATGCTAACCATCTGTGTTATAAGCAGCACACTTATATATGCCTTAGGATTTTTTTCAACAAAATCAATCGCATTATCCTGCATTCTTTTAGAAAGTTCCTGATACTTCTTGTTAAGTTTATTCATAGCAACAGTATCCTGAGACTGATAAGCCTTCATCATTGCATCTTTGTTCTTCTTCTGGAAGTCCATCATTTCACGGCGCATCTTGTTTATGCTGGTGTAGTACTCATCAAGCTTATCATTGTTGAATGTACCGCTACGCTTTGTCTTGAAGATTGAATCTTTGTCAACATCAAGTTCTATCTCGCCGTTTTCAAGAATAATCTCTGTTTTGCCAACCATACCGTCAACATTTAAAACGTGTAGAGGGGTCGGTTACTGTACCTTTAAAAGTAAATTTACCATTTTCAACCTTTGCGGTATCAACAGGTACAAAGCCCATCATTCCGCCTTGTTTTTCCAGAATTACATTTTTACCGTCAAGTGACTTGTCAATTTTCCCTGTAATTTCAAACTCATTTTCTGCCAGCTTGTTACATGATACTATCATGCCTGCTACAGCAAAAAATAAAATGTACTTTTTCATTTATTTTTCTGTATTTGTTATGGTGCAAATGTATCTAAAATTACTTCATTAAGATATTTTGCGATTGAAATAATTAGCTGCAGGCAGCACTGTTAAGCGTTGTTGGTATATTGGTGTTTTTAATACCCGCAAAACCTTTTTGTACGTTAGTCATGTTATGTATTCCGCGGCCCTTAAGTATGCTGGCCATAATCACACTTCTATAGCCGCCTGCACAATGAATATAGAAATGCCTGTCAGGTATTTCATTTAATCTTTCATTTACATTATCAAGCGGAATATTCACAGCTTCAAGTATATGCCCGCCGGAAAACTCCCCGGGCTTGCGTGAATCAATTATTGTATGCTCCTCATTGGCTATGGCTGATTCAAATTCTTCCGGCGATATGCTTGCAAGGCTGTCAGTCTCAAAACCTGCATTTTTCCAGGCTGAAATTCCACCTTTAAGATACCCCAATGTATTATCAAACCCAACGCGGGCCAGGCGGGTTATGGCCTCCTGTTCTTTACCTTCAGGGGTTACAAGCAGTAATGGCTGGTTAACATCCATGATAAGTGCACCAACCCATGGGGCAAAATTTCCGTTCAGGCCTATAAATATTGAACCAGGTATGTGTGCTTCACAAAAATCATCTTCATGGCGAACATCAAGAATTATAGCTTCTGTGTCACCTGCTTTTTGTTTAAATTCCTCAGGAGAAAGTGCCCTGCTGCCGCGCTCAATAATTTTATCAAGGCTTTGGTAACCGTTTATGTTCAGCATCACGTTTTGAGGAAAATAGGCCGGGGGAGCGCCGAGGCCGTCAAGAAGTTCTTTGGTGAATTCTTCTTTAGTCATGTCTGCACGCAGGGCATAATTCACTTTTTTCTGGTTACCCAATGTATCAGTCGTTTCTTTGCTCATGTTTTTGCCGCAAGCACTGCCTGCGCCGTGGCTTGGATATACTGTAATATCATCCGGCAACGGCATTATTTTATTACGCAGCGAATCATATAAATGGCCTGCAAGCACTTCCTGTGTCAGTTCTAGGGTAAGTCCCTGCGCGAGGTCAGGCCTTCCTACATCGCCTATAAACAATGTATCGCCGGTTATAATTCCGTGTATATTATTATTTTCATCAATCAGCAGGTAACAGGTGCTTTCCATTGTGTGCCCCGGGGTGTGGATAGCCCTTACAGTATACTTCCCGACTTTGAATTCTTCGCCGTCTGTGGCAATATGCGCGCTGAAACCCGGCTTTGCCGTTGGGCCGTAAACAATTTGCGCACCCGTTTTTTGTGAAAGGTCTAAATGTCCCGAGACAAAATCGGCATGAAAATGAGTTTCAAAAATATATTTAATTTCTGCACCGTCTTTGGCAGCTTTGTCAATATAAGGCTGAACCTCACGTAAAGGATCAAAGATTGCGGCCTCGCCATTGCTTTCAAGGTAATAAGCGGCCTGTGCTATACATCCGGTATATATTTGTTCTATTTTCATAATGTTTTTGTTTTGTGAGTTGGGTTAAAACCCTATAAATTCTTTTGCCAGTATAAAGGCTGCCATTAGCAGTATAAACCAACCAAAACCACGCTTGAGCTGGTTTTCATTGATGTACCTGTGCAGGTAGCTTCCTGCAAATATACCAAAAACTGAGACCACAGAAAAGGACAGGAGAAAAGACCAGTTGATACTAATGTTCTGCAAATCGCCAATAAAGCCTGTAAGTGAATTTAGAGCTATTATCAACAACGAGGTGCCGACAGCTTTTTTCATAGGCAATCCACCAAAGAAAACAAGCATGGGTATAAACATAAAGCCTCCGCCGGAGCCTACGAGCCCCATTATTGCACCAATAAGTATGACTAAAGGCAATACATAAATGTAGCTTAATTTTTTTACAGATGCAGATTCATCACTTTTCTTAAAAATAAGTGATATTGCAGCACCTGTCATTATCAGGGCAAAAAGCACCATGATAAACGGGTCGCGGTACACAGGTTCACTGCCAACATAGGTCAATATTTCGGGAAGGGCAGGAACAATGTATCTTCGTGTAAGATATACTGCAATAAATGATGGCAAAGCAATCATCAGGCCTGTTTTTACAGCTAAATTGTCTTTATAATAATTCTGCGCAGCGCCAAAAGCAGATGTTGTTCCTACAATAAATAGTGAGTAGGCGGTTGCAATAACAGGTGATACACCCAATGCGTAAACAAGCAGGGGCACGGTAAGTATAGAGCCGCCGCCGCCCATGAGCCCGAGAATTAGTCCGATTATAAATGCGCCTATATAGCCTAAAACTGCTTCCAAATCTGATAGTTTTGCCACTAAGATAATATATTTAGCAACAGAGAATTTTGCAAGAAAAAACGTTTTAGTTACACCACAATTTATAAGACTGACTATTAGATGATTACATAGATGTTGATTTATTAAAATTATCACATATGCAATTCGGTATGCCTTTTGATGTTCTTATTTTGCCGTATAGGTTATTTTAACTTGAAATTTCTAAGAAATTATTAATGAAAAGGTTTCAGCATTTAACGGCAACAACATATATTTGTACGCTTTTTTTAAATGAGCGCTTAATATTAAATAACAGGTTGTAAATTAAATAGCAATGGCAACAGCGACAAAGCCCCGCCTGGGCATGTATGAAAACGTAAAAAACCAGTTTGAGAAAGCTGCTTACGTTATGGGCCTTGATGAAAGCGTTAAAAAATTCTTTCAATTACTAATAATGAAATTGTTGTACACTTCCCGGTGAAGATGGACAATGGCCAGGTAGAAGTGTTTACCGGCTACCGCGTACAGCATAATAACGCGCTTGGCCCGTACAAAGGCGGCCTGCGCTACCACCCAACTGTAGACATTGATGCTGCACGCGCACTGGCTACCTGGATGACATGGAAAACATCGCTTGCAGGGCTGCCTTATGGCGGTGGTAAAGGCGGTATACAAATTGACCCTAAAAAAATACTCGCAGGGTGAGCTGGAGCGTATAACACGCCGCTTCACTTTTGCTCTTGGAGACAACATCGGCCCTGAGCATGATATCCCTGCCCCGGACGTGAATACAAATGCACAGATGATGGCATGGATTGCCGATACGTATATGTCGACAAAATCTCCGTCTGAACGTTCTAAAAACCAGCATGTTGTTACCGGTAAGCCGGTAGGCAGCGGCGGGCTTGAAGGGCGTGACCGTGCCACGGGCTTTGGCGTTGTGGTTACACTTGAGGCATGGGCTAAACTTCGCGGCACAAGCCTTGAAGGCAAACGCTATATAGTGCAGGGCTTTGGTAACGTAGGCTATTGGGCGGCACACTTTATGAACAAGAATGGCGCTATACTGGTAGGCGTACAAGATGCTACTGGAACTATCTATAACCCTGAAGGTATAGACCCTGAAGCATTGCTTCGTTTCCAGGCTGATAATGCTACTATCACAGGTTTCAAAAACTCTCAGGACTATGCTTCTGAAGAGTTCTTCGGGATTGACTGTGATATCGTGATACCTGCTGCACTTGGCAACCAGATTACTGAGGAAAATGCTGCTACCATAAAAGCACAGGTTATAGCTGAAGGCGCCAATGGCCCTACCGATACTGAAGGTGAAACAATACTGCTTAAGAACGGCATTGATATAATCCCTGATATTCTTTGTAACTCTGGCGGTGTTATTGGCAGCTACTTCGAATGGCTTCAGAACCGTAACGGTGAGATATGGAACATGGATGATGTGATTATCAAGCTTCGTAAAAAGCTTGAAGAAGCTTTCAGCAAAGTTATAAGCGCTTCGGTACAGTACAAGACTGACTGGAGGACTGCCGCTTACATTGTAGCCCTTACACGCATAGAACTGGCTTACAAACAAAGGGGTATTTTCCTTAATGGATATATAAGTTATTTTTAAAGGCGCTCATTACGAGCGCCTTTTTTATTATATTTGAGTAACCATCAAATCAGCCACTTATGAAAAATGTACTCTATACCTTTTTGATGTTTACAGGGGTTTGTGGATTTGCGCAAGATATAAGCCCAAATTTATCAACTGCGCTGAAAGAAAATTCTTTTTCTGTACAAGTATCATTACCTTCGGCGAACCTGTCCTATTATTCAACAAATTACTTTAAGATTTTCGGGCGTGAGCAATATACGTTTGATACCATGGCTTTTAAAAGCCGTGAAATATATGTAAGCTCAGATGACCGATTTTATAGCAACGGCACTCAGAATATTCCCAATGCATTGCCCGACCCAATCTGGAACTATTACGATAACCAATGCAATCGCGGTGATGCAGCTGTTGGCGCAGCCATGGCAGGTATTGGTACATTTGTGCTCATCCGTAATTTGGTAGACGGCACTAAAGATTATTCACCCAAAATTGACCGTGCAGCTTTTGAAGCAGCGGGGAGGGGAGAGTGATAAAGATTGTGAGTTACATAATTTTTTCACAGAGGTTAACAAAGAACACACAGAGCGACACAGAGGTTTAGATTTACACTGAAGTTCCATTTCGGATGCAGCGTAGCGGAACTGAGAAATTTCTATTTAAAATTTAAGAGTTGAGATTCTCGACTCCGCAAGCTTCGCTCGAAATGGAAACCCAACAAAAAAAGGAGCCCGAAAGCTTCTTTGTTTTATCCTCCCATATATTCGCCGCCGTCATCCTGCTGCTGGCGGTTTTGCTGCTGTTCTTTCTGCCTGTCGGCTTTTGTCATGTTAAAGCGGTAGGTGAATGAAAGTGTTATCTGGCGCTCTCTCCATTGCATTTCGCCATATGATTGTACATTGTATGGTATATAGGTTTCGATCTTCATTTTCCTGGAGTTGAAGATATCCTGCACGTTCAAAGCTATGGTAGCCTTATCTTTCAGGAAGTCTTTACTTAGCGCTGTATTAGCGCTCGCTACGCCGCGGCGGCTTCCCTGTGCGGTTTTTTGTGTGCCTTCATAATTTCCGTTCAACTGCCAGTCTATTTTCCACGGAAGGTTAATTTTACTGTTTATACGCGTAGTCCAGGCGTATGCCGTGAAGTCAAAGTTTTGGTAATCGTTAACTATTTCATTGTTCTCATTAATGTAAGTAAATGTATAGTCACCATCGGTCTGGTTACGGAAGAAGTTGAAGTTGCTGTTTATCCTCCACCACCTGAACGGGTTGTAGTTTATATTGAACTCAAGCCCAAAGCGATATTCTTTAGCAAGGTTTATCGGGGTGGTAGTAGTTACCGGTGTGCGCACGTCCAGCTCATCAACTGGGGTAATTTCCCCGTATCCGGGTCAACAATATCTTCACCTCCTACTATCTGTGTTACAAATTCACCGTTTTGGCGCCTTATAAACTGGTAGCTGTCAGTAGTTATATTTAAGTAAGCAGATGTATTCAGCGTAACTTTACCCCAGCGCTTTAAGTATCCTAAGTCAAAAGCGTTAGTCATACTTGGGTCAAGGTCCGGGTTACCGCGGAAAACGTTTATGTTACTTTCAAGCCCTGAGAAGGGATTCAGGAACCTTCCGCGCGGCCTGTTTATGCGGCGGCTATAGCTGAGGCTCACGTTGCTGCTCTCGCTAAATTCATAATTTAAAAATGCGCTAGGGAAGAAGTTATTATAACGTTTATTGTTGTACTCATTCCTGTCAATTAAATTCACATCAATATTTGAATCTTCCCAACGCAGGCCAAACATATACGAAAACTTATTGATCTTAGAGCCATATTGGGCATATAGCGCATTTACATTTTCTTTATATTGTAGAAAGTTGGTAAAGTTAAGGTTGTCTTCCCAAACCCCGGTTGTAGGGTTAAGCCTTTCAGCCTGTGCATCAGTTTCAAGTGTGGTAAAACTTCCGCGATAACCGGCTTCAAAGCGGGTGTTCTCTCCAATAGGCAATACATAGTCGGCCTGCAGCAATTGCCTGTCCTGCTTTTCATCATTCACTGTATGCTCAAAAGTGTCAGCAGATCCTGCACCGGCAAGCGTTGTGTTGTTTATAACTGCATTTTCATCATCAATGCTTTTTGACACCGAGGCATCAACTCTAAGTTCATGGCCGTTGTCATTAAATTTCTTGGTAAGGCTTGACGAGAAATTTACGTTAACATCACGATCGTCCTGGTTATTATATCTGTATATCCTGTTTATAAAACTTCCATCGGCATTAAAATTATCGAAGTAAGTATCAACTTTATTACCCCCTGTGTTCCTGCGGAAGTTTACTGAGTTTGTCCATGTGATTGTCTTGTCAAGAAACCATTCCAGGCCAAAGCTTGCGTTATAGCCTTTACGAAGGCGCTCATTATCACGGGTTTCGTTTGTGAAACTTTCTGTCTCATTTGTGTCCTCATTGAGGTAACGACTATTGGTGAACGAGTTACCCGGATTTAGTCGATAGTTATAACCAAGATTGCTGAAAAAATTAAAGTTTGTGCTGCGCAAGTTAAGGTTTGCTGCAAAGCCATGATTATCAGGTGTCCCGGTATTTGCAGTAATCGAACCATTAAAGCCGTCTGCTTTACCTTTTTTAAGGATGATATTCACTATACCACCGCCACCCTCAGCATCATATCGCGCTGACGGGTTGGTTATAACTTCGACTTTGTCAACAGAATCTGCCGGTAGCAGCCTCAATACTTCAGCCACATTAGATCCCGCAAGTGTAGAAGGGCGGCCATCAATAAGTATAGTTACACCCTGGTTGCCACGAAGCGCCACGTTACCCTCACTGTCAACTGAGAGCGACGGTACATTGTCAAGCACATCGCTTACGGTACCGCCCTTCACCATCATGTCATTACCGATTGTATATACACGTTTATCAAGCTTTATATCTACCGTGGTGCGTTCGCCAACAATTTCTACTGCTTGCAGCAGCTCGGCATCAGGAGCCAGAGCAGATGCGCCAAGATTTGTATTTTCGGTATACGACTTTGCCGGTATTACAGTTGATTTGAATGATATGAAATCTATTTGTATGCTGTAGTCCCGGGAGCTACTTCAAAATCATAGTTACCCTGGGCATCGGTAAGCCCGCCGCCTGCAACGGTACCCGCCGTAGATAATGCACTTACTGTAGCAAATTCAAGCGGCTGGTTAGAACCCTGCTCAGTTACCTTTCCTGTAATTTTAATTTTATTTCCCTGTGCAAATGCAGTTGTTGAAACGAATAGAATAAGTAATAAGGCGTTTAAAATGTTTTTCATGAAAGTATTTGTAGTATGTAATGATGTGTTAGACGCAAAAGTTGGATTTTAGTTTAACTCGATAATCTTAAATGTTTGTTAAAATATTTCTTTAGCTTTCTCAGCAGGTCGGGCAATAACAGCTTTGTCTCCATTTACAATAATTGGCCGTTCAATAAGCTGAGGGTACTTTGCCAAAGCATTAATTATCTGTACAGAAGTTAGCTTTTTAGCAGCGAAATGCTCCTTCCAGATATCTTCTTTCTGCCTTACAAGCTCTAAGGGTTTTATTCCCAGTTTTTTCAGCAAATCTTTAATCTCAATTTTGGTAAGAGGCGTGTCAAGATATTTCACAACAGAATATTCTTTGCCAGTTTTTTCAAGTAACTCCAGGCCTTCACGTGATTTGCTGCAACGCGGGTTGTGATAAATGGTTATCATCAAATTCTTTTTGCAAAGAAAGCCATTATTATCTGAAATTTAAAGTAACTTAGTGCTAAGAAATACATAAAACATCAGCAAATACAATGTTTATAAAACAAGGCTTTATTCCTGAAAACAGATTTTGGAAGTATCTTTTAGGCTCATTTATTGTTATAATGGCATCCTTTTTCGGGCAAGTGCCACTTATGTTTGCAATCGCCGCTGAAACTATGTCTTCCGGAAGGCCTATGCCAACCACGCAAGACGCCATGATGGGTTTTCTCGACATGAACCTTACGCTTTTCCTGATACTTATATCTTTTGCGTTTGCAATGGTTGGGTTAATTATTGTTGTGAAAAAGCTTCACAAACAGCCTTTTAAAGACATTGTTACTGCAAGGCCGAAAACCGACTGGGGCAGAATCATGTTTGCTTTTGTTCTGTGGACAATATTTTCTGTTGGTTCTCTTTTGCTTGCATATTATGCTGAGCCCGGCAAATATATTTACCAGTTTAACTGGGATAAATTTTTAATACTCGCCCTCATTGCTGTGCCACTTATTCCCGTACAAACCTCTGTGGAAGAGCTTGTTTTCCGTGGTTATTTAATGCAGGGCTTTGGTTTATTGGCTAAAAACAAGTGGTTTCCGCTTATAATGACTTCGCTTATTTTCGGCGGTATGCATCTTGCTAATCCTGAAGTGGGGAAAATGGGCTATGTAGTTACATTTTATTATGTTGGCACAGGCCTGGCATTAGGAATTATGACGCTGATGGATGAAGGTACAGAACTGGCATTGGGATTTCACGCCGCAAATAACCTTACCGCAGCACTTATGGTTACTGCCGACTGGACTGCCTTCCGTACACCATCAGTATTTAAAGATGTTTCTGAACCTACCGCAAGCTGGGATATATTTGTTCCGTTGCTGGTAATATATCCAATCATCCTCTTTATTTTCAGCAGAAAATATAAATGGCACTCATGGAACGAAAAACTGACCGGTAAACTTGAAAGTCCTGCAAACAACACTATACCAAACAACACAGAGATATGACCAATCCTGATTACAATTTTGTACACCCCGCCTTTAAACTCAACGGTTTCCATCTCACAAAAGATGACCTGCTGCGTATTGCTTACAGTTTTATAAAAGAAGGTGAACCTTTCGAAAAGGCAGTAGGTGATTTCCTTATGTACTGGTTTGATGCTGATACATCTATCGAGATGCAGACATCAGGCACAACAGGAGCGCCTAAAACCATCAGGATTGATAAGCAGGCTATGGTAAACTCTGCTTTAGCCACCGGCGCTTTCTTTGATCTTGAGGCAGGAATAAAAGCGCTGCACTGCCTTCCAACACAGTATGTCGCCGGAAAGATGATGCTGGTTCGTGCCTTTATCCTGGGGTGGGAGCTTGACCTTGTTGCACCTTCATCAACGCCCCTGGAGCGGATTGATACCCAGTACGATTTTGCAGCGATGGTACCTCTTCAGGCACAGCACAGTATCGAAAAATTAAGCTTTGTAAAAAACCGATTTTAGGGGCGGGGCAAAAGTAAGCGCTGCACTGGCAGGACAGCTGCAGGCTGTGAATAGTGAGATATACGAAACGTATGGCATGACAGAGACCATTACGCATATTGCAGCAAAAAGAGTAGGCGAGGAGGCCTTTAAAACACTGCCTCATGTAAAAATACAAGAAGATGACAGGCATTGCCTTGTTGTTGATGCTGAAGCAATTTGTGACGAGCCGGTAGTTACCAATGATGTGGTTCAGGTGCTTAATGAAAATGAATTTATCTGGCTGGGGAGGTATGACAATGTGGTGAACAGCGGAGGTGTAAAGCTTTTTCCTGAACAGATAGAGGAGAAGCTGGCCGGCAAAATTAGTCGGAGGTTTTTCATGAAAGGGATGCCGGATGAGGAACTGGGCGAAAAACTGATACTAGTTATTGAAGGAGAGCCTTTTGATGTTGACAAGGCTATTTTTTTCAAAGCTAAGTAAGTTTGAAAAACCCAAAGAAATACTATTTGTTCCTCAGTTTGCCGAAACAACTTCCGGTAAGATAATCCGTGAAGAGAATGTTGCTAATTAGGTTTTTTCAACTTTTATAAAGAATTTTTTTGTCATAACTTCAACATCATCAGTACTGTCTACATCTTTTAAAAATTTTTCTTCCCAACCTGTGGTTGTTGGGTATAGCCTTATTTGTTTGCCATCAACCATTACATCTACAGGCATTGCAAAGTCTTTTACGTCAGTTTTCCAGCGACTACAAAGAAGGCCTTTGCACATTCTTAGTTCAAGTACAGGAATATCTTTGTAACGCAGATACTGATTGAAAACGGGTGTAAGGTTCATACCGCTTTCTTTATTGAAAAATTCAACAACAGTTTCGGTGTCAATTATTTTTTTGCGGAAAGTTTCGCTGTATTTTAATATCATAGCCCACCATTTGGCATCATCATTAATTATATGCCGAAGTGTATTCAGCATTAGCGCGCCCTTGTAATACATATCGCCGGAGCCATGCTTATTTACACCGAAAATGCCAATTACAGGCTTATCATTGCTTACGCTGTTACGCTGTCCGTTGATGTATTTCATGGCTTCGTCATATCCAAAACGGCATTCCACAAAAACTGATTCGCTATACGTGGTAAAGCCTTCGTGTATCCACATATCGGCAATGTCTTTTGAAGTGATACTGTTGCCGAACCACTCATGCCCGGTTTCGTGTATGGTGATGTAATCAAACTTCATCCCGATGCCCGTCATTGTGGCATCATATCCCCATATAGCCTTTCTTGTACTTATTACCATAAGCTACGGCACTTTGGTGTTCCATACCCAAATATGGTGTTTCCACCAGTTTATATCCGTCTTCATAAAATGGGTACTGCCCAAAATGTTTCTGAAACAATCCATCATCGGCTTAACTTCCTCAAAGTGTTTGCGGGCAGTTTCCTCATTGGCTTTCAATACATAATAATCAAGATCAAGTCCGTTATGGCTTTCGTGAATGTGAGCGTAATCTGCAATATTTACAGTAATACAATAATTATTTATAGGATTTTTCACCTCCCAGTCCCAGCGTGTATAACCATTTTTAAGGTCGGTACTGCCTTTCAGGCGGCCGTTGCTCACATTCATAAGCCCGTTTGGCACAGCCACTTTAATGCTTGCTCCACGGTCTGGCTCATCAGTCTGGTGGTCTTTTACCGGATACCAAAAAGGCTTGCGCCTGTGCCTTGTACTGCTACTGCAATCCACGGCTTTCCGTTGCCGTCTTTGCTGAACACGAAGCCGCCATCCCAAGGTGCGCGCTTTGCTACCAGCGGCTTGCCTGAATAATGAAACCGCAATGCATATTCATTACCTTTCTTAAGTTGTTTTGGGAAAGTTATAAAAACCGCATCATTATCACGTTTGTACGTAAGCCTCTTACCTTCAAAAACAATACTGTCAACCTTCATGTTTTCAAAGAGGTCAAGCTGTATTTTCTGTGTTTTTCAACAACACCAAATGTGATATCGTTATATCCTGAAATGTAGCGCTTATCAGGATCAATGGTAATATTAAGGTCATATCGCTGTACGTCAAAACTTGTACGTTCGGGGCGAAGGCCACCCTGCAGGGTGTCACGGCGTGTAATGCTTTGTGCCGATAAAAGCATTGGGAGTATAATGACCGCTGCCAGTATAAATTTTTTCATGAGGGTGTTGTTTGAGTATTGGTCATGAAAAATACTAAAGTTACGTGCTAACCTTTAGATGCTGTGATTATTACAAATTCACGCTGAAATCTGCTGACCGGTATTACCTGTAATTAATTCATTTTCTATCATTTCATCCCGGATTATAAAGCCCGATTCCAAGTAAGCTTTTTCAGCCGGCTTTCACTATAATGGTTAAAACCCATATTTAGTGAAAGGTATGTTTTGCATAATTCGTTCAGGTATATAAGCAATACTGAGCAATCCCCTGATTTCAGAACACGGAAAATTTCCGAAGTGTAACTGCACTAGCATCTTGCCAAAAATAGATTTGTATTTACTGTATAAATCTTGTTGAAAGAACTGTCGGGGAAAGGGAGTGTCAGGCCATCAGCTAATATTTTCATTTACGTTGTTAAATAGCTTTGAAACCGTCTATTGCATTCAGCTACCATAGTTTTCGAAATATCTGCCCCAAAGTATTTTATATTGTCAATCTTAAATATTTACTCAATATGTTTTCCCATTGCCGGGACTAACTCAAGTACTGCATCTCCTGGTTGAGGATTTTGAGAAGCTATAGCTTTTGATATCATGTTTGCATTTTGTAACATTCATCATTTCTGCGACCTTTAACCCATCATTTTCGTCGGGGCATCATGGTTGTTTGCAGAAGTTGCTGCAGTTCAGCTGTAAATTTCATTTTACTTGTTTTCGCGTACAGAAATGTTAGTATGTCA
>NZ_JAJOMZ010000007.1 GCF_024699965.1 Flavobacterium sp. J372
ATAAAAAACCCGACACATTTCTGCGCCGGGTCTATCATCTATTATCTTTAATCTAAGCTAGTCATTAAGCTTCAACACCGCCATAAACGCTTCCTGCGGTATCTCCACGTTGCCCACCTGGCGCATACGTTTCTTACCCTTTTTCTGCTTTTCAAGTAGCTTACGCTTACGCGAAATGTCACCACCATAACACTTAGCCGTAACGTCTTTACGCAGGGCCTTCACCGTTTCGCGCGAAATAACCTTCACGCCAATCGCGGTCTGTAATAGGAATGTCAAACCGCTGGCGCGGAATAAGCTCCTTCAGCTTCTCGCACATCTTTTTGCCAATGTTATACGCATTATCCTCGTGTATCAACGCCGAAAGCGCATCAACACCCTGGCCGTTCAGCAGCACGTCAAGGCGTACCAGTTTCGAGGTACGCATCCCGATAGGCGAGTAGTCAAACGACGCATAGCCTTTACTCACCGTCTTCAGCCTGTCATAAAAGTCGAAAACGATCTCCGCCAGCGGCATGTCAAAGGTCAGCTCCACACGCTCGGTAGTCAGGTACGTCTGGTTGGTAATGATACCGCGCTTCTCGATACACAGGCTCATCACGTTGCCCACAAAGTCGGCCTTAGTGATTATGGTAGCCTTAATATACGGCTCCTCCACACGGTCAAGCTTGCTTGGCTCGGGCAGGTCGCTCGGGTTGTTTACGGTAATAGGCGTTTCAGGGTCTTTCTTGGTGTAGGCAAAGTAGCTAACGTTGGGCACGGTAGTAATCACCGTCATGTCAAACTCACGCTCCAGGCGCTCCTGGATGATCTCCATGTGCAGCATCCCCAAAAACCCGCATCGGAAACCAAAGCCCAAAGCCGCCGAACTCTCCGGCGTAAATACCAGCGAGGCATCGTTCAGCTGCAGCTTCTCCATACTGTTGCGCAGTTCTTCGTAGTCTTCAGTATCAACCGGGTAAATACCCGCAAATACCATCGGCTTCACATCCTCAAATCCCGAGATCATATTGGTGGTAGGCGTCTTGGCATCGGTAATCGTGTCACCCACTTTCACCTCGCGCGCCTCTTTAATACCCGAAATGAGGTAGCCCACATCGCCCGTTTTCACTGTCTGCTTCGGAACCTGGTTCAGCTTCAGCGTACCAATTTCGTCAGCAAAATATTCATTGCCGGTCGACATGAATTTTATCTTCTGGCCTTTGCTTATAGAGCCGTTCACCACCCTGAATATAACCTCAATCCCACGGAAAGGGTTGTACACCGAGTCAAAATCAGCGCCTGCAGCGGCTCATCTTCACTGCCTTTCGGCGGAGGGATACGCTCAATGATGGCCTCAAGTATCTTGTCAACACCAAGCCCTGTCTTGCCTGAAGCCGGAATAATCTCTTCCAGCTTACAGCCTAACAGGTCCACGATATCATCGCTTACCTCTTCAGGATTGGCGCTTGGCAGGTCAATCTTATTCAGTACGGGGATAATCTCCAGGTCATTTTCCAGCGCCAGGTACAAGTTGCTTATCGTCTGCGCCTGAATGCTCTGCGCCGCATCTACAATAAGCAGTGCGCCCTCACACGCCGCAATCGACCGCGAAACCTCGTATGAGAAATCCACGTGGCCCGGGGTGTCAATCAGGTTCAGTATATATTGCTCGCCCTTATAGGTGTACTCCATCTGTATGGCATGGCTTTTTATAGTAATGCCGCGCTCGCGCTCCAGGTCCATGTTGTCAAGCAACTGCGCCTGTTGTTCGCGTGCGGTCACAGTCTGCGTAGCGTCAAGCAGCCTGTCGGCCAGCGTACTCTTACCGTGGTCAATGTGTGCAATAATGCAAAAATTCCGTATATGCTTCATCTTCTTTCTATGTCAATTTTATGTCACTCTTCCAGTCACTGTGAGCTTGTAGAAGAGCGTTTTAATTAGGGCGTGCCGTTCCGCTACCGCTTCACGTCGGGCTTTCCGCGGTGCACGGCACCTTGCTTCAATCCCTCACGCTTGCCCGGCGCGAAAGCTGACGGGCAAGCTTCACTCAGCCGTCATTCAGGAACGTCACCATCCCTTCCGCTTAATCCGCAAATATAGGCAAAGTTAGCGAGTTGCAACACCGTGAAATAACGCGCCTTTAAAATAAAAATGCAGCCAATGACGGCTGCATTTTCGTGGGGATATATATAGAGTTAAAAAACGATCTTTTTATTGATTGTGCCGCTAACTGTGCCTATCTGCACCAGTAGCACCTGGCGGTCGGCAATAATGCCGTCAATTGCTGTGCGCGACCCACCTATGTTACTCGACTGAAGAAGCAGCCTGCCGTTCAGGTCATACACTTTCACATCATTGATTGCCAGGTTGCCTGTATCAATATTCAGGCTGTTGCCATCTTTAAATACAATGATTTGGTTGTTTTCTGGAGAAGGATTTAAAACTGCGAGGGCTGCATTAGTTGTGTAAACAATTTCAAACCTGTTGGCGAAAGTGCCTGCAACTGTGGTAAAGAAGTAAGCCTGCTGGCTGAGATTGGTAAGCGTCCCTGCAACTTTGTCAAAAAGGTAAACGTTCTGGCCATTTAAAAACAATCCGGGTCCTGTTAGTGAGGCTTATCGTGAAGTTACCCGCGTATGCTGCTTTGTAATGTAGCGCCGTTACATCATCTGTGCTGAAAGTGCCTTTTGCCTGTACCGCAAGATTAGTGTTTTTTGCAGAGGTGTAAAGTACGGCAGGGCCATCATAAGTAAGCGGAATGTCGTGACTGTCTTCGAAAGCATCGGTCGTTGCAGGAGAATAGCCTATGGCTGTCTGGCAGTAGTTGCCAAGATGGGTAGTCATCTCAACCCATATCCCCGATATATCATTATCCTGTGTCGCGAATGAAACTGCCGGTGCCTGTGCGTTTGTCTTTAAACCAAAAAGCAATAGTGCCACAAGCGTTTTCTGTAGTGTAATTTTCCCTTTCATGCCCTCTTTCTTTTACACTTCAAAGTAAGGACGGGCTTCGCTAAATAATCGTTAACTTTAAGAAACAATTAAATGTTAAATAAAAGGGCGCAGCTTAACGTTGCGCCCTTTTCTATCTTAGAAATTCTTGTTAGAAAATCACTTTCTTGCTTACGATTGCACCATCTTTAGTGCGAACCTGAAGTATAAGCATTTGCTCCTGCGCTGTAAAGCCTTCAAGTGCTGTTGAACTGCTGTTGATTGCTTTTTTCTCAGTAAGCAGCCTTCCGCGTATATCAAAAACTTTTACGTTGTCAAGGTCATGTCCTTCAGTAGAAACCTTCAGGATGCCGTTGTCTTTAAATGCAACAATTGCTTTATCGTTAAGCTGAGGGTTTGTTGTACCCAAAACCCCGTCGGTTACATAAATTACATCAAAACGATTTTCTGTAACACCTTCACCGGCTGTAAAAGTATAGCTGCCGGCATTCAGGTCTTGTACTGTGTTTGTCTGGTTGTCACGCAGGTAAACATTTTGGCCATCGGCAAACAAACCGTCTTTTTTATGAAGGCTTATAGTATATTGGCCGGCTGTGTTTATCCTGTAATGAAGCGGCACAACATCTGCATCAGCAAACACACCCTTTGCCTGTATCGAAAGGTCTTTTCCTGCACCTTTTGTATATATCGCAGCAACACCATCTGTAAACAATGGCGAGTCATAACCAAAGTCAAACCCATCTGTAGTTGCATTAGAATATCCTACAAGTGTTTGTGCATAAACGCCGGTTGAAGATGTCAGGTTCAGCCATATTCTTGACAATACAACAGGCTGCTGAGTATTACGGAAGAACTGGCTGTTGTTTACCGCCCTTCTCATAGTGTTGTTAAATTCAATATGGTTAGCGCCAACTTTTGTCTGTACGATAAATCCTTGTCCCGGGTTAATTACCCAGTTAGCTTCGTCGCCTTCAATAAATCCTGCACCAACGTTACCGCCTTCAGCACCATTCTCCACATAACCTGCCTTATTAATGGCCGTGTAGCTGGTGTTGTTGTTATTGTTTTTCTTTCTCCAGAAATATAGTGTACCTGTTTCAAGCACATCATTGTTAGGAGCGCTGTTTGCATCAATAAAACTATGAATGTTGATGGTTGAAGGGTAAGGATTACCTACACCATTATACCCATAATTTGATATCGCCACAGGGCTTTGAGGTGTCCATTCATGAACTACAGGTATATGTATTATACCATTGTTAGGCACACCGGTAAATTGCTGGTTTAATGTAATAGCGGTTGTGCCTGCATTATACCCTGGTGTTGAGTTGCCGTTTGGCATACGTATAAGGTAAGCAACACCTTTTGTAAATGTTGTGGTTGACTGTGCGCTAAGATTTGGAACTTTCATATACAGCCTTGCAGAGTCACGGTAAGTATAAAAACGATCCGGTAATGTAAGCGGTGAGAACTGGAACAGTTTCTGGCCGGTAACAGGTGATGACCACAATGTATAGTCTTGCCTGTACAGCTGGCTGCTGTTGCGTTTAACGTTAATATTACCCGTGTTGTTGCTGCTGTTCTCTGTTATCTGTACAAGGTTTGCCCTGTTGTTTACAATCATGTTTCCTGTAGAAGCTACTGCAATACCGTCCTGCACCGTAATATTCCTCATGATGTTTATGGTAAGTATGGCACCTGCCTGTATGTCAAGAGTTTTGGCGTAAGCCATAATGTTTTGCGAAACTATTGGCTGGTTGGTTTGCTGCGGTATTATAGCATTGTCAACAAGAGTTGGTATTGCATTACAAGACCAGTTGGCAGGATTATGCCAGTCACTGCTCACGCTTCCGTTCCAGATAAAGTTATTGTTCCTTGATACTGTAACAACGTTTGATGCTGATGCGCATGAGCCGCTTGTTACCTGTGCCCTGTAATAAGTAGTGCTGTTCATAGCAGCTGTAGTGTAGCTGGCCGATGTAGCACCGGTACCTCCGGTTACATTAACCCAGTTGGTAAGACCGTCAGAAGACTGTTGCCACTGTATGTTGCCTGAATGGCCAGATAAGCTAAGTGTAGTTGTAACACCCGGGCACAATGATGTGCTGCCCGAAGCAGTACCTGTTGTAACGCTGCTAACACTCACAGTAATAACTCCTGATGTAACGCTGCATGCGCCGTTTGTTACCTGTGCCCTATAGTACGTAGTGGCTGTCAATGCGCCGGTTGTATAGCTCGCTGTTGTTGCGCCGCTGCCACCGGTTACACTTGTCCAGTTAGTTAATCCGTCTGCCGACTGTTGCCATTGTATATTGCCCACTGTACCACTTACACTAACTGTGGCAGTATTACCACTACAAATTGCTTGGTTGCTTCCTGCAGTACCTGCAGAAATATTAGTTACTGTTACGGTTATCACGTTTGATTCTGCCGTGCAAGACCCATTTGTAAGCTGTGCCCTGTAATAAGTTGTTGAGGTTAGTGCAGCAGTGGTGTAATTTGCAGTTGTAGCACCGCTTCCGCCAGTAACAGTAGCCCAGCCTGTGGTGCCGTTCGCACTCTGTTGCCACTGTATAGAACCTGTATTGCCCGAAAGCGAAAGATTAGCTGTACTGCCTGAACAGATGGTAGTTGTACCTGATGCTGTGCCGGCTGTAGGCGTGCTTATGCTCACTGTAATAACGCCTGATGTTACGCTGCATGAGCCGTTTGTAACCAATGCCCTGTAATAGGTTTGTGAAGAAAGTGCGGGTGTAGTATAGCTGGCAGTAGTTGCACCGCTTCCGCCGGTTACGTTTGCCCATCCTGTGCTTCCGTCTGCAGATTGCTGCCATTGTATGCTGCCGGTAGTGCCGCTTACTGTAACGGTTGCTGTACCGCCAGTACACACACTTTGGTTGCTGCCTGCTGTACCTGCTGATATTGGAGTAACGGTTACCGTAATGGTCTGAGAATATTCAACACATCCGCCATTTGTGGCACGCAGCCTGTAGTATGATGTAGATGTTAATGCAGGTGTGGTGTAGCTGAGTGTGCTTCCGCCAGTTCCGCTTGTAGTATTAACCCAGTTAGATACACCGTCGGGAGACTGCTGCCAGCGTGGTGTTCCTGTAACACCGGTTGCAGAAAGTACAGTTGAATTACCCGCACAAATAGTACTGCTTGATGATACTGAACCTATTACTGCCGGTGAACTTACGGTTACTGTAGTAACTGCTGATGTAGATGTTGATGAGCATCCTACGGCTGTAACAATAGCCCTATAGTATCTTGTTTGGGTAAGCACACCTGTGGTGTAAACGTCATTGGTAGCCCCAGGTATATCTGTAAAGCTGTTATTGTCAGAAGATACCTGCCATTGTATTGTGCCTGTTGCGCCTGTAAGCCTTACAGTTGTTGATGTACCTGTACAAATACTTTTGTTTGCAGATACTGTTCCTGCTACAGGTCCCGGGTTTACAATAACCTGTATAGGGTCTGAATTTGGGTTTGAACATGCAACTCCTGTTACGATAGTCCTGTAATACGTTGTTGATGTAAGTACGGGTGTTGTATAGGTTTCTGTTGTAGCACCGCTTCCGCCGGTAACATTTACCCATGTTGTACCGTTTGTAGATTGCTGCCACTGTATTGTAGTAGTTGAGCCGGTAACTGAAACCGTAGTTGATGTACCGGTACAGATAACTTTGCTTGATGCTTCAATAACACCGGCTTCAGCTCCTACGCTAACTTTGAGTATATTAGAATAAACCTCGCAAGATGCTGTTTTTACACGCATCCTATAATAAGTGGTTTCTGTTAGCGCAGGTGTAGTATAGGCTACTGTAGTTGAACCTGTACCACCGGTAACTGTGTTCCATCCGCCGATTCCGTCGGTTGACTGCTCCCATAAATAAGTGGGGTTAGTTCCTGTACTTCCTGTATTGCGAAGTGTAACTGTTGTGCCCGAACATATTGCAGTAGTTGTAATGTTGTTGTTAACTCCGGCTGTGCCTCCAATATAAGAGTTTCCGCTGGTTGCCGCTGTGCCTACAGTAAATTTAGCAGCTGTAGATGTTTCTCTCACACAGCCAAGGCCATTATTATCAATTACCACATAATAATATGTAATTCCTGCTGCATTTACAGGCGGTACATAGTAATAATTGGTAGCGCCAGGTATAAGTGTTCCGCCTGTGTTGCTGGCAGTCGTATTAGAGTACCATTGGTAGGTAAGGTTTAAACCATTGGCAATAACTTCCACATAAGGCCCGGTTACATTCAAACATGCAGTGTTATCTATAGGCTGTACTGCAATTATAGTATTTAGATAAGCTTCATTACTTAATACAGAGCCTGCCGCATTGGTAACTTCACATGTGTAGAAGGCAACATCAGAAGCTGATACGTTTGTAATGTTGAGTGTGGCTGTTGTGGCGCCGCTTATATTGCCCCCCATTTACAAGCGATACCCCATTTTTCTTCCATTGGTAGGTAAGGTTTATCCCTGTTGCATTTACAGTAAATGAAGTGCTTGTGCCTGTTCCCGTACAAGCTACTACTGATGTTGGTTGAGTATTTATTTTTGGTGATGGGATAAGCATTGAATTTGCATTGTAGGCAATAAATGCAGGATCGCTAATACCGCTCGGCATGATTTTAAAGCCGGCAATACTTTCCATGTTTTCAGCTGTGATTCCAAAATCAGAAAGTTTATAACCTACAAGCCTTATTGGGCGGGTGGTGTTGGTGTTACTTATACCTGCTGAATTGGTAAGAGTGGCAACATCATAAGTAGAGTTGAAAGTAATATTGAAAAGGTCAAGTTTGTAAGTACCGATTGCCGGTATGTTTTGCATGGTAACCGATACCGGGCGGCCCACGATATTACCATTACTATCTACAAAACAATATATGTCATTGTCGCCTGACGTTGGTTCTGCAACCTGAGATACCACAAGGTCAGGTTCACCATCATTTATGCGGCTTTCAGCAATATCACTAACTACAAACTCAAAAATAGAGCTGGTGCTCATATTTGTCATACCTGTTCCAATACCAAGGCCTTTAATACCGTCAATAAGAACATCTTTTGCTTTACGGCCCGCAACTTCAGGTGCTGTGGCTATCGCGCTGCTTGCACTGCCATCCATTTTTGATGCCATTGCGAAATAGTTTGATGCACCTGAACTTGACGGAGTTGTACCTGATATACTGTTTACAGGTAACGCTTTAAAATCCGCAGCCGTATAACTTATGCCTTTTGCTGAAAGCACTGCGTCGGCCACGCCTGTAGAATACGTAATACCTCCATATTCAAGCGCTGTAAGGCTGTGTTGCCTGTCAGGCTGGTTTGCAAGTACAGTTGTAGTGTTGTTACTGGTCCAGTAGCCCTGCCAGTCTGTATAAAGCCTGGAAACCTTTGCATTGTTAACCACGGTATTACTGGGTGCATGGTAAGTAAGTGATGCAACCGGATAGTTTACACTATTCCTCCTGAGGTTTAAGGTTAAACTTGTAGTGGTTGCCGGCGCTGTAACAGTAAATGATGGTACAGCTACAAGAATCTGTGTATTAGTTCTACTGATGAGGGTTGCATCAGTTCCGCTATTGTTGAACCTTACGGTATAGTTGGTAAGGCCCGTTCCGGTAATTGTTATAACCGTGCGGAATGTAACACTGGTGTTAGGAGTAACAACAGTTGTGCCCGGGCTTTGAGCAAATATGCCTATGCTCATAAGCAGCATTAGCACAATAGTCAGGTCAATACGGTGTGTAGCAGAAAGTAAAATTTTCTTCATAGGGGGCAAATTGATTTTAATTGCTGTCTTACAAATTAGATGTTAAAGAGCTTAAATTTTTGCCGCAAAGTAAGAGTATTTTATTCAAACAATTATCATGGCAAAATACATTTTAAGATAGATTTGACATAGACATTAAATTCTTTAAGTAGCCAAAAATGCACTATTTACAAGGTATTTGTAAGCTTGTTGAATATTGTGCAACAGTATTTTCAAGATTTATAACAAAAGTTTGAAATTTTATTAAATCGATTAAATGCAAAAATCATCGTTAAAATGTACTGTTGCTCCAGAATATCTTTTTAAATAACTTCATTTTAAGGCATTACAAGCAATAAGGTGTATTTTAACTTCTTGTTAAATGTCATGATTATAGGTCGTGAAAATCTAAGCAATATTTAAAAACGAAGCAGCCCTGGTGGGGCTGCTCCTGATTTAGTAATAATTCGTTGGATAAATATTACTGATGCTATTTAAGTATATGTATATACTATCAAACTCAATCTGAAGACAAAACAATGGTAAAATTTTCAAAATTTCATCTCTGATATTTTAATTTCGACGTCTGCAGTAATTTTGACGATGAAATGCAAAATAATACCAAATATGCAATCAGTTTTGATTGTCAGCAATTTGCAGTATTTTTGCGGCAAATTATTTATGATGGTGAAGATTGGCAATATAGAGCTACCTGATTTTCCGCTGCTGCTCGCCCCAATGGAAGATGTAAGCGACCCCCCTTTCCGCAGGTTGTGCAAAACGCATGGTGCAGACCTTATGTTCAGTGAGTTTATATCAAGCGAAGGCCTTATACGCGATGCGATAAAAAGCCGCCAGAAGCTCGATATTTTTGATTATGAGAGGCCTGTGGGCATACAGATCTTTGGCGGAGATGAAGAGGCTATGGCCATGAGCGCCCGTATTGTGGAAACTGTAAACCCCGATCTTCTAGACATCAACTTTGGCTGCCCGGTAAAAAAGTGGTATGCAAAGGCGCCGGTGCAGGCGTGCTTAAAGATATTGACCTTATGGTGCGCCTTACCAAAGCAGTGGTAAACAGTACAAACCTCCCGGTAACGGTAAAGACCCGCCTGGGCTGGGATGAAGATTCCATAAATATTGATGAAGTTGCCGAAAGGCTGCAGGATGTAGGCATAAAAGCACTTACAATACATGGCCGCACACGTGCACAGATGTACAAAGGCGAAGCCGACTGGTCCCACATTGCCCGGGTAAAGAACAACCCGCGCATACATATACCAATTTTCGGGAATGGCGATATAGACAGTCCTGAGAAGGCGCTTGACTATAAAAACAGGTACGGGCTTGACGGTATTATGATAGGCCGTGCTGCCATAGGTTACCCATGGATATTTAATGAGATTAAGCACTTTTTTGAAACAGGCCAACATTTGCCTGCCCCAACTATTGAAGACAGGGTAGAGGCAGCCCGCAACCACCTTAAATGGTCTATTGAATGGAAAGGTGAGCGTGTGGGTGTTTTTGAAACCCGCCGCCATTACACAAATTATTTTAAAGGAATCCCTAATTTTAAAGAATACCGCCAGCGCATGGTAACGCATGATGCCGCCGATGATGTATATGCGGTAATGGACGAGGTATTAGAAAAATTTGCAGATTACAAACACGCATAAAAAAACCGGCAGCTGCCGGTTTTTTTATTCTGTGATGCCGAAAGGCGTACCTGTAATAGTTTTAGTAAACCAATTATTTTCTGACGGAACAGAACCTCCGGGAAAAGATGCGCCGAAAGCATAGCCACGGGTTGTGGTTTGTACCAGCACCATACCATTTACCGCCATGATGCGTAAAGGAGTTCCCGTTAGCGGCTGGGTATGCCACATGGTTTCAGAAGAAGAACTGCCACCCGCGTATGCCGGTGCAAAAACGTAAGCATTTGTTGTTGTAAGCACACCTATATACCCGTTTGCTGAGACAATATCTATCACTTCGCCTGATAACGTTTTTGTTGCCCACATATTCTGAGAAGATGTGCTGCCGCCCATGTATGATGGCCCGTAAGCATATGCTGTAGATGATGTAACAATACCTATAACGCCGTTTGTGCCTGTTATTTTTAATGGGGTGCCGGTTAAGGCTTTACTTTTCCAACTATTTTGTGAAGAGGAATTTCCGCCTGAGTATGCCGGCCCAAATACATAAGCATGCGTAGATGTAAGTGCACCAACAGAATATTTACTACCAATAATTGCTAGCGGATTCCCGGAAATAGTTTGTGATTTCCAGCCAGCTTCCGATGATGTACTGCCACCTGTATGTGAAGGTGCAAATACATGTACACCTGTGCTGGTAAGTATTGCTGCAGAGCCGTTATCAAGTGAAACTGATTTTGGGCTTGATTCTGGAGCAATACTTCCCGCAATCATGGCATATGGTACCGAAAGTAGCTGCGAAGTTCCTACAGTTGTATAATCTGTGCCATTATTAATGTCAATTTCAACCTTTATAAATTTTGAATTCTGCCCCCAGTTAATTTGAGAAAAAGTACCGGTAACCGCTACACCCTGGCCGATTGTAAGGGTATACAGTCCCATACTATTTGTTGTAGGGTTGTGGGTTTCGGTATACACAGCCGTTCCCATAGCGCTGTTATCAAGTATGCTCAGCCTTACATTTACAGGTGCTGATGCAACGGCTGTACCATTGCTGTTAAGTGCTACAGCCTGATAGCTGAAACCTTGCGGTATCTGTGCAAAAAGTGTTGTTGCAAAAACTAGTGCAAAATATAGGTATATCTTTTTCATGTTAATTTTTTACAATTTTT
This sequence comes from Flavobacterium sp. J372, assembly GCF_024699965.1. NCBI lineage: Bacteria > Pseudomonadati > Bacteroidota > Flavobacteriia > Flavobacteriales > Flavobacteriaceae > Flavobacterium > Flavobacterium sp. J372. Next base: position 11,521 of record NZ_JAJOMZ010000007.1, read on the forward strand.
ATTGATTTTATTTTAGTGTCAGGAAAAGTGAGAATGTAAATTCCTGCCGGCAGTGTTGTGATGTTTACAGTGTTTGATGTTACATGAAATTGTGCCTTTGCACCCTTAAGGTCATAAAGCTCTGCTTTGCTCAAATCTACGCTTTCCGGCAGCTCAATTGTTACAAAGTCTTTTGTGGGATTTGGATAGTACTTTACATCACCCGAAACAATATAATCATTCGTGCCCAGCGTACTGAAAAGTATTTGTGATGCTATCGCCACAGTTCCGGCCGATGTATGATTTGGGTTTTGAGGGATTACATAAATTTCACCAACCACATATGCATGCCCTGCAGGGGATAGCGCCGACGCATTAAGCCCTCCTGCATTTTGTGCAAAGACGCCTGATGTTGCAATAAGAAATAAAAAGATGATTTTCTTCATAAAGGATAAAGCATGATGTTATCAATATTAAACAGTGGTTTTCTTCCAGCGCCCGCGCCTGAATAAAATTACAGCAGCTATTGTCATTAATGTTTCTGCTGCTGGTATCGCTATAAAAACACCTGTTGGCCCAAAATTATAGTATTTTGCGAGAAGGTAGGCCAGTGGTATCTGGAACGTCCAGAACCCAAAGAAATTAACCCACGTAGGTGTGCGTGTGTCTCCTGCGCCGTTAAAGGCGTTCAGTAGCACCATGCCGATTCCGTAAAAAATATAGCCTGCGCTCAATATGCGTATCGCCTCAACGGCAATGTCATGAACATCTGCATTATTAGTGAAGAACCACATCATTGGGTCGGCCGCCAGCAGGCATATAACCATAATGCTGCCCATGTATATCACATTGAATTTTGCTGTTACAAATACCGAACGCTCTGCGCGCTCTGTCATTTTTGCGCCGAGATGCTGCCCAACAAGTGTAGCTGCCGCGCCGCTAAGCCCCCACGCGGGTAACATAAAAAACATCATAATCCGTATGGCGCTCTGGTAGCCGGCCGAACCTTCATCACCACCTGTGGTTGCTACAAGTTCCGCAAGGAAAATCCAGCTGCACGATGCAATAACAAACTGCATTATACCCGGGGCTGCAACTTTGATTATTGCTTTAATCTGGTCAAAGTCGGGCACAAAATATGAGGCTGCAACCTTTAAAATACCTTTGCCTTTGAATAAGTTGTACAGCTGATAAATAACGCCTGTGCTGCGGCCTAATGCGGTTGCTATGGCTGCCCCCGTAAGGCCAAATGCCGGTATAGGGCCCCAGCCTAAAATTAGCAGCGGGCACAGTATTATATTAAAAATATTGGCAATCCAGAGGCTGCGCATGGCAATAGCAGCATTGCCCGCCCCGCGGAAAACACCATTGAACAGGAACAGCATCATAATGACAAAGCTGCTGCCCATTTGTATCTTCATAAAAGTTTGCCCATATTCTGCAGATGCTTCAGATGAGCCCATTAGCAGCAAAATGTCTTTCGCGAATATTATCCCCAAGATTGCAATAGGTATGTTGATTATCAGCGCTATCACTATAGCCTGCATACCGGCGCGTGAGGCGGCATCAGGGTCTTTTTCGCCAACGCGGCGGGCCACTACTGCTGTGGCAGCCATACTCATACCAATGGCTACGGAATAAATGATTGAAAGCACAGACTCGGTTAACCCAACTGTCTGTACGGCAAAGCTGCTGTTTTTAAGATGGCCTACAAAATACAGGTCAACCAAAGCGAATACGGACTCCATCATCATCTCGAGCATCATCGGGATGGCCAGCAGCAATACTGCACGCCTGATAGAGATCGTTGTAAAATCTATATTTTCGCCCTTTAATGATTGCTTCAGCAGGTTAGTAAAGCGTGAAAATCTGTCTGTTTTATGTGTAATTGTCATTGGTGTTGGTGCAGCATTAATCAATGCAAATATATATGAAAGTCTATATGCCTAAACAATTCATAAAATTTATTAGCTGACAAATTCCATTATGTCACCCGGCTGGCATTCAAGCGCTTCGCAAATGGCTTCGAGTGTTGAGAATCGAATGGCTTTTGCCTTACCGGTTTTCAGGATTGAGAGGTTTGCTGTTGTAATGCCTACTTTTTCAGCAAGTTCATTGCTGCGCATTTTCCGTTTTGCAAGCATTACGTCAAGGTTTATTATTATTGGCATAGTGCTAAACAGTTAAGTCATTCTCTTCTTTCAGGCTTTTTGCAGTAAGGAAAAACTTCACTTAGCACAATAAGGAATAGCCCAACCATCGGTGTAAACAGAGAATCAAAACCAAGTGAAATAGAAAAGCTGCTTTCAAAAATAGAAGTATATAAAAACTCAGGCACCACATATATCGCAAATCCTATCAATACTGCTTTACCGGCCTGGTCAAGATTCCTGATGACCTCGTTTGCAAACAGTCTCTTTTTAGAAAATGCAGTTAGTACATCTTTAAATAAGTAAAGCGCGTATGCGTAAATGCTACAGCCAGAATATTACAAGCAAGCAGAATGTAATCTTCTATTGCAAAGTCAGTAACTATATTGTCATTTACTTTAAAGGGGATTTTATCAGGCATAAATATCGCCATAAAAAAAACGGAATTGCAAAGGCTACAAACGCGCCGGTACAAAGAAGCAGTACTGTAGTAAGATTTTTGAGTAGCGGTAATTTTTGCATAATGAATTGATTTAGATTTTAGCAAATATAATAATTATTGATAAACGGTATGCTATTATTAGAAAACGATATTATTTTATTGTTTCAATGATTGTCATGTTGATTAATTTTAAGCATGCAAAATTTCCCGGAATCATTAGCTAAAAAACTTCAGGCACGGAAGGATGCATCAGCATTCAGAATACTGCCTGCATATAGCAGCCTGGTAGATTTTTCTTCAAATGATTATCTGGGGTTTTCACGCAATAATACCATCGCTGCAAATGCTGTTTCAGTTTTAGCGCAATATCCTTACAATGGCGCCACAGGTTCACGCCTAATTAGTGGGAACCACCCGCTTTACTCTGATGCGGAGCAATTGATTGCAAAGTATCATGACTCTGAAACCGCGCTTATCTTCAATTCAGGATATGATGCCAATATTGGGTTTTTCAGCAGTGTCCCGCAAAAAAATGATATTGTGCTGTATGATGAATTTATACACGCCTCCATACGCGACGGTATGCGGCTTGGCAATGCCAGAGCCTATAAATTCAAGCATAACTCTGTAGAAAGCCTTAAAAGTCTTTTGCAAAAATTCAGAGAATCGGCGGTTGAGATCTATATCGTTACAGAGTCTGTTTTCTCAATGGATGGCGATTCGCCAAATCTGGCTGAAATGGCAGGATTGTGTAGTGAGCTCAAATGCAGACTGGTGGTTGATGAAGCCCACGCAGTAGGAGTTTTTGGCAGCGGCCTGGCAACAAATTCAGATTGTTTTGCCAGGATTGTTACTTTTGGTAAGGCGCTGGGCTGCCATGGTGCAGCGGTGTTTGGAAGCGTCGCGCTTAAAGACTATTTGGTAAATTTTGCAAGGAGTTTTATTTACACCACAGCATTGCCGCCACATTCTGTTGCCACGATCATTGCAAGTTACGATTATCTGCAAAGAGAAGCAGACACAAACAGAAGCTCGCTTTTCAGTAATATATCAAACTTCAAAAAATTGCTTAAAGAGAGCGATCTCGGCAAGTATTTCATCAGCAGTGAGTCAGCCATACATTGTGCTGTAATACCGGGTAATGAGCGAGTGCGAAATTTAGCAGCAAATCTGCAGGAACAAGGTTTTGATGTGCGGGCTATACTGGCGCCGACAGTTCCTTCGGGGCAGGAGAGGCTTCGCTTTTGCCTGCACAGTTACAATACTCACAGCGAGATTGAAGCTGTTATCAAACAGCTTATGCTTCATCTTCAGTAGTAGGGATTTCACTCCGCCGTTTGCGCCGTTTAAACCAGTTGCTGTCTTCTTCCCCAAACAGGTAAGCGTAAGGCTGCGTATCAGGGCTAAGCTCAAATAGTTTCTTAAGTATAGCTATTGTAGGTATTATTAGAATCATGCCCGCAATGCCCCATATTGCACCGCCAATCAGTAGCCCGATAAATGTAACCAAAGCATTTAGGTTTACTGTACCGCCGGTAATTTTCGGGGTTAGAAATGTGCCTTCAAGCAATTGTATAAATGTAAATGCCACTAAAACAGCAATTGGGTAAAACAGGCTGTCTTTTGTTATCAGCGCAAACAGAAAAGGAAGTATGGCCCCAAGTGAGGGGCCAAGATATGGTATGATGTTGAGCATACCGGCCAGCACTCCAAAAAATATGGCATGCTCAATACCCAGCGCAAAGAGAACTCCCGTATTTACAATGGCAAGAATGAACATCACTTTACTTGCGCCTACAATATAGCGATGTACAATCTGGCGGAGAGACTTCATCTTGTCAAGTAGCATGGTGTTATTTTCCTTCCTGAAAACTTTGGTTATAAATACTGCCAGGTGGTCGCGGTAAATGAGCAGGAAGAAAATGAAAACAGGTAATAGTATAATGTCTGAAAGCGTACTGATAGTGGAAAAGATAAGGCTTGTAGTTGATGTATTTTCAGGCTGTACAATTTCTACCGCTTTACTTACCTCAAAACCATTTCGCATACCCAGGTCAAACCCGAAAGCTTCCAAACACCAGGCGTTAGCCTGAATAATAAAACTGTTGAGTTTGGTGCTGAGCTCGTCGCCCAAATCGGCAGCGAAAACTCTTACCTGTATGTAAATCAATGCAAAAATACCAAGGATAAATATCAGGAAAAGCGACAAAACTATAAACGCACTGATAGAGCGCGGAATTTTTCGTCTTTCCAGCATGTTGCAGGTAGAAGTAAGAAGCATAGCGATATAGCCTGCAATCAGTAATGGTACAAGGAGGCCTTTTGCCATTATCATGAAAAACACAATTATGATAATCAGCAGCGCAATATATACGGTTTTAATATAACCCGGCACACGTAAAGTATCCATCAGTATAATCGTGTTAAATTAATAGTCAGGTTATCAAATTTATGAATTGTTGAAACCTCGCACTGCCAATATTTTATTAAATTATACGGTACATTTGCCGTATGAAAATTTTTGTAACAGGTATAGGAACAGACGTTGGAAAGACGGTGGCCTCAGCAATTATAACTGAAGCTTTAGAGGCAGATTACTGGAAACCCGTACAGGCAGGAGACCTTGAAAATTCAGACAGCCATAAGATTGAACGCTATATAAGTAACCGGCAGACAATTATTCATCCATCGGCATACAAACTAATGACCCCTGCCAGCCCGCATCTTTCGGCAATGCTTGATAATATAATTATTGATATTAATAAAATAACAGAACCTGAAACTGATAATCACCTCGTAGTGGAGGGAGCTGGCGGACTTCTTGTACCGCTGAATGATACTGATACAATAGCTAACCTTATTCAGCCCGACTACAAGGTAATAATTGTTTCAAGGCATTACCTGGGCAGCATTAACCATACGCTGCTTACCTGCGAGGTAATGAAAAATAGGGGCATTACTATTTCAGGGATTATCTTTAATGGTGATGAAAATTCTTCAACTGAAGAAATCATTCTTAAGAAAACAGGTATCCCGATGATAGGCAGAATTGAAAACGAGCCTTATTTTGATGCAAATGTAGTAAAGTACTACGCAGATAAATTTCTAGAGAAGCTTTTAGGATTATAAATATGTCAACCGATAAAACATTGGCACAACGCGATGCCAGCTGCTTGTGGCATCCATACACCCAGCATAAGACTGCACCGTCACACATAGCCATTACGAAGGCTGAAGGTGCAAAAGTGTGGGACGAGAACGGCAAAGAGTATATTGATGCTATTGCCTCATGGTGGGTAAACCCTTACGGACACAGCAATAAATACATAGCGGACGCAATATACAAACAGCTAACAACGCTGGAGCATGTGCTTTTCGGCGGCTTTACTCACGAACCTGCGATACTATTGGCAGAAAGACTTTTGCCGCTTTTACCTGATAACCAAAAAAAACTGTTTTTCTCAGACAATGGTTCAACAGCTGTTGAAATTGCTATAAAGGTTGCGTTGCAATACTTCTACAATAAAGGTGAAAAACGCTCCAAAATTCTTGCGTTTGAAAATGCCTTTCACGGAGACACTTTTGCAGCAATGGCAGCCAGCGGCATTTCATTTTTTACCGAAGCTTTCAGAGGCTCGCTAATTGAAGTAGAACGGATTCCGGTACCGGTTTTCGGCAAAGAGGAAGAGAGCATCGCTGCCTTAAAAACGCTTGCAGCTACCGGTGAATATGCCGCATTCATTTTCGAGCCTTTGGTGCAAGGCGCAGCAGGAATGGTGATGTATGATGCAGCACCGCTTGATGAACTAATAGCAATTTGCCGGGATAATAACATTTTCACTGTTGCTGATGAGGTTATGACAGGCTTTGGAAAGACAGGAAAAAACTTCGCATGCAACTACCTCACGCAGCAACCCGATATGATATGCTTGTCTAAAGCGCTGACAGCAGGCACTATACCTATGGCAATCACAACATTTACTCAGGAATTATTTGATGGTTTTTATGATGATGATGTGAACAAAGCCCTGTTTCATGGGCATACTTTTACCGGAAACCCAACCGGCTGTGCTGCGGCACTGGCAGGACTTGATTTGTTGGAATCAGTTGAAATGCAGGAAAATATAGCACGAATAAACAATCGGCATCATCAATTTTTGGAGAAGATTAAAAGACATCGACGTGTAGCTAATCCGCGAGTTTGTGGAGTAATCTTGGCGTTTGATGTGAAAAGGGATAGTGTAGAAAGCTATTACGGAAACTTTAGAAACAGGCTTTATAATTTTTTCATAGAGAAAGGTATTATAATGAGGCCGGTAGGGAATACAATTTACGTCCTTCCACCCTATATAATTAGTGAGCAGGAATTAACATATATTTATGAAGTGGTGGAAGAGGCACTTGAAAAAATAATGTAAATTAGTTTCTGTTAATACGTTACTAATGATACACCCTGATACCGAGGTCCGATTTATAAACGATGTTGTGGGCTATGGCGTGGTTGCCAAAAAATTTATCCCGAAAGGCACCATAACCTGGGTACAGGACGATCTTGACAGAATCTTTACCGAAGCAGATATTGAGAAGCTCAATCCAAATGTGCGTACGTATCTCGAAACCTACTGCTTTACCAACAGCAAAGGCGAGAGCGTGCTGTGCTGGGACCATGCCCGGCAGGTAAACCACAGTTTTAACCCAAGCTGTATGAGTACGGCTTATGATTTTGAAATTGCCATCCGCGATATACAACCGGGCGAGCAGCTTACTGATGACTATGGCTACCTTAACGTGAGCGACCCTTTTGAAGCAGAAGATGAGGGTACAGACCGTAAAGTGGTTTACCCTGATGATATTTTGAAATATCACGAAATGTGGGATGACCTGATTAAGCAGAACCTGCAAAATATTGCTGCCGTAAGCCAGCCCCTTCAAAAATTCATAACCGAGAAAACCTGGAATGAATTCAGCAGAGTGATAAGGGGAGAGAGTGAGCTCCGCTCTATCAAAAGTTGCTATTTCAACCGTGAAAAAGTAAACCGCTGATTGCGGTTTTTTTATTGCTATTTTTGCAGGAAATGCGCTAAACCGTGGCTAAAACCATATCTATACTTTCTGTTTCAACATTATCATCACTCGGGGCTGATGGTACTGCTGTCTGGCAAAGCTATCTCAACCCTGAAACAAATATACATGATATGGAGATGGGGGGGCAGGCCGTTTCTGTGGCTGCATTATCTGAAAATCTAAAGCATGAAGTTGAAGCTTTAAAACACTCTGAGCATAAATATATCCATCTTGATGATTCTGTACTGTATGCTATCCTAGCTTCACGGAAAGCTATTGAGCAAGCAGGCTGGGGAAATGATTCAACATTCGGGATTAATATAGGCTCATCACGCGGCGCGACAGGCCTCTTTGAAAACAATCATAGCGAGTTTATTTCAACCGGTAAAACCAACGTACATACTTCACCTGCTACAACTTTAGGCAATATATCATCATGGGTGGCGCACGACCTTAATAGCTCAGGCCCGGACATCTCACATAGCATTACGTGCTCAACATCGCTACACGCCATTTTAAACGGTATTGCATGGCTTAATGCAGGCATGGCAGATAAATTCCTTGCCGGGGGCAGCGAGGCGCCACTCACGCCCTTCACCATCGCACAAATGAAGGCCATGAAAATTTATTCTTCAGGAGGAGATGAATATCCTAACAGGGCAGGCGACTTATCCAAAACAAAAAACACACTAGTGCTTGGTGAAGGCGCAGGTATTACATGCATTGAAGTGGGTAAGGCTGAAAATGCACTGGCGTACATCAGCGGATACGGGTATGCCACCGAATTACTCTCGCACGGCGTATCTCTTTCTGCAGAAGCGGAATGCTTGCAAAAGTCAATGAAGATGGCAATTGGAGATACACCGTTACATGAAATTGATGCTATTGTTATGCACGCACCCGGGACGATTAAAGGCGATAACGCCGAGTTTACAGCTATCCAAAAAATCTTTGGAGCCAATCTTCCGCAGTTAACCACAAACAAATGGAAAACCGGGCACACTTTCGGCACATCGGGAATCTTATCCGTAGAGCTTGGTGTGCTTATGCTACAGCACCAGACTTTTTATTGGCCTGCCCTTTTCAGGTGAGCCTCACACAAAGCCTGCATCACTGAAAAAGATTTTGGTAAACGCAGTCGGATTTGGTGGTAACGCGGTATCATTGTTGATTACAAAATAAGAAAAGCCCCAGAGCGTGCTCCGGGGCCTTTCAACCAATAATCAAATCACCAACTTATCTTTATTGTTTTATAATTACTTTTTAGTTACAGCCTGTCCGTTATCAGTTGTAGCTTTTACAATCACAACCTGGTTTGAAATGTTAAGATTTGTTGTTGTAAATTCTGTCGCGTTCACATTTTTGCTGTAAGAGATCACTTTACCAAGAAGGTCATACACTACAACTTCAGTTAAAGCTACGGGAGACGTTATTGCAACCTGCTTATCTTTTTGGTAAACTATCACGTCTTGTGGAGTAACTGCAGGAGTGTCAGTTCCAAGAGCGCCATCAGCAGCATACCTAAGCTCAAAACGCTCGTTGAAAGTTCCAATCTCGCTGGTAAAAGTGTAAGCTCCGTTAGTAAGGTTGTGTAGCGTACCTGTCACATTATCCTTAAGGAACACTTGCTGGCCGTCAATAAATATACCATCAGCATGGTCTATCGCGAATGTAAATGTACCGGTAGCATTTGTCTTAAATCCAAGCGGAGCAATATCTGTGTTTACAAATTCAGCACGGCCTTGTATTGCAAGCAGGTCTGTACCTACCACACTGTAAAGATTTACACCACCATCAACCAGAGAACGCCCGTCAATACCATTGTCTATTCCGTTTGTAGCGTCTGCAGTATAGCCTACCACTGTCTGGCTGAAGGCACCTGTTTCATTGCTTACGTTTATCCACATTCTTGAAGCCTGTGCAGGTTCTGAGCTTTCTTCAGCGCCCTGTACATTTCTGAAGAACTGGTTAGAGCTGTTTGCCTTACGCATTTTGTTTGTAAATACTATATTTCCTGCATTCTTAGCTTTTACTATAAAGCCTTGTCCTGTGTTCATGATTCCGTTAGGGTCAACCGCAAAAGTCATTTTCTCCGCCCGGCGCTGCATTTGCCACATAAGCAAACTTGGTAAGTGTTGTGTAGCTTGACTTTGTAGGGTCATTTGTTTTTCTCCAGAACCATAGCGTGCCTTCAATATTGTTGATGTTTGCATCAATAAATTCACCTCACGTTTATTGGCGACGGGTAAGGGTTACCAACAGCATTGTATGATTTAGAATCGTTTTCATACACCAGCGGGAATGTTACCGTACCGTTTGTTGGTGTGCCTGTAAACACACCATTAAATACTGTTGCAACAGTTGTAGGGTGGTTATCAGGGGGTGCGTATAAGGTAGCCTTTTGCCTTTCAAAAGTTGTTGTAGCTTGAGGTACGCTTACGTAAGTATTAGTTAGAAC